>NZ_JBHJVM010000006.1:0-213651 GCF_042264825.1 Isoptericola sp. NPDC056134
AGATTGCGGCATCGCCCGGGCTTCTCTATCTCGGCGAGGAGCTTCTCTATCTCGCGGTCGGGGACTCCAGGTCGAAGCCGGGGTCGACGTCGACGATCTCCAGCAGCTCGCCGATCCGCGTGACCTCGAGGAGGAACCGGACGGTGGGCGGGGCGCGCAGCACCCGGACACGGTGCGGGCTGCGCGACGCGAGGCGTGCGAGGAACGCCACACCCGAGGAATCCATGAAGGTGACGTGATGGGCGTCGATCTCGACGGGGAGGCCGGAGCCCTCGGCGTCGGAGATGGCCTCGCCCAGCTCGGCTCCGATGTCGGCGTCGATCTCGCCGGACAGCACGACACGGGCGCGCGACGCGCCCACGATGACGTGCACGCTCGCGGGGTCTCCCAGCTCAGGCACCGCGTCTGCCTCCCTCACGTCCGCACGCCGCAGATCACGGGGGGTCGTGTTCGAACCGTCGTGCACGGTGCTCCTTCCACGCGCGGGGCGTTCACCTCGAGTCTCGGCGGACACCAATCTACGGTTGAATGACCAGCAAGAACACCAACCAGGGCGGGGAATCTCGGCAGTGGAGGCATTATGACCGAATCATCCGGTCCTGTGCCGCCCCTCCCGGACGGATTTCTCGACGGGGCGATCGCGGCCGCCGTCATCCCCGCGTTCGTCACCGGCGCCTGGGAGGACGGGATGCCCGTCCTGTGGATCAACGACGCCTTCGCACGGGAGTCCGGGATCGGCGTCAACGACCTCGCCGTCCTGGGCAGGCACCCGCTGCTGGAGCTCGTGGACGACGACGCGGAGCGCGAGCGCAGCCAGGGCGACCTGCGCGCCGGGCGGCCCACCACCCGCATGGTGAGCGGGCGGCTCGTGGACGGCCGCGCCACCTGGTGGCAGATCACCATGTCGCCGGTGCCGGGCGGGCGGGGGCCGGCCGAGCACTGGTTCGGCACCGCCACGGACGTGTCGACGCATGTCGAGCGGCAGGCCAACCAGCTCGCCTCCCTCGAGGTGGAGCGCCGCGAGCGCGCGGACCTCGACCTCATCGCCCAGACCACGGAGCTGCTCGGCGACCTCGAGTACCCGTACGCGCTGCGCGACATCGCCGACCTGCTGCGCGCGCTCGTCCCCTGGGCCGGCTTCTACGTCAACGACGACGGGCTCGTCTTCGCCGACGGCGTGGACGTCGCGTCGCCGCCGAGCGGCCGCGGTCGCCGGCACGCCCGGTACGTGCCCGAGCTGCCCGACGACGCCTCCGGGGAACGGCCGGACCCGCCCGCCGACGGCGAGGCCCGCGAGCCGGTGCGGGACGAGGTGCAGGACCTGCTCGAGGGGGTCGTCGAGGGGCCGGTGATGCTCCGCCTGGGGGCGGGCTTCCCGGCGCACTCCGCCTCCGGGTGGCTGCGCCGCGACCTGCTGCGTCGCGTGGTCGAGGAGACCGGGGCGCTGCCGCGCGCCGTCGTCGTGCACGCGGTGGCGGGGCGCCGCCGCGTGCTGGGGTTGCTCGCCACCTGGCACGGCGTGGGGGTGGCGCCCGACGGCACGGTCACCGAGGAGGTCCGGCCCGGTCCGGGCGAGCCGCAGCACGTGCACACCGTGATCGAGGTGGTGGCGCGCCGGGCGGGCACCGCCATCGACAACGCGCGCCTGTACGCGCGCGAGCACCGGCTCGCCGAGGCGCTGCAGCGCGCCATGCTGCCCGAGCAGGCCGACGTGTCCGGGCTCGACGTGTGGACCTACTACGCGCCCAACGCCGAGCACGCCCAGGTGGGCGGCGACTGGTACGACGTGCTGCAGATCAACGAGGGCACCGTCGGGCTGGTGGTCGGCGACGTCGTCGGGCACGACGTCGAGGCCGCGGCAGCCATGGGGCAGCTGCGGTCCGTGGTGCGGTCGTACGCGTTCGAGCTCGCCACGCCCGGGATCGTCGTGGACCGGGTGGACCAGCTCGTCACGGGGATGCGCATCCCGCGGTCGGCATCGATGGTCTACGCCACCCTCAAGCACCAGCAGGACGGCGACGCGTGGACCGTGCAGTACACGCGCGCCGGCCACCTGCCGCCCCTGCTGCTGCGCGACGGCAAGGTCACCCAGCTCGCGGGCGGCGCCGGCTCCCTGGTCGGCTTCGGGTCGAAGCCGCGCACCACCGGGCAGGCCGAGCTGCGCCGCGGCGACGTGCTCCTCTTCTACACCGACGGCCTGATCGAGCGCCGCGACCGGTCGCTCAAGGTCGGGCTCGACGCCCTCGTCGAGACGTCGGGCCGCATCACCGCCCGCGACGCCGCCGGGGTGGGGGAGGAGCTGCTGTCCCGGCTCGCCGACGCGCCTGAGGACGACGTCGCGCTCGTCGTCGTGCGCGTGCCCGACCCGGTCGCCGACGCGCAGGTCCAGCCGCTCAGCCCGCGGTCGCGGCGGTGGCTGCTGCCCAGCGAGCCGGCGTCCATCGGCCGGGCCCGGCACGCCGTGCTGCGCACCTGCCAGGCCTGGGGCCTGCCGGAGTCCGCGTCGGCGGAGCTGGTCGTCTCCGAGCTCGTCGCCAACGGCGTGCTGCACGGCTGGGGCAACATCGCGCTGCGCCTCTTCGACACCGGCGACGGGCTGCGGATCGAGGTGGAGGACTCCAACCCCGCGCCGCCCGTCACCACCGACGGCCACCCCAACCGCGTGGGCGGGTTCGGGATGCAGATCGTCGAGCGGCTCGCCGACTGGGGCTGGCGGCCCGCCGGCTCCGGCAAGCTCGTGTGGGCCAAGCTGCACGCGAACGCCGTCGCGCCCGGCTGACCTCGTCCGTCGGTCGAGCCTGTTCGAGACCGTGCGGGTCTCGAACAGCTCAACCCACGAGCGCGCGGACCTCTTCCGGCGAGGTGCCGGAGTCGCGCAGGAACTGCGCGCAGCGCTCCGCCTCGTCGGCCTCGCCGATCTGCGCGGCCGCCTCGGACAGCGCGGCGAGCGCGCGCAGGAACCCCTGGTTGGGCTCGTGGTCGGCGGGGATCGGGCCCTGGCCGCGCCAGCCCGCCCGACGCAGGGCGTCGAGGCCGCGGTGGTAGCCGGTGCGCGCGTACGCGTACGCCGTCACGGACCGGGCGGCGGTGGGCGCGTCGCCCGCGGCGTCGAGCGTGGCCTCGGCGAGCACGGCCCAGGCGAGGGACGACGCGGGGTGGTCGGCGGCCAGCCGGGCCGGGTCCTCCCCGGTGTCCAGGCCGTCGCGCACCTCGGGGTGGTCGTCGGGCAGGCGGGTCGGGGGCGGGCCGGCGAGCAGGTCGTCCACAGGGGAGGTCATGACGCCCATTCTGGCCCGACTCCCGCCCTCTCCACAGATCGACGCCTCGGGCGCCGCGCGGGGCCGGTCGCGGGTACGCTCGCTCCATGATCGAGATCGCGACGTCTTCGACGACGACGACGCTCGTGATCGCCGGTGACCTCGACCTCGCGGAACGTGACCAGTTCCCGGAGATCGCCACCCGGGTGGTCGGGCTGCGGCGCCAGCTGCTGGTGATCGACATGTGCCGCGTCACGTTCATGGACTCGACCGGGGCCGCCTTCCTCATCTCCCTCGCGGACGCCGGGCGCAAGCGCGGCGGTGCCACCGTGCTGCGCGGCGCGGACGAGCGCGACCTGTTCGTGCTGGAGGTGTGCGGGGCCCTCGACCTGTTCCGCATCGACCGCGACCACCGCTGCGAGTCGGCGCCCGCGCCGTCCACCCCCGCGACGCACCACCCGGCCGGCTGAGCGCGCCGGACCGACGGGCAGGTCACGGGCGGGTAAACTCGGGCGCGGCCCGGACCAGGAGGCCCGCCTCCTCAGGTGACGTGGGTGAACACGCCGGGCCTCGTCGACGCGAGGAGATTTCATGCCAGCCGTGGTGCTCGTCGGTGCCCAGTGGGGCGATGAGGGCAAGGGGAAGGCCACGGACCTGCTCGGGTCCCGGGTCGACTACGTCGTGAAGTTCAACGGCGGCAACAACGCGGGGCACACCGTCGTCATCGGCGACGAGAAGTACGCCCTGCACCTGCTGCCCTCCGGCATCCTGTCGCCCGGCGTCGTCCCCGTCATCGGCAACGGCGTGGTGGTCGACATCGACGTGCTGTTCGAGGAGCTGGACGACCTCATCGCGCGGGGCGTGGACGTCTCCCGCCTGCTGGTCTCGAGCCAGGCGCACGTCATCGCCGGCTACCACCGCACGCTCGACAAGGTCACCGAGCGCTTCCTCGGCAAGCGCCGCATCGGCACCACGGGCCGCGGCATCGGGCCGGCGTACGCGGACAAGATCAACCGGGTCGGCATCCGCATCGGCGACCTGTTCGACCCCAAGATCCTGCGGGAGAAGGTCGAGGGCTCCCTCGACCAGAAGAACCACCTGCTGGTGAAGGTCTACAACCGCCGCGCCGTCGAGATCGACGAGACCGTCGACGAGCTGCTGGCGCACGCCGAGCGTCTCAAGCCGATGGTCGCGAACACGCCGCTGGTGCTCAACCAGGCGCTCGACGCGGGCAAGAACGTCCTCTTCGAGGCCGGCCAGGCCACCATGCTCGACATCGACCACGGCACGTACCCGTTCGTCACCTCGTCGAGCGCGACCGCCGGCGGCGCGGTGACCGGCTCGGGCATCGGGCCCACCCGCGTGGACTCCGTCATCGGCGTCATCAAGGCGTACACGACGCGCGTCGGCGAGGGCCCGTTCCCCACCGAGCTGTTCGACGACATGGGCGAGTACCTGCTCAAGACCGGCGGCGAGTACGGCGTCACGACCGGCCGCGCGCGCCGCTGCGGCTGGTACGACTCCGTCATCGCGCGCTACGCGTCGCGCATCAACGGCCTCACCGACCTCGTGGTGACGAAGCTGGACGTGCTCACGGGCCTGGAGAAGGTGCCGGTCTGCGTGGCCTACGACGTGGACGGCACCCGCTACGACGAGATGCCCGACGACCAGTCGGCGTTCCACCACGCGAAGCCGATCTACGAGGAGATGCCGGGCTGGTGGGAGGACATCTCGCACGCCCGCACCATCGAGGACCTGCCGGCCAACGCGCAGGCGTACCTCGCCCGGCTCGAGGAGCTGTCCGGCTGCCGCATCTCCGCGGTGGGCGTCGGCCCGCGGCGTGACGAGATCATCCCGGTGCACGACCTGATCCACGCCCGGGCATGACGGCGACGGGCCAGGTCGTCGACGCGCTCGCCCCCACGGGCGTGCTGCGCGCGGTCGTCAACCTCGGCAACCCGGTGCTGGCGCAGGGCACGCGCCAGCACCCGTCCGGGGTGACCGTCGACCTCGCCCGCGAGCTGGCCCGGCGCCTCGGCGTCGAGGGAGTGCTGGAGTGCGTCGACGCGGCGCGGCACTCGTTCGCGGCGGTCGCCGACGGCCGGGCCGACGTCGGCTTCCTCGCCGTGGAGCCGGAGCGCGCCGAGCAGGTCGCGTTCACCGCGCCGTACGTGCTGATCGAGGGCGTGTTCGCCGTGCCGGAGGACTCGCGCGTCCGCGTGGCCGCGGACGTCGACCGACCGGGCGTGCGCGTCGGGGTGAAGCAGGGCTCGGCGTACGACCTGTACCTCACGCGCACGCTCCGGCGCGCGGAGGTGGTGCGCGGGGCCGACGGCACCGTCGCCTTCGAGGAGCACGGCCTGGAGGTGGCGGCCGGCATCCGGCAGCCGCTGACCCGGTACGTCGCCGAGCACCCCGGGCTGCGCGTGGTCGAGCCGCGGTTCACCGAGATCCGGCAGGCCGTCGCCACCGGCCGCGACCGCGACCCCGTCGCCGTCGCGTGGCTGTGCGACGTCGTCGCCGAGCTGACCGCCGACGGCTTCGTCGCGGAGTCGCTCGCCCGGTCGGGGCAGGACGCCACCGTGCCCGGGGGAACAACGGCCTGACCTGGCGGGTTGTCCCGGCATGACGACGTCGGGAACGACCGAGACGGACGACCAGCGCGCCCTGCTCGCCCTGGTGGCGGACGGCAACAAGGGTGTCCTCACGACCCTGCGGCGCGCGGGCCGCCCCCAGCTGTCCAACGTGCTCTACGCGTGGGACGAGGAGACGCGGACGGCGCGCGTGTCCGTGACCGCGGACCGCGCCAAGACCCGCAACGCCGCGCGCGACCCCCGCGTCTCGCTGCACGTGAGCGCCCCGGACTTCTGGAGCTACGCCGTCCTCGACGGCACGGCGGAGCTGAGCGACGTGGCGACCGACGCCCACGACGCCGCCGCAGACGAGCTCGTCGAGACGTTCCGCGTCGCCGCCCGCCAGGAGCATCCCGACTGGGAGGAGTTCCGGCAGGCGATGGTGGCAGACCGTCGCCAGGTGCTGCGCCTGCGCGTCGACCGCGTCTACGGGATGGCCCGCCTGCCGCAGCCCTGAGCGGCCCGGCGCGGCTCGCGGGCACGGCGTCCGCGGACGCCACGGCACCCCCGTCGCGGGGGTCGTTAGCATGGTCGCCCGTGAAGATCCTTGTCGTCGGGACCGGCGCCCGCGAGCACGCCATCGTCCACGCCCTCGCGTCGGAGGAGACCGCGCACGAGCTGCACGCCGCGCCGGGCAACCCCGGCATGTCCGCGCAGGCCGCGCTGCACCCGGTGGACCCGAACGACGGCCGGGCCGTCGCCGCCCTCGCCCGGACGCTCGGCGTCGACCTGGTCGTCGTCGGGCCCGAGGCTCCCCTCGTGGCCGGGGTGGCCGACGCGGTCCGCGAGGCCGGGATCCCCGTCTTCGGGCCGTCGGCCGAGGCGGCCCGGCTCGAGGGGTCGAAGGCGTTCGCGAAGGACGTCATGGCCGCCGCGAACGTGCCGACCGCGATGGCGCACGTGTGCACCACCGTCGAGCAGGTCGCCGACGCGCTCGACGCCTTCGGCGCCCCCTACGTCGTCAAGGACGACGGGCTCGCCGCCGGCAAGGGCGTCGTCGTGACGTCGGACCGGGACGCCGCCCTCGCGCACGCCCGCGAGGCGCTCCAGGCCCGCGGCGACGACGGCACCGTGGTGGTCGAGGAGTACCTCGACGGCCCGGAGGTCTCGCTGTTCTGCCTGTGCGACGGCGCCACGGTCGTGCCGATGGTCCCCGCGCAGGACTTCAAGCGGGTGGGCGACGACGACGCCGGCCCCAACACGGGCGGCATGGGCGCGTACACGCCGCTCGGCTGGGCGCCGTCGGGCCTCGTGGCCGAGGTGGTCGACCGGATCGCGCAGCCCACCGTGGACGAGATGGCCCGCCGCGGCACCCCGTTCTCCGGCGTCCTCTACGTGGGGCTGGCGCTGACCTCGCGCGGCACCCGCGTGGTGGAGTTCAACGCCCGCTTCGGCGACCCGGAGATCCAGGCCGTGCTCGCGCGGCTGCGCACCCCGCTGTCGGGCGTGCTGCTCGCCGCCGCCACCGGCCGCCTCGACGGCATCGAGCCGCTGCGCTGGTCGGACGACGCCGTGGTGAACGTCGTCGTCGCCTCCCAGGGCTACCCCGAGTCGCCGCGCAAGGGCGACCCGATCACCGGCATCGCCGACGCCGAGGCGCTGGACGACGTGCACGTGCTGCACGCCGGCACCGCCGTCGTCGACGGCGCGCTGGTGTCCGCCGGGGGACGCGTGCTGTCCGTCGTCGGCCGGGGCGCGGACCTCGCGGCCGCCCGGGCGGCGTCCTACGCCGGGGTCGAGAAGATCGCGCTGGACGGCTCCCACCACCGCAGCGACATCGCGCTGAAGGCCGAGCGCGGCGAGGTCGCCGTCCCCTGACGGCTGCCTCCCGACGTCGTGCGAGACGCTCGACGCCGCCCCGCGGCGCGGTGAGAGACTGTGCGTCGTGACCGAGACGCACGATGTCGACCAGCCCGGTGCCGACCAGAACGACGCCTTCGCCGGGGGACCGCTCGACCTGCCGGGGTGGCGGCACGTCTACTCCGGCAAGGTCCGCGACCTGTACGAGCCGGACCTGCCGGCGCTGGGCGGCGTGCACCCGCTGGGCGACGTCGTCCTCGTCGTCGCGTCCGACCGCCTCTCGGCGCACGACCACGTGCTCACCCCCGGCATCCCGGACAAGGGCGTGGTGCTCACGCAGCTCAGCCTGTGGTGGTTCGAGCAGCTCGCGGACGTCGTGGACAACCACGTCGTGTCCACCGAGGCGAGCGCCGAGCCGGGCGACGGCCTCGTGCCCGACGTCGTCGCCGGCCGCGCGATGATCTGCCGCCGGCTCGAGATGTTCCCCGTCGAGTGCGTCGCGCGCGGCTACCTCACCGGCTCCGGCCTGGCCGAGTACCGCGCGTCCGGCGAGGTCACGGGCATCCCGCTGCCGGCCGGCCTGGTCGACGGCTCGCGCCTGCCGGAGCCGATCTTCACCCCCGCCACCAAGGCCGAGGTGGGGGAGCACGACGAGAACGTGCCGTTCGAGGAGGTGGCGCGCCGGATCGGCGACGACGCCGCCACGCGCCTGCGGGACCTCACGCTCGCCGTCTACGCCCGCGCCGAGGAGATCGCGCGCGAGCGCGGCGTGATCCTCGCGGACACCAAGCTGGAGTTCGGCGTCGACCCGGCGACCGGGGCGACCGTGCTCGGCGACGAGGTGCTCACGCCCGACTCGTCGCGGTTCTGGCCCGCCGACGAGTGGGAGCCGGGCCGCTCGCAGCCGAGCTTCGACAAGCAGATCGTGCGCGACTGGCTGACGTCCCCCGCCTCCGGCTGGGACCGCGCGTCCGACGTGCCGCCGCCCGTGCTGCCGTCCGAGGTCGTCGAGCGCACCCGCGACCGCTACCTCGAGGCGTACGAGCGGCTGACGGGGGCGCCCCTGCGCTGAGGCGCCCCCGCGGGTCGGCGGGTCAGAGGCCGGAGCCCTGGACGCTGGCCTCCAGCGGCGAGCCGTCCGGGTTCTGCGCCCAGCACATGAGGCGCCGGTCGCCGAACGTCCACGACGCCTCGGTGGGGTAGAGGTACATCATGTCGAGGCCGGACGCGTCGTAGTCCGTGCCGACGTAGTCGGCGAACTCCTCGAAGCAGAAGTCCTCGGTGGTGGCGACGACGGAGTCCTCGCCCGGGTACTCGGCGTCCGTCAGCTCGTCGACGCCCACCAGCTCCGCCCCGTGCGGCGACGTGCAGTCGACCGCGACGATGCCGGTGAGGTCGGTGGCGTCGGCCGGCAGCTCGAAGCAGTCGCCCAGGTTCAGGTTCGCCCCGGTGCGTTCGGCGTACGACTCCTCGAAGCCCTGGCTGAACCCCTCCTGGAACTCGTCGTTCGTCGCCGCCAGGACGACCAGCCCGACGACCAGGAGCCAGCCGAGGATCCCGAGTGCGCCGAGCACGACGCCGGCGATCGCCAGGCCACGGCCGCTCTGTCCCGTACGCCGGGTGCGCCGCATCCCCGCGATGCCGAGGCCCAGCGCGACGGGGCTGATGCCGAGGATGCCGGTGATCAGCGCGGCGATCGAGAGCCCGTCCGTCCCCGGCGCGGGCTGCCCGTACGGGGACGGCGCGCCGTAGGGCGCGGGCTGCGCGTACGGGGTCGGCCGGCCGCCGTACGGGCCCTGCTGGTCGTACGGCGACCCCGGGGCGGGCGAGCCGGGCTGGGCGTACGGCGCCGGCGGCTCGGTCGGGGCGGGCTCCGGCGAGGGCGTCGCGCCGGCGTCGGGCGTGGCGTACGGGTCGGGCGTGCCGCCGGCGGGCGGAGGGGTGGGTGCGGACATGCTTCCTCGGGGTCGGTGCGATGGTGGATGACGCGGCATCGACGGCGCCGTCGTCCGGCTGCGCCCCGCGGCGTCAGAAGGCTAGCGCGCGGACGGTAGACTCGTCGCGGAATCCCGCCGTCGTGCTCCCGCCCCCACGCGCGCGCCTCCGCGGCGCCGCCCGTGCCGGGATCCCGGAGCGGCGGCCGCTGGACCACCCGGCCAGCTACCGGTCACGATCCAAGGAGCACCCGTGGGACGCGTCGTCGTCGAGGTCATGCCCAAGCCCGAGATCCTGGACCCCCAGGGCAAGGCCGTCGTGGGGGCGCTGCCCCGCCTCGGCTTCACCCAGTTCAGCGGGGTGCGCCAGGGCAAGCGGTTCGAGCTCGAGGTGGACGGCGACGTCACGCCCGAGGTGCTCGCCGCCGCCCAGCAGGCCGCCGAGACGCTGCTGTCCAACCCCGTCATCGAGGACGTCGTGCGCGTGGCGGACGCCGCGACGGACGCCGCCGGGACGATCACGTCCGAGGGCGTGGCCTGATGTCGGCCGCCACCCTCGCCTCCGCGCGGATCGGCGTCATCACCTTCCCCGGCACGCTCGACGACCGGGACGCCTCCCGCGCGGTGCGGCTCGCGGGCGGGGAGCCCGTGTCGCTGTGGCACGCCGACGGCGACCTCCAGGGTGTCGACGCCGTCGTCCTGCCCGGCGGGTTCTCGTACGGCGACTACCTGCGCGCCGGCGCCATCTCGCGCTTCGCGCCCGCCATGGACGCCGTGGTGGACGCCGCCAAGGGCGGCATGCCGGTGCTCGGTATCTGCAACGGCTTCCAGGTGCTGACCGAGGCGCACCTGCTGCCCGGTTCGATGGTGAAGAACGACCACCTGCACTTCGTGTGCCGCGAGCAGGTGCTGTCGGTCGAGAACACGTCGACGGCCTGGACCAACCAGTACCGACCCGGTCAGCACATCACCATCCCGCTGAAGAACCAGGACGGCCAGTTCGTGGCCGACGACCGCACCCTCGACGAGCTCGAGGGCGAGGGCCGCGTCGTGTTCCGCTACCAGGGCTGGAACCCGAACGGCTCGCGTCGTGACATCGCGGGCATCGCCAACGAGCGCGGCAACGTGGTCGGCCTCATGCCGCACCCGGAGCACGCCGTCGAGGCCGGGTTCGGTCCGGACGGCGAGGCCGGCCCGCGCTCCGGCACGGACGGCCTCGGCTTCTTCACGTCGGTGCTGGCCTCGCTCGTCTCGGCATGACCGCCACCACGGTCCTCCCGTCGACCGTCGGGCCCGAGGGCCTGACGGTCGACGCCGTGGCGTGGGACGACCCCGCTGCCGCGGGGCTGCGCGCCGCGCAGGAGGCCGAGATGGCCGTGCGGTACGGCGGGGAGGACGAGGCGCCGGCGATCGACCCGCGGTCGATCGTCGTCACGCTCGTCGCCCGGCTGGACGGCCGCCCCGTCGGCACCGCCGCGGTGCGCGACGTCTCCGGCACGGCCGACCGGCGCGGCCGCGGCACGGCGCACCCGGCCGCGACCGGCGAGGTCAAGCGCCTGTACGTGGACGGCGACGCCCGCGGGCGCGGCGTCGCGCGGCGGCTGATGGCCGAGCTGGAGCGCGCCGCCCGTCAGGTCGGCTTCCGCCGGTTCGTGCTCGAGACCGGCACCGCGCAGCCCGAGGCGATCGCGCTGTACGAGGCCATCGGCTACGAGCCGATCGAGTCGTTCGGCGACCACGCCGGGTTCGAGCAGCAGCGCTGCTACGGCAAGCGGCTCTGACTCAGCCCGCGTTCGCGGACCACGCGGGCAGCTGCTGCAGCGTCCAGGAGTTGCCGTCCGGGTCGGCGAACGTGACGAACCGGCCCCACGGCTGGTCGTCCACCCCCTGTGCCTCGATCCCGGCGCCGCGCAGGTGTGCCAGCGCGTCGTCCGCGTCGGGCACCACCACCTGGATCGCGTCCAGCTGGCCCGGCTGCAGCGTGCCGCCCAGCCCCGTGCCGAACGCGATGGAGCACGCGGAGCCCGGCGGCGTCATCTGCACGAACCGCAGGTCGTCGTTCACCACCTGGTCGTGGTCGGGGTGGAAGCCGACGCGCTCGTAGAACTCCTTCGCCCGGTCCACGTCGCTCACGGGCACGTGGATCAGCTCGATCTTCCAGTCCATGGTCTGCTCCTCGGGTGGGTCCTGCCCTGGGTGGGTCATGCCTGGTCGAGCAGCGGCCGCACCTCGCGGCCGAGCAGCTCGACGAAACCGGCGAGGTCGGGTTCGTCGGCCGTGGGCTGCACGGAGACGGCGGAGGCGCCGGCCGCCGCCAGGCGGAGCACGGCGTCGGCGATGGCGCGGGCGTCGCCGGCCGCTCCGACGCCGCGACCCGGCTCCGCGCCCCACAGCGGGAGCTCCGCGTCGAGCCGCTGCTGCGCCCGGTCGCCCGTCGCGGCGATGAGTGTCGCGTACATGCCCGGCGCGGGCCGGCCCGCGGCCTGCGCGGCGGCGCCGGCGGTCTCCGCGGCGGCGCGCACGTCGTCGGGCGTGAGCGCGTTGGCGAGGATCACGCCGTCGCCCAGCTCGCCCGCCAGGGCGAGGGAGCGGGGCCCGACGCCACCGAGCACCAACGGGACCTCCGGCGCGGGCCAGTCGAGACGGACCTGGTCGAGGGTCACGTAGCGCCCCGACGTCGTCACCTCCTCGCCGGCGAGCAGGGCACGGAGCGCCTCGGTGTGCTCGCGCAGCAGGGTGAGCGGCGACTTCGCCCGTACCCCGGCCCGCTCCATCCACTCCTGCACGCCGTGGCCGACGGCCGGCACGAACCGGCCGGGGAACATGCGCGCGACGGTGGCGACCTCCATCGCCGTGACCGCCGTGCTGCGCAGCGGCGCGGGCATCAGGCCGATCCCGACCCGGACCCGCTCGGTCCAGGCGAGCGCGGCCGCGGCCGACGCGACGCCGCTCTGCTTGAAGCAGTCCTCCCACACCCACAGGTCGTCCAGGCCGGCGGCCTCGACGGAGGTGGCGAGGGACCGCAGCGACTCGGGCGTCATCGTCGGGACGAAGGCGACACCGAGGCGGACGGCGGGGCGGGCTTCCGGGGCAGGCGTGACCGTCATCACGCCATCGTGCCGCGGGACACCGACACCCGCCCGGTCCCGCCGGGCCGCACCGGTCAGGCGGGATCGTCCTGCAGGTACGCGAGCTGCGCGACGACGGACTGCCGCGCCGCGCGGCGCACCGACGGGTCCACCTCGGCGTAGACGTGCGCCACGACCGCGTCGGCGTCCGCCGTCGGGCCGAGCGTCGCGAGCGCGGACCGCACCTGGTCCAGCCGCTCCAGGCGGTGACGCCGGTAGACCCGCACGGCGTCGCCAAGGTCCTCGATCCCGGGTCCGTGCCCCGGCAGGCCGACCCGGCCGTCGCCCACCCGTTCCAGCGCGTCCAGGCTGGCGAGGTAGTCCCGCAGGGACCCGTCCGGCTCGGCGATCACCGTGGTGCCCTGCCCGAGCACCGTGTCGCCCGTGAGCACCACGGGCTCGCTCGTCCCGGACGGGCCCGGCGCCGCCACGACGAACGACACGGAGTCGGCGGTGTGCCCCGGCGTCGCGAGGACGTCGACCCGGAGCCCGGCCTCGTCGATCGTCTCGCCGCCGCGCAGCGGCTCCCCGCCGTGGCAGTGCCCCGGGTCGGCGGCCCGCACCGGGGCGCCGGTCAGCGCGCGCAGGCGCGCCGAGCCGGCCGTGTGGTCGGCGTGCCGGTGCGTGACCAGCACCAGGTCCACCGGGCCCGCCTCGGCCAGGGTGGCGAGGTGCCGCTCGTCGTCGGGGCCCGGGTCCACGACCACGCACGACGACGAGCCCGGCGCGCGCAGCACGTACGAGCGCGTGCCGTCCAGCGTCATCGGGCCGGGGTTGTCCGCGCGGACGACGGTGACGTGGGTCATCGGGCAGGTCCTCTCTCGGGTCCGTCCGCGCGGCGACCGACGTGGCGGACGGGCCCCTGGTACGCCGCGACGGTGGCGTCGCTGGTGAGCAGGGTCGAGCCCGTCATGATCGCCTGCGCCACCAGCATCCGGTCGAACGGGTCCCGGTGGACGGCGGGCAGGCGTGCCGCCGTCACGGCGTGGGCCCCGTCGACGGCGAGCTCCACGAAGCCGAGTGCCAGGGTGGTCGCGCGGGCGACGTGGGGGTCGAGGTCGAAGTCGGCGCGGCCCAGGGCGGACTTGATGCCGATCTCCCAGATGTTGACGGCGCTGAACCAGATCTCCGGCTCCGGGTCCGCGAGGATCTCCGCGACGTCGTCGGGCAGCCGCTCGGGGAAGCCGAGCGTCCACACGAGGACGTTGGTGTCGAGCAGGTACCTCACCGGGCGCCGCCGGCCGTGTCGTCACCCTCGAACAGGGCGGCCACCTCGTCCTGCGCCCAGCGGTCGAGGTCGTCGGGCATCGTGAACCGGCCGCGCAGCGGGCCGAGCTCTCGCCGGGGACGAGCCGCGGGGTCGGTGCCGACCAGGCGGGCGACCGGGTGGCCCGCGCGCGCGATCACGACTTCCTCGCCCGCCTCGACCTCCGCGAGGAGGCGGGAGAGGTGGGTCTTGGCCTCGTGCACGTTGACGGTCTTCACAGAGATCCTCCTGGACCAGGGTGGACTAAGTCCAGGTTAGTCCGACGCGGCCGCGGACTCCACCTCTGTCTGGTTCGAACGAGCCGTGACGGCCGTCCCGTGTCAGGCGGCGAGCGCCTCGGCGAGCAGCTCGAGGGTGCGGACCCGGCCGGGCGTGGCGTCCAGCGGCTCGGACTCGTAGGAGCCGGCCACGGGAACGACCATGACCTCGTCCACGCCGTGCCGGGCGGCGAGCTCGCGGAGCTGGGCGGCGGCCTGGTGGGGCTCGCCGACGACCCAGCGGGCGCGCATGTCGGCGACGATCTGCTCCGCCATGGGGTCGAGCGGCTCGGCGGCGGCCTGCTCGACGGTCTCCGCGCGGCCCATCGGCTTGCCGGTGCGCAGCCGGGCCATCGACCGGAGCTGCGGCAGGGCGCGCTCGTGCGCCTCGACGGCGGTGGGCGCGACGACGACGTTCGCCGTGAGGAACGTCTGCGGCTCCGGGTGGGCGGGGCTGGGGCGGTAGCCGTCGCGGTAGAGCGCGAGCACCTGGTCGACGCCCGCGCCCGAGAAGTGGTTCGCGAACACGTACGGCAGGCCGAGCTCGGCGGCGAGGCGGGCGGAGTAGTCGCTGGAGCCGAGCAACCACACCGTCGGCGTGCCGTCGGCGGCGGGGGTGGCGTGCACGTCGTAGAGGTTGCCGTCGCCGAGGCGCAGGGCGGCGCCGTCGGGGCTCATGAGGGAGAGGATGTCGCCCACGTGCTGCGGGAACCGCTCGACGTCGGACGTCGGGCCGGACTGGCGCAGCAGCGCGGTGACCACCGGGTCGGAGCCGGGTGCGCGGCCGAGGCCGAGGTCCACGCGGCCGGGGGCCAGGGCCTCGAGCGCGGCGAACTGCTCCGCCACCACGAGGGGCGCGTGGTTGGGCAGCATGACCCCGCCCGAGCCGACGCGGATGCGCCCGGTGACGGCGGCGGCCGCCGCGATCATCACCGGCGGCGTCGACGCCGCGACCGCGGGCATGTTGTGGTGCTCGGCGAACCAGTACCGCTCGAAGCCCAGCTCGTCCGCCCGGCGCACCAGCGCGAGCGAGGCGGCCAGCGCCTGCGGGCTGGACTGGCCCGTGCGGACCGGGACCAGGTCCAGGACGGACAGTCGGGGGGACGTGGGCGCGGGGGCGGGGGCGTCGGCGTTCATCGCCTGGGACAACCCGCGCGACCCGGGGCCCTATTCCGTGACGTGGTGGGCGCTCGTTCAGCGCTATCCGTGGAGCGAACAGCGCCACAGGAGCGCCCACCACGTCAGGGGAGGGGGTCGCGCAGCCCGCTCGCGCGGCGGACGGGGTGCGCGACCGCCACGCGCACGGCGTCGGCGGTGCCGACGACGCGCACGAACTCCTGGGCACGGGTGACCGCCGTGTACAGCAGCTCGCGGGTGAGCAGCGGCGACGTGGGCGGCGGCAGCACCAGGGAGACGCGGCGGAACTGGCTGCCCTGCGCGCGGTGCACCGTCATGGCGTGCACGGTCTCCACGGGCGGCAGCCGGTGGGTGCGCACGCGCAGCGGGGATCGGGGATCGCCGAACGCCGCGATCACCGCACCGTCGGCCGGGTCTCCCTCGGCGACCAGCACGCCGGTGTCGCCGTTGTAGAGGCCGACGTCGGCATCGTTGGTCGTCACCAGCAGGGGGCGGCCCACGACCCACGGCGTCCCGGTGGCCGCCGCGGCCCCGCCGTCCGCCGTCGCCTCCTCGACCCAGGCCTCGACCTGCGCCGCCCAGCGGGCGACGCCGACCGGGCCGCGTCGGTGCGCCACCATGACGCGGTGGGTGTTGAGCGCCTCGAGAGCGCCCGACGCATCGCCCGCCCGCGCCGCGGCCACGAGCCGTCGGCCGGCGTCGACCGCGTCCCCGTGCAGGCCCTGCACGGCGGCCTCGTCGAGGCGCTCGGTGTCCGCCTCGACCAGCTCGACGCCGCCCGTGCCGGCGCGCAGGACTTCGAGCACCGCGTCGGCGTCGCCGTCCCGGATGGCGGCCGCCAGGGGCAGGATCGCGGAGTCCTCGTCCTGGCGATGCACGGTCACGAGCCGGACGACGCCGTTGGCGAGGGTCTCGTCCTCGACGGGCTCCATCACGGCCCGGGTGGTGGTGACGTGCTCGGCAAGGTCCTCGACGACCGCCGGCCGCGCGACGAGGTCGCCGAGCACGGCCCCCGCCTCGACCGACGCGAGCTGGTCCGGGTCGCCGACGAGGACGAGCCGCGCGTCCGGGCGCAGCGCCTCCAGCAGCCGCGCCATGAGGGACAGCGGCACCATCGACGTCTCGTCGACCACGACGACGTCGTGCGGCAGGTGGTGCCCGGCGTGGTGCCGGAACCGGGTGGCGCTGCGGTAGCCGAGCAGGCGGTGGACGGTCGTGGCCTCGGGCCGGCCGGTGCGCTCGCGGTCCTCAGGCGGCAGGGCGCCGACGACGTCGCGGACCGCCTCCTGCAGCCGGGCGGCCGCCTTGCCCGTCGGGGCGGCGAGCGCGACCCGCAGGGCGGGCTCGCCGGCGACGTCCTGCAGCACGGCCAGCAGCCTCGCCACCGTCGTCGTCTTGCCCGTGCCCGGACCGCCGGTGAGCACCGTGAGCCTGCGGCCGGCGGCGTGCGCGGCGGCGAGCCGCTGCCGCACATCACCCGCCTCCGGGAACAGTCGCGCGAGCGCCGCCTCCAGCCGGCCCGCGCCCGCGGGCACCAGGGGAGCTGCCTGCAGCCGGGCGTCGACCAGCCGCCGCACCGTGAGCTCGTCCCGCCAGTACCGGTCGAGGTACAGCCGGCCGCCCACCCAGCGCGCGGGCCGGTCCTCGGGGCCGCCCGCGCCGACGGCCACCAGGGGGCTGGCCTCGATGGCTCGGACCCACGCCGCGTGCTCCGGCCACGGGGGCGGAGTGGCCGCGCCGGGGCTGTCGGCGGCGTCGCCCCGGTCGGCGTCCTCGGGCAGCGCGAGGGTGGCGAGCTCGTCCGGGTCGTCGAGCCGCACGCAGACGGACCCGCCGCGCAGCGCCCGGACGGCGAGCGCGACGGCGAGCAGCACCGTCGCGTCGTCCTCGCCCGTCAGCCGCCCGAGCCGCGTCGCGACGTGCACGTCCGTCGCGGCCACGAGGCCGGCCGCGTTGAACTCCCGCAGCAGCTCGGGCGCCGCGGCGGCGAAGCGGACGTCGCCGGAGGTCGCGACCGGTCCGCCCGGGAACGTGGTGGTGTCGGTCATGCGTCGCCTCCGTCGAGCAGCGCGGACAGCGCCGGCACCAGCCCGCGCGGCGGCACCCACGACACGACGCCGTACGGGGCGCCGTCGGGCCCGGTGGGGGTGCCCGGCCCGCACATGCCGCGCACGAACAGGTAGAGCCCGCCGCCGAGGTGGACGTCCGGGTCGTAGCCCGGCAGCCGCCACGCCAGGTAGCGGTGCAGCGCCACGAGGTAGAGCACGAGCTGCAGCGGGTAGTGGGCGTGCAGCATCGCGTCGACCGTGGCCTCGGGCCGGTAGTCGTGCGCCGTGAGCGGGGCGTCGAACGCGCCGAGGCGGTTCGTCTTGTAGTCGACGACGAGGAAGCGCGGTTCGCCGTCCTCCCCGGGCGCCCGCAGCACCGCGTCGATCGACCCGGTGAGGTAGCCGCGCAGGGGGCGGGCGGTGGGGTCTGCGGCCGCGAGCTCGGCCAGCGCGGCGGGATAGGCGGCGAACGCGTCGTCGTCGCCGAGGTAGCGGCCCAGCAGCGCGGCGATCCCAGCCAGGGTGGCGCCCTCGAGGCCGGGCCCGCCGGCGCCCGTGTCGCCGCCGGCGCCCGTGTCGCCACCGGCGAGCGGGAGCTCGAACTCCAGCTCGGCGAGACGGTCGCGAGGGACGACGTCCGCGAGCGTGCGACCGCCCGCGAGCGGCCCGAGCGGGGTGCGCGCGACGACGCCCAGCGCGGCGGCGAGCTCGGCCGGGTCGGTACCCGGCACCCGCGTCGTCGCGGCGGCGGCGCACCGGGCGAGCAGCTCGGCGTCGAGGTCGGGGGCCGCGGTGTCCGCGTACTCCAGCACCTCGTGCACGAGGGTGCCGAATCCCGTCCCGGCCGGCAGCCCCGACATCGGGGACGGCAGGTCGGCGCCGGGCACGTCGCCGGTCGCGGCGTCGGCCGGACCGCCCGGCCGGACCGCGGTCGGTGCGGCCTCGGCCGGCTCGTCCTGCAGGCCACCGCCCTCCGGCTCGGACTCGACACCGCCCGGGGCGGGCTCGGCCGTGCCCGGCGCGGGCGTCAGTCCGCCCGGGCGACCGGCGTGCGCCCCGGCGGTGAGCGCGGAGTACGACGCGCGCCGCCACGTCGGGTCCGGCACCCGGTCGAGGTGCGCGACCTCCAGCGCAGGCTCGTCCTGGGCGGGCGGCCGCCAGCGCTCGGCGGACGGCGTGCCCGGCACCTCCTCGACGGCGATCGTGCCGCCGGAACCCTGGGCGAGCGTGCCGAGCGACGCCCGGACGGCGTCGTCGCGCATGGCCTGCTGGGGCGCGTGCGACGCGGGCTCGCCGCCGAGCGTGCGGTCCCCCAGCACGACGCGGGTCAGGCCCGCCTTCGCGGAGTTCGCCTTCGACGGCGCCCAGTGCGCCACCACCTGGTGCCGGGCGCGGGTCAGCGCCACGTACAGCAGGCGCAGGTCCTCGCCGCCCTCCTCCCGGCGGTGGCGTTCCAGGGCGGCGTCGTACCCGAACGAGCCGGGGCCGCCCACGTGCAGGATGCGGCGCCCGTCGCCGGCGTGGAACCGCAGCACGTCGGGCTGGCGCGGCTCGAACCGGTCCCAGGCGAACGGCACGTACACGACGCCGAACTCCAGGCCCTTGCTGGCGTGCACGGTGACGACCTGCACCGCTGCCGCGTCCGTCTCCAGGCGGCGGCTGCGCTCCTCGTCGTAGTCCTGGGCGGCCTCGCGGATGCGCCGCCGCAGCCACGCCGTGAGCGCCGAGGCACCCAGGCCCTCCGTGACCGCCGCGGCGTGCAGCACCTCGCCCACGTGCCGCAGGTCGGTGAGGTGGCGCTCGCCGGTGCTGGTGCGCATGAGCCGCTCCGCCAGGCCGTCGCGGGTCACCGCCTCCTGCAGCGCGGCGACCCCCCGCGACCACAGCAGCCGCGACCAGCGCCGCACCGTGTCGGCGAGCGCGTCGTGCGCGGCGTCGTCCGCGGTCGCGAGCCGCTCGGCGTCCCAGCCGACGAACGGCGTCAGCGCCAGGGCGGCGGCCCGCCCGTGGGCGCCCGGCTGCTCCAGCGCGGCGAGCAGGGTGAGCCAGTCGCGGGCCGACGGCGTCGCGAAAACGCTCGACAACCCTGAGACGACGGCGGGCACCCCGCGCTTCGTGAGCTCCGACCGGACCGCCTCGGCCTGCGCGTTCGTGCGGGTCAGCACCGCGACGTCGCGCGGCTCGAGCGGACGCCACGCGCCGTCCTCGGCCCCGGTGTCCCGGTCCACCAGCCGGTCGCGGCCCAGGCGTGCGGCGATGTCGGCCGCGACGTCCGCGGCGACGAGCTGGCGCGGCGGACCGACCGGCGGCGTCTCACCCGGCGACATCCCGAGCGCGGCACGCGTCACCTGCCGCAGCCGCAGCGGTGCGCCGCCGTCGAAGCGCGACCCGCGGTGCGCGGCGTCCACCGGCCGCACGACGATCCGCTCGTCGCCCAGCGCCGCCCCGCCCAGCAGGGTGTCGAGCGCACCAAGGAGCGGCTCGTCGCTGCGCCAGCTGGTGCCGAGCGTGGCGACGGCGGTCGCGTCCTGCTGCGCGTCGAGGTAGGCGACGACGTCGGCGCCGCGGAAGGCGTAGATCGCCTGCTTGGGGTCGCCGATGAGCACCAGGGTGCGGTGCCCGTGGAACGCGGTGCGGAGGATCTCCCACTGCACGGGGTCGGTGTCCTGGAACTCGTCGACCATCACCACGCGGAAGCGGGAGCGCACGCGCTCGGCGGCGACCGGGCCGTGCACCGGGTCGGCGAGCGCGTCGCGCAGCATGACCAGGAGGTCGTCGTAGTCCAGGAGGTGCTGCGCCCGCTTGCGGCGCAGCGTCTCGTCGCGGGTCTCCTGGGCCACGGCCCGGCGCAGCGCGCCCGGGGAGGAGGGTGCGCCCCCGCCCGGTTCTGCGGGCTCGACGACGGCCTGGTGGTCGCTCACGGCGGCGCGGCCCAGGTCGGCGGCCATCGACGGGGTGAGCGCGGGGTGCGCCTCGTCGGAGAAGCGGCGCACGTACAGGTCGTCGGACACCTCGCGCACGAGGTCGGCGACGTCGGCCACGAACGTCGCCGCGGGGTCCACGTCGGCCGCGATGCCGAGCGACGTGAGCATCTGCTGGCAGAAGCCGTGCGTCGTCGTGATCGTCGCGGCGTCGAGCTGCGACAGCGCGGCCGCGAGGCGGGCGCGGCGGCGGTCCAGCTCGGCCGCGTCGACGTCGGCGAGCAGCGCCACGACCGGGTCGTCGCTGGTCGCCGGGTCGGATCCGCGCAGCGCCCGCTCGGCGCTCACGAGCCGCTCGCGGACGCGGTCGCGCAGCTCCGACGTCGCGGCCCGGCCGAACGTCACGAGCATGAGCTCGCGCAGCTCGGCGCGGCCCTCGGCGACGAACCGCGTCGCGAGCGCCGCGATCGTGAACGTCTTGCCCGTGCCGGCGCTCGCCTCGAGCACCGTGGTGCCGTCCGGCAGCGGCCCGCACACGTCGAAGACCGGGCGCTCGGGGACTCCCGCCAGACCCCCGGTCGCGTCGGTGCCGAAGCCCGTCCCCGCCGTCATGAGGTGCCCTTCTGCTCGTGCGCCAGCAACGGGTCCCACACCCGCCGGGCGAGCGCGCCCAGCCGCGAGGGCTCGTCGGGGAACCGGCGCCGGTCGTCCTCGTCCGGCACGCCGGCGATCGCGTCGAACGACGCCCCGTCCCCCCAGACCATCAGGTGGTAGGCGTCGGACTTCTCGAAGCCGCCGTTCCAGGTGAAGCGTGCCTCGCTGGTCGCCTGGCCGGGGTCGCCCGTGCCGCCGCCGCGGGAGACGGCGTACGCGTGCGACGCGTCCGGCGGCAGGGGGAGCGGAGCGCGGGTCGCCTCGGCACGCAGCGCGACCAGGTCGTCGAGCAGCCGGGCGGCGTCGGCCGGGTCGGGCGACTGGATCAGGCTCCACGCCGCCTTCGCGCCGCGGCCCGGTGCGCGCCCGACCGTCCCCGCGTGCCACCGCTGCCCCTCGGGCATCCCGCCGTCGCCGCCCGACGCCGCGAGCGCGAGGGTCTGGACCCAGGCGCGGAGCCGGTGCTTCGGGCCGAGCTTCGAGTACTCCGCGCGCACGACGCGGCCGCCGTGCACGCCGGGGACGGTGCCGGTGACGAGGACGCCCGAGGGGAGCGCGGCGGACACGTCGACGGCGCGCGCCGCCTGGTCGGCGCGGACCTGCCGCGCCATCGTCTCCACCGGCTGCACCCGCTCGACGACGTCGCGCAGCGCGGTGCGGCCCAGCTCGCGCGGCGGGGCCTGGCCGCGCCGCCACTCCGCCTGGAACGCCCGGCCGGGGTCGGTGCCCCCGAGCACGGCCGTGAGGATGCGGTCGCCCGCGCCCCACGCCGCGAGCGGCGCCATCGTCAGGGGCAGGCGGTCGTCGACCTCGTCCTCGTCCTGCGCCACGCGCACGTCGAGCGTGGTCCGCAGGAACCACCGGACCGGGTGCTCGAGCATCGCGACGAGGTCGTCGAGGTCCACCTCCGCCGGGGGCGAGGCCTCGAGGGCGAGCGGCTCGGGCACGAGCAGGCCCGGCTCGACGCGCGCCCCGCGCCCGGCCTCCGCGCCCCGGAACGCCGCCGTGTCGAAGCTGAACGGGCCTGGGGCGCCGAGCGCGCCGGCCTCGAAGTTGCGCTCGCCCACCACCTGCAGCGGGTGCCGCACCACGACCTGCCGCCGCACCGACCCGCCGTCCGACGCCTCGCCGACCCGGTCGAGAGCGTCCAGCAGCTCGGCGACGGGCACGGCGGGCGGGCGGGCGGCGCCGGTGCGCTCGTCGGCGCCGGAGTGCAGCACCACCAGGTGCTCGCGCGCGGCGGTGAGCGCGTCGAGGAAGATCTGCCGGTCCTCGCTGCGCCGGTCGCGCTCGCCCAGCAGCGGGTCGCGGGCGAGGAGGTCGTCGCCGTCGGGCGTCGCGGACCGGGGGAACGCGCCGTCCTCCATGCCCAGCAGGCACACCACGCGGTGCGGGACGGCACGCATGGGCTCCAACGAGCACACGGTGAGCGCGCCGGTGCGGAAGCCCGCGCGCGTGGGGCGCCCGGCCAGCCGGTCGGCGAGCAGGGCACGCACGTCCTCCAGCCGCAGCCCGTCGCCCGCGGTGGCCCGGCCAGCGCCCGCGGCCCGCACGTCGCCGAGCACGCGGTGCGCCTGCAGCGACTGCCATGCGTCGTCCGGCGCCGGGTCCGCGAGCAGCGTGACGGCCCGGTCCAGGGTGTCGAGCCAGTGCTCCAGCGGGTGGGTGCCGTCGAGGTCGGCGAGCAGCCCGGTCAGGCGGGAGACCAGCTCGGCGAACCGGCCCGCGACGTCCACGTCGGTGGAACCGACGTCGTCGAGCGGCAGCGCCGGGCCCACGAACCGCGAGTCCTCCTCGGCCATCGCGACGCCCAGCAGCACCCGGTCCAGGGCCGCGTCCCAGGTGCCCTGCCGCACCCGCGGGTCGATGCCGAAACGCTCCCGCCGGGACCCGTCCTCGCCCCAGCGCACCCCGACCTCGACGGCCCAGTCGCGCCAGCGGTCGAGGTCGTCGTCGGAGAGGCGGAAGCGGCGGCGCACGGGCTCGGTCGTGGCGAGGTCGAGCACCTCCGACGCCGTGACGCGCCCGTCGGCCAGCCGCAGCAGGGTCGCCAGCACGCCGAGCACGGGGTTGATGACGCCGGGCCCCCGGTCGGCGAGGCTGACCCGCAGCCGCTGGCCGGGGTGCACCTGGGTGACGCCGTCGGGCGCGGCGCCGAACGTGGCCGTCACGAGCGGGGCGAACGACTCGACGTCGGGACACATGACGATGACGTCGCGCGCCTCCAGCGTGGGGTCGGCGGCGAACAGCCCGGTGAGCACCTCGCGCAGCACCTCGACCTGGCGCGCGCGGCCGTGGCAGGCGTGCACCTGGACGCTGCGGTCGTCGGGGGCGACCTGCACGGGCGCGGCGTCGGGGTCGTCCGCGCGCAGGGCCGCCTGGAGCGCGCCCAGCAGCGTCCCCGGGGGCGGCGGCGCCGGGTGGGAGGAGACACGGACCTCGGGGGCTCCGTCATCGTCGGCGTCGAGGGCGCCGGAGAGCCTGAGCTGCAGCTCGACCGAGTCGCGCGCGGTCGAGGCCAGCAGGGCGTGGCGTGCGGCCGGGGGCAGGTCGTCACGACGCGCCCCGGCGACGGCGCCCTCGGCGACCAGGCCTTCGACCGACTGCCACAGCGCGGGTGACGGTTGCGGCAGCCACAGGTGGACGTCGCGGTGCAGCGCGAGCGCGGCGAGCACCTCCCGCTGGTCCTCCGGCAGCCGGGTGGGGCCGAAGACGGACAGCCGGGCGGGGAGGTCGACCGCGCCCGGGTCGGTGCGCAGCACGCCGACCGCCTCCGTCAGCACCTCCGCGGGCCCGGGCGCGTCCACCCGCTCGCGTACCCGCCGCCACAGCCGCGGTTGCCACGCGAGGTCGTCAGGGACGGGCGCGCCGGCGCCGTCGTCGTCACGGCCGTCGAGCCAGGCGGCGAGCAGGGCGGGCCGCTGCTGCGCGTACGCGGCGAACAGCTCCGCCACGCGCTGCGCGAGCGCGACGCGGCGCGAGCGCCGCACGCCGTCGCCGTCCTCCCCGACGTACCGCGCGAGCGGCGCGGCCCAGCCCTCGTCGAGGGACGCGTCGATCGTCTCCAGCACCGGCCACACGAGCCGGGCGCGGCGCCACGGGTCGTCGTCGGGGTCGACGCCGGTGACCGCCGTCACCGCGGAGGCGACCAACCGCGACGGCGAGGAGAAGTCCACGTTGGCGCAGATGCCCGCGCCCGAGCCCCCGGGGACCCCGAGCCGGTGCGACAGCCGTTGCGCCAGCCAGCGCTCGATCCCGCGCGTGGGCACGGCGACGACGTCGGGCGTGAACGGGTCGTCCGGCGGCACGGCGAGCACGTCGGCGAGGGGAGCGACCAGCGCGTCGGAGCGCTCGGACCGGTGGACGTGCAGCACGTCGGCCAGGTTACGGGCCCGCGCCGACACGGGCCGCCGTTCCTCCACAGGGCGTCGCCACGGACCCGGCGCACCCCCGACGACGATCGCCGGGCCGGGCGCCGTCGTCAGCGAGATCGTCGTCGGCGGGCCCGTCGACGGGACCGGCGACGGCCGTCCTCGGCCGCCGCCTCGGCCCGCGCCTGCTCGCGCGCCTGCTCGCGCGCCTGGGCGGCCCGCGCCTCGCGGCGGTCCGCCCAGGCGGTGACCGTCGCCTCGACGTCGCGCGGCATGGTGACCAGCGGCGGCCCGGCCGCCGGCTGGTAGCGGCCGCGCAGGACCCGTCGGTTGAACTCCTCGACCTCCTCGCGCACGTCGTCCTCGCTCCACAGCTCGTCGAGGAGCCCGTCCAGCGCGGCGTCGTCCTTGCGCAGCTGGATCGAGGGCGGCAGCACCACGAGCTTCTCGCGGCGCATGAAGGCCTTCAGCCACCAGTCCGGGTCGTGGAGGTCCTGCAGGTCGAGCGGCTTGCCGCTGCCGGGCAGGTCGTCGAAGTCGCCGCGCTCGATCGCCTTCCTGAGGTGCATCTCGGCGAGCAGCGCGATCGCCACCTCGTCGTCGATGGCGACCGCGTACGGGTCGAAGAACGCCGCCGGCGGCTGCGCGTCGGTCATCAGGGCTCCCGTCCTGGCCGTTTTCAGTCAACTGTATTATGTCGAGCGTACGACAACCCGGGAGGGGCACGATGCCGAAGCTGGTGGACCACCAGCAGCGCCGCGAGGAGATCGCGCACGCGCTGTGGCGCGTCGTCGACCAGCACGGGTGGACCAGGGCGACCCTGCGGGAGGTCGCCCGCGAGGCCGGGGTCTCGCTGGGGCAGCTGCAGCACTACTTCGCCTCGCGCGCGGCGATGCTGACCTTCGCGATGGAGTTCGCCGCCGAGCGCACCGCCGACCGGGTCGCGCGGGGGCTCGCCACGCTCGAGGAACCGCCGCACCCCCGGGACGTGCTGCGCCTGGTGCTCACCGAGATGCTGCCCCTGCACCCCGACGCCCGCGCGTCCAGCCGCATGAGCGCCGCCTACGTCCTCGAGGCGCTGCACGACCCGGTGCTGCGCGAACAGGCGGGCCTCGGGCTCCGCGACGGCCGCGCGACGGTCGAGCGCCTCGTCCGCCAGGCGATCGCGCAGGGCCGGATCGCCCCGGACCGGGACCCCGACGTCGAGACGGACCTCCTCCTGGCACTGACCGGGTTCACGCCCCTGCTCGAGCTCGGCGTCATCGAGCCGGAGGCCGCGCTGGCGGCCGTCGACCAGCACCTGGAGCGCCTCTTCGCCGCGGCGTGACCCCGATCCCTCTCCGTCGCCCGGTCGGGCGCCGGGACGCACGACCTCCCCCGAGAGTCGCAACCGAGGTTCCGCCCTCCGCCCCAAGACCCGGCCACCCCCTCCCCGGAAGGCTCGGGGTACCGGAACGGCGAACGACGGCCGCCGGACGACGAGGGAGGGGACGGATGACCACCATCGGGATCGAGGGGCTGCACAAGTCCTACGGCGGCTTCGAGGCCGTGCACGACGTGGGTTTCACCGCCGAGCCGGGGCGGGTCGTGGGCCTGCTGGGCCCGAACGGCGCGGGCAAGAGCACGACCCTGCACGTGCTGCTTGGACTGGCCCGGGCGGACGCCGGCACGGCGACGTTCGACGGCCGGCGCTACGCCGACCTGGAGCGCCCGGCGCTGGTGGTCGGGGCGCTGCTGGACGCGGGCGGGCTGCACCCGGGGCGCACCGGCCGTGACCACCTGCGGGTGCTCGCCGCGGCGTCGCGCCTCCCGGCCCGCCGGGTCGACGAGGTGCTCGCCGCCGTCGGCATGATCCCCGCCGCCGACCGCCGCGTGCGCACCTACTCGCTCGGCATGAGGCAGCGCCTCGGCATCGCCGCCGCGCTGCTCGGCCATCCCGACGTCCTGGTGCTCGACGAGCCCGCCAACGGCCTCGACCCGGCCGGGATGCGGTGGCTGCGCGAGCTGCTGCGCACCTTCGCCGACGACGGCGGCACGGTGCTGCTGGCCAGCCACGTGCTGGGCGAGGTGGCGCAGGTCGCGGACGACCTGGTCGTCGTCGGCCAGGGCCGCGTCGTCGCCGCGGGCACGCTGCGCGAGCTCGTCACCACCGACCGGAGCCTCGAGGACGTGTACCTCGACCTCACCGCCGCCACCGAAGGAGTCCGCTGATGTCTCTCGCCGTGTTCAGGGCCGAGCTGCTCAAGCTGCGCAGCACCCGGACGCCCTGGGTCATCGGGATCGTCGCCGTCGCGGGCATGCTCCTCGCGCAGACCCTCACGCTCGTGCTGCCGCGCACGCTGCGCACCCTCGAGGCGCTGGGCGGGGCGGACGCCGGGTTCCACGTCGGGCCGCAGATGTCCCCGGCGGACACCAGCGAGCTCCTGTCCGGTCTCGCCGCCGCCACGGATCTCGGGTCCGCCGCCGCCCAGCGGTCGCTGCTCGACCTCATGGGCAACGGGCCCGCCGGGTCCGGCTCCAGCGGCGTCACCGCGCTGTGCGTGCTGCTGCTCGGCGCGCTCGCGGCCACGACGGACTTCCGCACCGGCGGCATCGTGCCCATGGCGCTGGCCGTGCCGGACCGGCTGCGGATCCTCGCCGGCAAGGCGGGCGCGACGGCGACGGCCGCGCTCGCGATCGGGGTGGCGCTCGCGCTGGTCACGGCCGTCGGGCTGGTCCTCGCGGTCGCGACGACGCCCGGCGCGAGCCTGGCGATCGGGCCCGGCGAGGCGCTCGGCGTCTGGGGGCGAGGTCTCACGGCGATGGTCCTGCTCTCGTGGCTGGGGCTCGCCGTCGGTACCCTCGTGCGGGGGCAGGTCGCGGCGATCGTCGTGGTCGTGGCGCTCGCCCTCGTGGAACCGATGATCCAGGCCGCCGCGCTCGTCCTCACGGGCGGCGCGACGACGGCGACGTCGTGGCTGCCGATCACCCTCGGGTCCCTCGCGTCGGCGGGTCAGGGCGCCGCCCAGCTCTTCGGGGCGACGACGGGCGCCGGCCCGGCGCTCGGTGCCGCCGCGGCGCTGGCGGGGCTGGTCGCCTGGGCGGCCGTGCTGCTCGTCACCGCGGGCGCCGTCCTCCGCCGTCGTGACCTCGCCTGATATCCGATCGATATCCGCCTGACCAGCGACGACGGGTCGTGCCCGGCCCCGGACGGCGTACCGTGGGCCGGGCTCGACGGTCACCCCGAGATCGTCCAGAGAAGCATCCAGACAGCCATCCCGACACCGACGGAGGACCTGTGCTCGACGCGCTGCGACGGAGGCTCGACGCTTTCGGCGTCCGGACCGCCACGGGACGCGACGCGCTGCTCGGCGCCGTCATCGCGGCGCTGTCGGTCGCGTTGCTCCTGACGCTGCTGCAGGTGGTGTCGTCGAGCCTCGGAGAGTCGTTCGGGGCCCAGGCGTCGGTGGACGGGATGAGCACCGGTGCACAGGTGACGGCATGCGTCGTCCTCGTCGGGCAGGCGATGGCGCTCACGCTGCGGCGCCGGTTCCCGATGCTGTGCCTCGCGCTCGTGCTGCTCGGGCAGCTCGCGCTGGCACCGCTGCTGCCGCCGTTCGTGAGCTTCCAGGCGCCGGCGACCCTGGTCGCCGCCTACTCGGTGGGCGTGCAGGCCCCTCGACGGCCGGCCCTCGGCGCGGCGGCGGGCGCCGCCGTCGTGCAGGTGCTGCTCGGGTACGTGCTGGGCGGCCCCGCGACGGTGGCGGAGCTCGGCGTGACCGTCGGCACCCAGCTGTGGGGCGGGCTGGTGTCCGCGCTGGTGGTCTACCTCGGCGCGGTCCTCGTCGGCGCGTACGTCGGCACCCGGCGCGAGCTGCTGGCCCAGCTGCGGGCGCGCGTGGCGCAGGCCGAGCGGGAGCGCGAGGCGCTCGCCGCCCAGGCCGTCCTCGCGGAGCGGGGCCGCATGGCCCGCGAGCTGCACGACGTCGCGGCGCACCACCTGTCCGGCATCGTCGTGCAGGCGGCCGCCGCGGAGCGGCTCGTCACGGGAGACCCCGAGCGGGCGAAGGAGTCGCTGCGCTGGATCCGCGGGCAGGGGCGGGAGACGCTCGACAACCTGCGCCTCGTCGTCGGCATCCTCCGCGACACCGGCGAGGGCGACGACGTGCCGTCGGCCCCGCAGCCGACCCTCGCCGACGTGCCCGCGCTGATCGACCTCGCCCGCAGCACGGGCACGCGGGTGCAGGAGACGCGGCGGGGCGAGCCCTACGGCCTCCCGCCCACCGTGCAGCTCACCGTGTACCGGGTGCTGCAGGAGTCGCTCGCCAACGCCCGCCGGCACGCGCCGGGCAGCGCCGTCGACGTCGAGACCATGTACGACGAGGACGAGCTGGCGGTCACCGTGCGCAACGGCCCGGCCGACCGGTCGGCGTCGACCGCGTCGCCGCAGGAGGCGGGCCCGGGGCACGGCGTCATCGGCATGACCGAGCGCGCGGAGCTCGTGGGCGGCCGGCTCACCGCCCGGCGCACGTCCGGCGGCGGCTGGCTGGTGCGGCTCGTCGTGCCGCGCCCCGCGGGCGCCGAGGACCGGTCGGTGCGTGTCGGGCAGGGCGCCCGATGACGCGCGTCGTGCTCGTGGACGACCAGGCGGTGGTGCGCGCCGGGTTCACCGTGATCCTGCAGAGCGAGGGCCTCGAGGTCGTGGGGGAGGCGTCGAACGGCGCCGACGCCGTCCGCGTGGCCCGCCGCGAGCGGCCCGACGTCGTGTGCATGGACGTGCGCATGCCCGGCGGCGACGGCATCACCGCGACGCGGGAGCTCGCCGGGCCGGGCGTCGTCGACCCGGTGCCCGTGCTCGTGGTCAGCACGTTCGACCTCGACGACTACGTGTTCGGCGCGCTGGAGGCCGGCGCGTCCGGCTTCCTGCTCAAGGACGCCGAGCCCGAGGTGCTCGTCGACGCCGTGCGCCGGGTCGCCGCGGGGGACGGGCTGGTGGACCAGACCCTGACGCGGCGCGTCATCGACGAGTTCGCGCGGCGCCGCGGCCCCGTCGTGCCCGACCCGGCCGCGACCGGGCTGCTCACCGCGCGCGAGCGGGAGATCGTCGCGCTGCTGTGCCGGGGGCCGTCCAACGCGGAGATCGCCGCGGCGCTGTTCCTCGAGCCCAGCACGGTGAAGTCGCACCTCAGCCGGATCATGACCAAGACCGGTGCGCGCGACCGCGTGCAGCTCGTGGTGTGGGCGTACGACACCGGGCTCGTGGTCCCGGGCGGCTGACCGTCGGGTCAGCGATTCCCGGCCGCCGCGACGCACCACCCGTCGACAGCCGGGTGGTCGCGCGTGCGGCGTCAGTGGTCGAGCACGTCGACGGCGGTGTCCAGGCAGTGCAGCGCGCTCGGCGGGTCCACGCGCACCAGGGTGAAGGCGCTGATGACCAGGGCCGTGCAGACGTCGGCGAGCCGGTCGGCGTCGGCGGGTGTCGCGTCCGGTCGCCGCGCGACCACCCCGCGCCGCAGGGCGGCGCGCAGCTCGGCGCGGTAGTCGGCGACGGTGCGGCGCACGGCGTCGTCGGCCGCGATGGGGGAGCCCGACGTGTTGACCAGCAGGCAGCCCGAGGTGCCCTGGACCTCGTCCGCGCGGGCGAGCGCCGCGCGCAGGCCGGTGAGGTACTCGACGAGCGCTCCGGGGGCGACGTCGTCGGCCACGAGCGGGCGCAGCCGTGGCCGCACGACCTCGTCCAGGTAGCTCTGCACGGCGGCGTCGAAGAGCCCGCGCTTGGAGCCGAAGGCGTGGTAGATGCTCGACCGGTTCAGCCCGGTGGCGCGTTCGAGCGCGGGGACGGACGCCTCCGCGTACCCGTCGCGCCAGAACACCTCGCGCGCCGCCCGGACCGCCTGCTCGGTCTCGAACCCCTGCGCCCTGCCCATCGTTCCTCCAAGTTGTGTAACGCTCGTTGCAGTATATACAGTGGACCGACCGTTACAGAATCGACCGGCGGGTGCGCCGGCAGGCAGCAGGGAGAACCGATGGTCGTCGCAGGGCTCGTCCTGGCCGGGATCGCCGCGGCGCTCCACGTGGTCATCTTCTGGCTCGAGTCGGTCGCGTGGACCACCCCCCGGGCGCGCGCCACGTTCGGCACGACCGAGCAGGAGGCCGCCGCCACGCGCGAGCTGGCCTTCAACCAGGGCTTCTACAACCTGTTCCTCGCCGTCGTGACCGCGATCGGCATCGTGCTCGTCGCCGCCGGCACCAACGGTGCGGGCGCGGCCCTCGTGCTGGCCGGCACCGGCAGCATGCTCGCCGCCGCCCTCGTCCTGTTCCTCTCCTCGCCCGACAAGCGCCGGGCCGCCGTCCCGCAGGGCGCCGCGCCGCTGCTCGCGGTCGTCGCGCTCGTCGTCGGCCTCGCATCCTGATCATCGACCCCGGAAGTAGGCACCACACCCGCATGTCCTCCATCGTCAGCACCCAGGTCCAGCTCGCCGCCCGCCCCACCGGGTGGCCCGCGCCCGACGACTTCCGCACGGTCCAGGTCACCTACGGCGACCTCGAGCCGGGCCAGGTCCGCGTGGCCAACGAGTTCGTCTCCGTCGACCCGTACATGCGCGGGCGCATGAACGACGTGAAGAGCTACACCCCGCCCTTCGCGCTGGGGGAGACCATGACGGGCGGCGCGATCGGGCGCGTCGTCGAGTCGGCGTCCGACGACGTCCCGGTGGGCGCGGTGGTGCTGCACCAGCACGGCTGGCGCGACGTCGCGCAGGAGGACGCGCGCGGCTTCCGCGTCGTGCCCGAGCTCCCCGGGGTGCCGCTGTCCCTCCACCTGGGCATCCTCGGCATGACGGGGCTCACGGCCTACGTCGGCCTCACCGCGATCGCGGGCATGAAGCCCGGCGACACGGTGTTCGTCTCGGGTGCGGCGGGCGCCGTCGGCACCGCGGCCGGCCAGATCGCGCGCCTGCTCGGCGCGGAGCGGGTCGTCGGGTCGGCCGGGTCGGCCGAGAAGGTCGAGCTGCTCACCTCGAAGTACGGCTACGACGCCGCCCTCAACTACAAGGACGCCCCGGTCCGCGAGCAGCTCCCCGCGCTGGTGCCGGGCGGCGTCGACGTCTTCTTCGACAACGTCGGCGGCGACCACCTCACCGCGGCGCTCGACGTGATGAACGACGGCGGCCGGGTCGCGCTGTGCGGGGCCATCGCCGGCTACAACGCCACCGACCGCCTGCCCGGCCCGGACAACATGGCGAACCTCATCACCAGGGGCCTCCGGCTCGAGGGCTTCACCCTGGGCGGCTACCTCCACCACGGCGCCGAGTTCCGCGAGCTCATGACCGGGTGGTTCGCGGACGGGAAGATCGCCTACGACGAGACCGTGGTCGACGGCATCGAGAACGCCCCGCAGGCGTTCCTCGACATGATGGCCGGCGCCAACACCGGGAAGATGGTCGTCCGCACGGCGCGCTGAGACCGCGTCAGCCGCGCTCGACCGCCCGGGCGACGAAGACCCACTCCAGCCCGGGCCGGTCGGGCGCGTCGTGCACCTGCTCGACGACGTAGCCGGCAGTCTCGAGCGACGCCGCCAGCTCGTCGTGCTCCCGGAACCGGAGGGTCGAGTCCGAGCGCAGGACCCGTCCGTCGGCCAGGACGAACGTGCCGCGGAACGTCACGAGCGGCAGCGAGACGTCGACCAGGTCCGTCCACGTCTCGACGACGCCGAACCCCGCCACGTCGCTGCGCCGGTGCGTGCGCTCGCGCGTCCAGCGCTCCCAGGACCGCCGCGCCGGGTCGCGGGTCTCGAACGCGAGGCGACCGCCCGGGAGGAGCGCGGCGTGCACGCCCCCGAGTGTCGCCGCCCAGTCGTCGTCGGTGAGGAAGACCTGCGCGACGTTCCCGGTCATCGTGGCGAGGTCCACCTGCAACGGCGGCAGCGTGGTGGCGTCGCCGTGCAGCCAGCGCACGCGCCCGGCGCCGGGCTTGCCGCGGGCCACGTCGAGCGACGCGCCCGCCGGGTCGAGGCCGACGACGTCGATGCCCTCCGCCGCGAGCAGCACGGCGAGCGCGCCCGTGCCGCAGCCGACGTCGAGCACCTGGCGCGCGCCCAGCTCGCGGGCGAGGGCCAGGTACGGATCGAGGTCGCGGCGGTCCGGGTCGAGCGGGTCGTACAGCCGGGCCAGCGTGGGGTCGGCGAAGATCGGGTCGGGCACGGGGCGACCGTAGGCACGGCCGCGGCGGGCGGCCCAGGGAATTCCGCGGGTGCCGGACGTGTCGTCCGCGTTCCCGAGGCCGTCGAGGATCTGCCCGGCGACGGCCTCGGTGTCGAACTCGGTCCAGGTGCCCGTCGTCGAACCCGGGGCCAGGGGTTCGGTCCAGCGGCGATGACGGACGCGCCACGCGCCGAACAGGAAGTCGACGTCGTGCCGTGTCCCCACAGGTCCTCCTCGTCGGACGTGCCGGGCCCGAGCCCGGCAGGGGCCTCCGACACGTCGCGGGAGCTCAGGCGCGCAGCGCCTGCTCGACGTCCTCCACGATGTCCCGCGGGTCCTCGAGGCCGATCGACAGCCGCACGGTGGTCTCGGCGATGCCGACCTTGGCGCGGCCCTCCGGGCCGAGCTTGCGGTGCGTCGTCGTGGCGGGGTGCGTGATGATCGACTTCGCGTCGCCGAGGTTGTTGGAGATGTCGACGACCTGCAGGGCGTCGAGGAACGCGAACGTCCGCTTCTTCGCCTCCGCCGGCTCGGTGCCCCCGGGCACCGCGAGGTCGAACGTCACGACCGTGCCGCCGCCCGACTGCTGCGCCTTGGCGAGCTCGTGCTGCGGGTGCGAGGGCAGGAACGGGTAGCGCACCCCGGTCACGCCGTCGAGCGCCTCGAGCGCGGTCGCGACCTCCAGGGCCGCCGCGTTCTGGGCGCGCACGCGCACGTCGAGCGTCTCCAGGCCCTTGAGCAGCACCCACGCGTTGAACGGGCTCAGCGACGGGCCCGTGTTGCGCACGAACGTCTGCACCGGCCCGGCGAGGAACTCCTCCGAGCCGAGGATCGCGCCGCCGAGCACGCGACCCTGCCCGTCGATGTGCTTGGTGGCCGAGTACACGACGACGTCGGCGCCGAGCTCGAGCGGCTTCTGCAGCACGGGCGTCGCGAACACGTTGTCCACGACGACGACCGCACCGGCGGCGTGCGCGAGCTCCGCCACCCGCCGCACGTCCACGAGGTCCTGCATGGGGTTGGACGGCGACTCGAAGAACACGACGTCGGCCGGCGTGGCCAGGGCCTCCTCCCACTGCGAGGTGACGTGCCCGTCGACCAGGTCGACGTCCACCCCCCACTTGGCGAGGATCTCGTCGTAGATGACGTTGGTGGACCCGAACAGGGCCCGCGCCGACACGATGCGCGAACCGCTGGAGACCAGCGCGGCGAGGGTGTTGAACACCGCCGACATGCCCGACGCCGTGGCGTAGCAGGCCTCGGCGCCCTCGATGAGGCGCAGCCGCTCCTCGAACGTGTGCACCGTGGGGTTGCCGTACCGCGAGTACAGGAACTGGGACCGCTCGCCGGCGAACGCCGCCTCGGCGTCCGCGGCCGAGCCGTAGGTGTACCCCTGGGTGAGGAACAGGCCCTCGGACATCTCCTGGAAGTCCGAGCGGCGGTGCCCGCCCCGCACGGCGAGGGTCGCGGGCCGGACCGAGGCGGGCAGCGGGCGCGAGCCGCCGAAGGTCGTGGGGTCGGCGCCGGGGCCGGTGGGGACCTGCGCGTCGCTCATCGGGCCTGCTCCGAGGCCTGCTGCCGGGCTGCCTGCGTCGCGGCGTCGTCGTACGCGCCCCAGGGCAGGCCGCGCACCTTCCAGCCCTCGCGGTCGCGGACGCCGTCGAAGCCGGGGCCGCCCTCGAAGCCCTCGAGCACGTTGTACGCCGGGCCCAGGCCGGACGCCGTCGCGAGGCGCGCCGCGCCGATCGAGCGCTGACCGGAGCGGCACAGGAAGACGATCGGGCTGTCGGCGGTCACGCCCGCGGCGGCCAGCTCGGCGAGGAAGCCGGCGTTGGGGCGACCGCCCGCCTGCACCCACTCGACGAAGAGGGGGGCCTTGCCGGCAGTGGCGGTGTCCGGCACGCCGATCGCGCGCCACTCGCCCTCGGTGCGCACGTCCACGAGGACGGCGTCGGGGTCGCCGGCGAGCAGGTCCCACGCCTGCTGCGGGGTGAGGTCGCCGGCGTAGCCCTCGGCGGGGCGGGGATCGATCTGGGTGCTCATCGCAGTCCTCCCATCGGTCGTGGCGGTAGCACCCTCGTCCGGTACGGCCGCCGTCGCCGACGACCGGCCCGCGGGTTGCTGCGGCGTCGACGTGCCACGTCACTCGGCCGCTCGGGATGGTCGTGGCGATCGTACGCCCGCCGTCCGCGTGCTGGTCACCCCGTCTCGCGACGCGAACGCCGCGCGTCCCCCGGGTCGCGCGCCGGCGACGCCGAACCCGAGGTGGCCACCCTCGACCGCATCGTGAGAAGGACGCCGGATCCGCTTGACCGCGAGGTGCCGCGCACGCACGATGGGCGGCAGGTCAAGAGCGCCAGCGCGAAGCCCCGGCTCGCTGGCCGGCAACCCTCCTCTCGCGGCGGGGTGCCCCGGGTGACGACCTGGCCCCGCGCCGTCCGGCGTGCGGGCAAGCGCGGGGAGCCACCTCCCCGGCACGACCGAGGAGGACCACGCATGACCACGCTCACCACTGCGCCTGCGGTGCCCGCCGCGCGCGCCGCCGCCGTGCACGACGTCGCCCCCGTGCTGCCCGTCGTCGGCGGCGACACGCTCGTGCCGCTCGTCGACGGCCGCCAGGTGCCGTACGCCAACCTCGACGTCGCGGCGTCGGCGCCGGCCCTGCAGTCCGTGGCGGACCGGGTCGCGCGCGTGCTGCCGCTGTACGCCAGCGTGCACCGCGGCGCCGGCTACCTGTCCCAGGTCTCGACCGCCCTGTACGAGACGGCGCGCCGCACGATCGGCGCGTTCGTCGGCGCCCGCGAGGACGACCTCACGATCGTCACCCGCAACACCACGGACTCGCTCAACCTGCTCGCGGGCTGCGTGCCCGCCGACCCGGCCACCGGCGAGCCGGGCCGCGTCCTCGTGCTCGACATCGAGCACCACGCCAACCTGCTGCCCTGGCAGCGCGTCACCGACGCGACCGTCGTCACCGGCGGGCCGTCCGTGTCCGCCACCCTCGCGGAGATCGAGGAGGAGCTGAGCTCCGCCGCCGCGGCGGGCCGCCCCTACGCCCTGCTGGCGCTCACCGGCGCGTCGAACGTGACCGGCGAGGCGCTGCCCGTGGCCGACGTCGTCGCCGCGGCGCACGGCGCGGGCGCGCGCGTCGTGCTCGACGGCGCCCAGCTGGTGCCGCACCGCCGCTTCTCGCTCGCGGAGACGGGCGTCGACTACGTCGCCTTCTCGGGCCACAAGACGTACGCGCCCTTCGGGGCGGGCGCCCTGGTCGGACGCCGCGACTGGCTCGACGCCGGCACCCCGTACCTCGCCGGCGGCGGCGCCGTGCGCCGGGTCCGCACCACCACCACCGAGTGGCACGAGGGCCCCGCCCGGCACGAGGCCGGCTCGCCCAACGTCGTGGGCGCGGTGGCGCTCGCGGCCGCGTGCGACGAGCTCGCCGCGCTCGACCCGTGGGTCGCCGGCGAGCACGAGGACGCCCTGCGGCGCCGCCTCGTGGACGGGCTGGGCGAGGTCGAGCGCGTCGAGGTCGTGCACGTGTGGGACGACGCCGTCGACCCGGTGGGGGTCGTGACGTTCACGGTCTCCGGGTACGACCCGGGCCTCGTCGCCGCGTACCTGTCCGCCGAGCACGGCATCGGGGTGCGCGACGGCCGGTTCTGCGCCCACCCGCTGCTCGGCCGCCTCGGGTTCGATGCCGGGGCCGTCCGCGCGTCGGTGGGCCTCGGCACGGCGGGCGAGGAGGTCGAGCGGCTCGTCGCCGCCGTCCGCTCGCTCGTGACCGAGGGGCCGCAGGCGCGGTACGACGTCGTGGACGGGCTGTGGGTCGTCGTCGACGACCCTCGCCCCGTGCCCGAGGGCTCCGGCCTCGAGGGGCTGCTCGCCACCGCCGCGCTGGGCGCCGACGAGGCCTTCGGCTGCCTGCCCGACGACCTCTGAGCCGTCGGTCCCGCCCCGGGCGGACATGACGACGGGGCGCCACCGTGCGGTGGCGCCCCGTCGTGTCAGCGGGTCAGCCCTTGAACGCGTCCTTGACGTCGTCGCCCGCCTGCTTGAGGTTCGCGCTGGCCTGCTGGGCCTTGCCCTCGGCCTCTTTGCTCTCGTCGTCGGTGAGCTTGCCCGTGGCCTCCTTGGCCTTGCCTTCGGCCTCTTCCGCCAGGTGCTTGGCCTTGTCTCCCAGTCCCATCGGGGCTCCTTCCGTCAGACGAACGACCTCGAAGACCGACCGTAGGCGCGTGCCCGCCGGCTCGCACGCCGACGTCTCAGGCCGTGGTCCTCCGGCCGGCGACCGGCAGGTCAGGGCGTCGGGCGGCCGAACTCCTCGATCAGCACCGGGTACTGCTCGTGACCGTGGCCCGCGGCGACGCCACGGTCGGCCACGGCCTTGAGCAGTCTCGGCAGCTCGGTGCTCACGCCCAGCGCCTCGCTCTCCTCGACGAGGTGCGCCATCGCACGCGCGTCCGTCTCGAGGGCCGAGGCCTCGGCCGGGAACCGGCCGCGGTCGACCTGCTCCGCGTAACCGGGCAGCCACGCGGCCACGCCCTCCGCGATCTGCCGGGCGAACGGCGCGAAGGCGGCGGCGTCCACCCCGGCCGTCCGGAGCATGGCGGTGCCGTGCAGCCACGCGTCGAGGACGCTCCACATCATCGTGAGGCCGGCCGCGTCGTAGAGGGACGCCAGCCCGGGGTCCTCGCCGAGGTGGGTGACGGTGCCGAGCGCCGCGAGCGTGGCCGCGTGCGCGTCGAAGTCGGTCCGGGGCCCGCTGTGCAGGACGACCGCGTCCGCCGTCCCGATCGCGGAGGGCACGGCCATGATCGCGCCGTCGAGGTATCGCGCGCCGCGTCGGGCGGTCCACCGGGCGGTCTCCCTGGCCTGCGAGGAGCTGCCGGACGTGAGGTTGACCAGCGTGGCGCCGGCGACGTCGACACCGTCCTGGCCGATCAGCTCGCGCACGGCGTCGTCGTCGGTGAGGCAGACGACCGTCAGGCCGTCGGGGCGGAGCGCCGCGGCCGCCGAGGGCGCCAGGTGCGCGCCGTCCGCCACCAGCGCGTCGGCCTTGGCGGGGGTGCGGTTCCACACGGTGGTGGGGTGCCCGGCCCTGAGGAACGCGCCGGCGAGCGCGCGGCCCATGAGGCCGAGACCGACGACGGAGACGGGGGCGGGGGACGACGGCTTGTGGGTTCTGGTGACCATGGCAGCATCGTCGACGTTCATACCGGTGTGAAGGTCAAGGGGGAGCGGGATGCGGATCGGGGAGCTGAGCCGCCGCACGGGCGTGCGGACGCACCAGCTGCGCTACTACGAGGCCCAGGGCCTGCTGGACGTCGCCCGGCGCTCGAACGGCTACCGCGAGTTCGACGAGGGGGCCGTGCTGCGGGTGCGGCAGATCCGGCACCTGCTCGACGCGGGCCTGTCGTCCGAGGACATCGCCTCCGTGCTGCCGTGCGCGGTCGGCGAGGAGCCGCAGCTGCCCGGCTGTGTCGAGCTCCTGACCGCGATGCGCTCCCGCCTGCGGCGCCTGGAGGACCAGATGGCGAGGCTCGCCCGCTCGCGCTCGGCCCTGGCCGGGTACATCGCGGCGGCGGAGCGGGTGGGCGGCGAGAGCTACCCGCCCCTCGACGGCGCGACGGCGGAGCGGGTTCCCGCCTGATCACCAGGCCGGCGGGTGCCGGTCCGCCCAGAGCAGCCGGTCCTCGAGCTGTGCGGCGAGGGCGAGGAGCGTCGTCTCCCCGCCCGGCCGCCCGATCAGCTGCACGCCCATCGGCAGCCCGTCGTCGGTCCACCGCGTGGGCACGGTGATCGCGGGCAGGCCGGCCACGTTGAGCATCGACGTCCACGGCGTGTACTGGCACTGCTGCTCGAAGTTGCGCTCGGGGTCCTCGGGGTCGAACCAGCCGAGCGGGCGGGGCGTCATCGCGAGGGCGGGGGTGACGACGGCGTCGAACCGCGACACCTGCGCGACCAGCCGGCGCTCGAAGGCGGTGAGGGCGCGCAACGCCTCGGCGAGCTCGCGGGCGGGCACCTGGCGGCCGCGGCCGACGAGCCACCGGGTGAGCGGCTCGAGGCGGTCGAGGCGTGCGGGGTCGTCGATCGGCACCGCGGACGCGCCCGCCATCCACAGGGTGCGGAACGCGGGGCCGTACGTCGGGTCGGGTTCCAGGGACAGGCCGTCCACCTCGTGCCCGAGCCCGGTGAGCGTCGCCACGCCGGTGTCGAGCGCGGCGCGCGCCTCGTCCGACGTCGAGATCGCGTAGAAGTCGTCCCAGGCGGAGTCGGTCGTGACGGCGATCCGGAAGCGGCCCCGCACGTCCTCGCCGCCCTCTCCCGCCACCTCGCCGCGGCGGGCCGCGGCCAGGTACTCCCCGGCCCGGGCCGACGGCGCGCGCAGCGTCAGCGGGTGCGCCACCCGCCCGTCGGGCGTCCGGGTGAGCATCCCCTCGAGCAGCAGCGCGGTGTCCTCCGTGGTGCGGGCGAGAGGCCCGTCCACGACCAGACCGCCGAGCGACTCCTGCCCCGACCCCGCGGGGACGAGGCCGCGGCTCGGCTTGAGCCCGACGACGCCGCACGCCGCCGCGGGGATGCGCACCGAGCCGCCGCCGTCCGACCCGGGCGCGCACGGCAGCAGGCCCGCGGCGACGGCGACGGCGGCGCCGCCGCTCGACCCGCCCGCCCCGAGCGCCGGGTCCCACGGGTTGCGCGCCACCGGCCCGGCCAGCGGCTCCGTGTACGCGGGGAAGCCGAGCTCGGGCGCCGTCGTGCGGCCGAGGCTCACCATGCCGGCGGCGTCGAGGACGTCGACGATCTCGTCGCTCACCGGAACCACCACGGCGTCGTCGCCGGCGAAGGCGCGGGAGCCGAACCCGGCGGGCACGCCGGCCCGCAGCCACAGGTCCTTGTCCCCGCCGGGCAGCCCCCACAGCACGCCCCAGGCCTCCGCGCCGTCGCGCTCGAGGCGCGCCGCCCGCTCGCGCGCCGCCTCGGGGGTGACGCTGACGAAGGCCCCCAGGGCGGGGTTGGCGCGCTCGATCCGGGACAGGAAGTGGTCGGCCACCTCGGTCGGCGTGAGCTCGCCCGCGCGCAGCAGGTCACGCAGCCGGGCGGCGGTCATCTCGTGCAGGGCGTCGTCCATGACCCCCATCCTGCGCCGAGCATGCAGATGTGCTCGGCATGCGGCGCGAGAACGTGCCCAGGTGCAGGGTCGGCGAGGATGGGTGCGTGACCCACGACCTCGTCCTCGCCGGCCACGGCGTGCGCCTGGAGCCCCTCGGCCCGCAGCACGCCGCGGCGCTGCTCCCCCTCGTCGACGCCGACCTCTGGTTCGGCATGACCTCGCCCGTCCCGACGACCGTCGCGGACCTCGAGGCGTGGATCGACGCCGGGGTCGCCACGCCCGGCACGATGGCGTTCGCCGTCGTGGGCGACGACGGCGCGGTCCGCGGGTCCACGCGCTTCTACGAGCTGGCCCCCGGGCCGCGCCGCGTGGAGATCGGCACCACGTTCTACGGGCGCGACTGGTGGGGCGGCACGACCAACCCCGCGTGCAAGCTCCTGCTGCTGCGGCACGCGTTCGAGGAGTGGGGGATGCGCCGCGTCGCGCTGCGCGCCGACTCGCGCAACACGCGCTCGTGCGCGGCCATCCAGCGCCTCGGCGCGAAGCCCGAGGGCGTGCTGCGCAAGCACCGCGTCGCCGCCGACGGCACGGTGGGGGACACCGCGTACTTCTCGATCGTCGACGACGAGTGGCCGGACGTCCGCGACGGGTTGCGGCGCCGGCTCGCGGCGGCCTGACGGTTCGACGGGTCCCACCGGCCGGGCGGTGAGACCCTGGCGGGAGCACGACAGGTAGGGTCGACGGCCGGCCCGGGCCAGGCGTGACGTGGCCGGCTCGCGGCCAGACCTGTCCCCGAACCCTGGAGAGCCTGTGACCACCGAGGACGCCGCCGCCGTCGAACCGACACCCGAGCGCGAGCCGCACGACAGGTCGTTCTTCGGCCACCCGCGCGGCCTGGCCACGCTGTTCAGCCTCGAGGTCTGGGAGCGGTTCTCGTTCCTCGGGATGCAGGCCATCCTCGTCCTGTACTTCACCGCCTCGGTCGCGGACGACGGGCTCGCGATGGAGGCCGGCAACGCGGCGTCGATCGCGGCCGGCTACGGCACCATGGTCTATCTGGTGTCCGTGGGCGGCGGCTGGATCGCGGACCGGGTCCTCGGCTCCTACCGGAGCGTGCTGTGGGGCGGCATCCTCATCGCCGCGGGCCACTACACGATGGCGATCCCGGCGGAGTTCTCCACGTGGGTCGGCCTGGTGCTCATCAGCCTCGGCACCGGGCTGCTCAAGCCCAACGTGTCGACGCTCGTGGGCAAGCTCTACCGGACCGACGACGAGCGGCGCGACGCCGGCTTCGCGCTCTACTACATGGGCATCAACGTGGGGGCGTTCTTCGGCCCGCTGGTCACCGGGTGGCTGGGCGCGGAGGTCGGCTGGCACTGGGGCTTCTCCGCCGCCGCGATCGGCATGACGGCCGGGCTGATCCAGTACGTCGTGGGCCGACGCGGCATCCCCGGCTACGGCCGCGGGGCCGAGGCGGCGCTGCCGCCCGACGTCGCGCGCCGCACGCGCTGGATCCTCGGCGGCTCGGCGGCCGCCGTGGTCGTCGTCCTCGTCGTCCTCGCCCTCGTCGGACGGCTCAGCGTGGACGGCGTCGTCGACGCCCTCACCGTGATCGCGATGGTCGCGCCGATCGTCTACTTCACCGTGATGTTCCGCAGCCCCCGCGTGACGGGCGAGGAGCGTGGGCGGCTGCGTCCGTTCCTCGTGCTGTGGATCGCGTCGGTCGCGTTCAACTTCGTGCTCTTCCAGGCGTACTCGGTGCTCATCCTGCTGGCCGAGGACCACGTGGACCGCACGATCTTCGGCTGGGACGTGCCCTCGTCGTGGTTCAGCTCCTACCTCGGCGCGGCGGAGGTGCTGGTCGCCCCGCTCGTCGCCGCGCTGTGGACCTGGCTCGGGCCGCGGCAGCCGCACGCCTCGAAGAAGGTCGCGTTCGGCGCCCTGCTCGGCGGCCTGTCCTACCTGGTCCTCGTCCCCGCCGTGAGCGGGCAGTCCGGCGACTGGCGGATCGCCGTCTGGTGGATGCTCGTCTCGCTGCTCCTGCTCGGCCTGGGCGACGTGCTGCTGCAGACCACCGGCCTGTCCGCCACCACGAAGCTCGCCCCGCTCGCGTTCTCCAGCCAGTCGATGGCGGTGTGGTTCCTGTCCATCGCGCTGGCCAACGGCATCCAGGCGCAGACGGTCCGCTTCTACGGCGAGGTCCCCGACGGGGTCTACTTCGCCGTCAACGGCGCGGTGCCCGTGATCGTCGCCGTCGTCGTCCTCGCCCTGTCGCCGTGGATGAAGCGCACCATGCACCCCGTCCACTGAGCCCGACCGCGACCTCCCGGAGGACACCATGCGATACGTCACCGACCTGCCTCACGAGACCCGCGTCGAGGACCACTGGATCCCCCTGGCGGACGGCACGCGCCTCGCGGCCCGCGTCTGGCGGCCCGTCGACCCCACGCCCGTCCCGGCGATCCTGGAGTACCTGCCCTACCGGCTGTCCGACTGGACCGCCCCCCGCGACGCCCAGCGCCACCCGTACTACGCCGGGCACGGCTACGCGTCGGTGCGGGTCGACATCCGTGGCAGCGGCAACTCCGACGGTTTCCAGGACGACGAGTACTCGCCCACGGAGCTCGCGGACGGGGTGGCCGTCGTGGAGTGGCTGGCGGCGCAGGACTGGTGCGACGGCTCGGTCGGCATGTTCGGCATCTCGTGGGGCGGCTTCAACTCGCTCCAGATCGCGGCACTCGCCCCCGAGCCGCTCAAGGCGATCGTCACGGTGTGCTCCACCGACGACCGCTACGACAACGACGTGCACTACACGGGCGGCTCCGTGCTGGCCGTCGACATGCACGCGTGGGCTGCCACGATGCTCGCGTTCTGCTCGCGCCCGCCGGACCCGGCGTACGTGGGGGAGGGCTGGCGCGCGCAGTGGCTCGAGCGGCTCGAGCGCACGGAGCCGTTCGTCCACACCTGGCTGGACCACCAGACCCGCGACGACTACTGGCGGCACGGCAGCGTCATCGAGGACTACTCGACGATCTCGGCCGCGGTCCTCGCCGTCGGCGGCTGGAACGACCCGTACCGCGACACGGTGCTGCGGCTCGCCGCGGCGGGGGACGACGGCGCGCTGCGCGCCCCGGTGCGCGGCATCCTCGGCCCGTGGTCGCACCAGTACCCCGACCGCGGCCTGCCGCCCGGGCCGGCCATCGGCTTCCTGCAGGAGACGCTGCGCTGGTGGGACCACTGGCTCAAGGGCGCCGACCGCGGCGTCCTCGACGACCCGCCGCTGCGCGCGTGGATCAGCGAGTCCGTGCCGCCCGCCACCGTCTACGACGAGCTGCCCGGCCGGTGGGTGGGCGAGCCGACGTGGCCGTCGCCGCACGTGTTCGCCCGCGAGCTGCCGCTCGTGGCCGCGGGCGCCGACGACCCTCCCGAGGGCGGCCTGCGGACGACGGCGCCGACGGTCGGGGCGCTCGCCGACGGGCACCCCGTCCCGACGTCGTGGCTGGTGGACTCGCCGCCGCACACGGGCGTGGACGCGGGCCGGTTCTTCCCGTTCGGCAACGACGCCGACCTGCCGCCCGACCAGCGGGAGGAGGACGGGCGGTCCCTCTGTTTCGACTCCGACCCGCTGACCGCCCCGCTGGAGATCCTCGGCCGGGCGCGCGTGCGGCTGCGGCTCACGTGCTCGGCGGCGAAGGGGCAGGTCGTGGCGCGGCTGTGCGACGTCGGGCCCGACGGCGCGTCGACGCTGGTCACGCGCGGCGTGCTCAACCTCTCCGCCCGGCACGGCCGCGACCGGGCCGTGCCGTGGACGCCGGGCGCCACCGAGGAGGTGACGTTCGAGCTCACCGGGACCGGCTACGCGCTGGCGCCCGGCCACCGGCTCCGTCTGGCGGTGTCCTCCGCCTACTGGCCGTGGGTCTGGCCGCAGCCGGGTGACGCCGTGCTCGCCGTCGCGGTCGGCGACGGCGCGCTCGAGCTGCCCGTGCACGACCGCGCGTCGTCGCACCCGCTCGTCGTCTTCGAGGAGCCGGAGCAGACGCCGCCGCTCGGCGTCGTCTTCGGCGAGGCGGACGAGGCCCGCCCGGAGCGCCGTGTGGTGCGCGACGTCGCCGAGGGCCGGTGGCTGCTCGAGGTCGACCCGCGCTACGGCGGCACCCGCACCTACCCCGACGGGCTCGAGTTCACCGAGGACGCGCTCGAGCGGTACTGGATCGGCAGGGAGGCCACGAGCGCGCGGACGCGCTCGGACTGGACCGTGCGGCTGCGCCGCGGCGCCGGCGACCCGCTGCCCACGGGGATGACCGACGGCTGGGACGCGAGCGTCGTCACCCGGTCGGAGATCACCTGCGACGAGCACGCCTTCCACACCGAGAACGAGGTGGTGGCGCGCGACGGCGACGAGGTCGTCTTCGAGCGGCGGTGGACGCGGACGATCCCGCGCACCGCCGGCTGACGCCTACCGCAGCAGGGGCGCGACCTCCTCGCCGAGGAACGCCGCGAAGCCGTCGAGGTCCGGCTCGTCCAGGGTCGGCTGCGCGACGACGGTCGTGGCGCCGAGCGCGGCGTAGCGGCGCAGCCCGTCGGCGACCTCCTCCGCGGACCCCCAGCTGGCGTGGTCGGCGAGCGCCTCGTCCGACGACGCGTCGACGTCCCACCGCGCGAGGGACCGGCGCAGGCGGTCGGCCGCGCCGTCCCCGGTGGCGACCTGGGCGAACGCGACCGTCCGGAACGGGTGCTCGCCCTCGGGCGCGGACTCGGCGACCGGCGGCAGGCCGGCGGCCGCGCGCCCCTCGTCCACGAGCACGACCGCCTGACGGGCCCCGGAGACGCCCGTGTCGCCGTCGATGACCACGCCCTGGGCGACCTCGCCCACCAGCCGCAGCGTCTTGGGCCCCTTCGCCGCCGCGACCACGAGGGGCGCGACGGCGGGCGGCCAGTCGAGCGCGACGTCGTCGAGCGTCACGTAGCGGCCGGACGTCGTGACCCGCTCGCCGCCGAGCAGCGCGCGCAGGGCGCCGACCTGCTCGCGCATGAGCGTCAGCGGCGACGCCACCCGGGCGCCGACCTGGCCCATCCAGCTCTGCACGCCGTGCCCGACGCCCGGCACGAACCGGCCGGGGAACATGCCGTCGATCGTCGCCGTCTCCATCGCCGTGAGGGCCACGTTGCGCAGCGGCAGCGGCATGACACCGATCCCGACGCGCAGGCGTTCGGTGGCGCTCAGCATCGCCGCGGCCGCGGACGGGCCGGACTCGAGGAAGCAGTCCTCCCACAGCCACACCTCGTCGAGGCCCGCGGCCTCGGCGGTGCGGGCGAACGGGACGAACCGCGAGGGCGGGTTGCCGTAGGGCGCGAGGATGCAGCCGAGGGTCACCATGACCCGATCCTGCACCAGCCCCGCGCGCCGAGGTAGTACCGGACCCCGCGAGGTAGTACAGCTCCTGCTGAGGTAGCACCGGATCCCGCGAGGTAGTACGGATGCTGCCGAGGTAGTCCCCGATCAGCGACGGCGGACGCGCAGGACGGCGGAGTCAACGCGCCGCGGTGGCCGCACGGCTTGTCCGCCCGGGACGCCGGACAGGCGGTCGACACCTCGGGCCTCGTCGGGCCCGAGGTGTCGACCGCCTGTGCGGCAGCCACGGCGCCCGGTCAGAGCGGGGTGACCGTGCCCCGGAAGTGCTGGCGGCGTCGGCCGCCGTTCCAGCCGACGTACGCGAAGCCGTCGTCGTCCGGGGTCACGGCCACGTCCACCGTGCCGGGCAGCAGGACGGGGGAGGCGAACTCGACCGTCCAGCGATAGGCATCGCCGCGCGCGTGGCCGACGTCGGCCAGGGCGCGCGCCGCCGTGTACATGCCGTGCGCGATGGCGCGCGGGAAGCCGAACGCCTTCGCGGACAGCGCCGACAGGTGGATCGGGTTCCGGTCGCCCGAGACGGCGCCGTACGCGCGGCCGGTGCCCGGCCCGAGCGCCCACCGGCCGGTGGGCAGCGGCGGGGTCCACGTACCTGCGGGGGCGCGGTCCTCGGCGTCGGCGTCCGCCGGCTCGTCCCGCGGGGCGTCCGCCTCGTCGGACCAGGGCAGGTGGAAGCCCTTGGCGAGGTAGGTCGACACGCCCCGCCACACGGGGCCGGCGTCCGGGTCGGCCTGCGGGCGCACCTCGGCGACGAGGTCCACCTGCACGCCCCGCTTGTGCGGGCGCAGGTTCTCGGCCCAGGCGCGCACCTCGAGCACGTCGCCCACGACGACGGGCCCGCGCAGCTCGACGTCGTTCGCGAGGTGCACCATCCCGAGCAGCGGCAGCGGGAAGTCGCCGCGCACCATGACCGCGGTCGCCAGCGGGAACGCCAGCACGTGCAGGTACCCCGCGGGCAGCACGTCGGTGACCGGCTCGTGCAGCAGCCGCTGGTAGTCGTGCAGGTGGTGGGCGAGCTCCGCCGTCGGCACGCGGGTGACGCGGTACGCGACGTCGGGCAGCGTCAGGGGTGCGGGCTCGCCGTCTCCCTCCGACCGGCCCTGGCCGATCACGGGCAGGCCCGGCATCGCGCGCCCCGCCGCGATGCGCCCCGAGGCGGCGGCGCCGCGCGCGTAGAGACTGCCGAGGCCCGGCAGGGTGGGCAGGGTCTCGACGCGCAGCGGCTCGCCGGCGCTGGTGGCCGGCGCGGCCGCCGTCACCGCCCCACCAGGTTCTGGCCGCACACGCGCAGCACCTGCCCGTTGACCCCGGCGGACGCCGGCGACGCGAGGAAGACGATCGCCTCGGCGACGTCGACCGGCCGGCCGCCCTGCTGCAGCGAGTTGAGGCGCCGGGCCACCTCGCGGGTGGCGAAGGGGATCGACGCCGTCATCTCGGTCTCGATGAAACCGGGCGCGACGGCGTTCGCGGTGCCGCCGCGCGCGGCGACCAGCGGGGCCGTGGCACGGGTGTGACCGATGACGCCGGCCTTGGAGTAGCCGTAGTTCGTCTGGCCCTTGTTGCCCGCGATGCCGGAGGTCGACGCGAGCGACACGATGCGGAGCCCGTCCACGCCCTCGCCCCCGTCGAGGCCGAGCAGCTGGTCGTTGATCCGCAGCTGGGCCTCGAGGTTGACGGCGACGACGGCGTCCCACTGGGCGGGCTTCATGTTGGCCAGCAGCTTGTCGCGCAGGATTCCCGCGTTGTGCACCACGACGTCGAGGCCGCCGTGGCGGGTGCGCGCGTGCTCGAGGATGCGTCGTCCGGCGTCGTCGGACGTGACGTCGAGCTGGAGCGCCGTGCCGCCCACCGCGTTGGCGGTGCGCGCCAGGCCCTCGCCGGCGGCGGGGACGTCCACGCACACGACGGTGGCGCCGTCGCGGGCGAGGGTCTTCGCGATGGCGGCGCCGATGCCCCGGGCCGCACCGGTGACGACGGCGACCTTCCCGGCCAGCGGCCGGTCCCAGTCGGCGGGGGCCGCGGCGTCGGCCGGGCCGACCGGCAGCAGCTGGCCGTCCACGTACGCGGACCGAGCGGACAGGAAGAACCGCAACGTGGCGAGGACGGACGTCGAGTCGACGGCGGCGCCCCCGGTGAGCACGATCCCGTTGCCGGTGGCGCCGGCGCGCAGCTCCTTGGCGAGCGAGCGCAGGAAGCCGTCGACGCCGTTGCGCGCCGCGGCGAGCGCCGGGGCGTCGCCGTCGGCGGCGGCGCGCGAGACGGTGACGACGCGCCCGTTGGTGGCGAGCCGGCGCAGGACCGAGCCCGTGGCCAGCACGGCCGCGGAGACGTCCGTCGGGCGCCGGGTCTCGGTGAGCACGAGCAGGACGGCGCCCCAGCGGGCGTCGTCGCTGGGCTGGCGGCGCACGTCGAGGCCCCAGCCGAGCAGCACCTGGGCGATCCTGTCCGCGTCGCCGGTGGAGGCGTCGTCGGAGACGACGAGCACCGGCCCGACGGTGAGCGGGTCACCCGCGCGGAAGCGGCGCAGGATCGCGGGGCGGGGCAGGCCCAGCTTCTTCGCGAGCGTCTTGGTGAAGCCGGAGTTGACGGCCTTGGTGTAGGAGTCGGTCACGGGTTCCTCTCAGACGGACTCGACGACGGCGGTGGCCCCCAGGCCGCCCGCGGCGCAGATGGAGATCAGGGCACGCGCCGGCCGGCCGGTCTCGGCGGCCTTGGCCGCGACGAGCTTGGCGGCCGTGGCGAGGATGCGGCCGCCCGTCGCGGCGAACGGGTGGCCGGCGGCGAGCGAGGAGCCGTTGACGTTGAGCTTCTCCCGGTCCACGCTGCCGAGCGGCGCCTCGAGGCCGAGCTCCGCCTTGCAGTAGTCGGCGTCCTCCCAGGCGGCGAGCGTCGTGAGGACGGTCGACGCGAACGCCTCGTGGATCTCGAAGAAGTCGAAGTCGTCGAGGGTCAGGCCGTTGCGGGCCAGCAGGCGCGGCACCGCGTGCACGGGCGCCATGAGGAGTCCGTCGTGGCCGTGCACGAAGTCGACGGCGGCGGTCTCGGCGTCGACGAGCCGCGCGAGCACCGGCAGGTCGCGCTCGGCGGCCCACGCGGCCGACGACAGCAGCACGGTGGAGGCGCCGTCGGTCAGCGGCGTGGAGTTGCCGGCCGTCATCGTGGGCTCGGCGGGCTCGGCGAGGCCGCGGCCGAACACCGGCTTGAGCTTCGCGAGCTTCTCCAGCGAGGTGTCCGCGCGCAGGTTGTCGTCACGGGTCAGGCCGCGGAACGGCGTGACCAGGTCGTCGAAGAACCCGGCGTCCCACGCGGCGGCGAGGTGCTGGTGGCTGGCGAGCGCGACCTCGTCCTGCGCGGCGCGGGAGATGCCCCAGCGCGCGGTGGTGACGGCCTGGTGCTCGCCCATCGACAGGCCGGTGCGCGGCTCGTCGGTGGCGGGCGTGAGGGGCTTCAGGTCGGCCGGGCGGATCTTCGCGAAGGCCTTGAGGCGCGCCTGGAGCGTCTTGGCGTGCGACGCGTCGAGCAGCGCGCGGCGCAGGCCCTCGCTCACGGCGACGGGGGCGTCCGAGACGGTGTCGGAGCCGCCGGCGACGCCGGACTCGATCTGGCCGAGCCGGATCTTGTTCGCGACGGTGATCGCGGCCTCGAGGCCGGTCGCGCACGCCTGCTGCAGGTCGAAGGCGGGGGTCTGGGGCGACAGCGAGGAGCCGAGCACCGACTCGCGGACCAGGTTGAAGTCGCGCGAGTGCTTGAGGACGGCCCCGCCCACGACCTCGCCGAGGCGCTCCCCCTGCAGGCCGTACCGGGCGACGAGCCCTTCGAGCGCCGCGGTGAACATCTCCTGGTTGGAGGCGTCGGCGTACTTCTTGCCGGCGCGCGAGAACGGGATGCGGTTGCCGCCCACGATCACGGCGTCGCGCACTCCGGCGGGGGCGGACGGGTTCGCTTCGCGGGTGTTCCGGGAGGTGCCGGACGGCTTGCGTGTAGCCACAGGGGTAGATCCTTCACTCCGTCGGTCAGGTAGGACTCACAGTACCTGATACTCTCAGTCTCGTGAGACGAGTCACAAGGTGCGGCCGATGACGGCCGCGGAACAGCTCGACGCCCGTTCGGCTCCGGATGCTCGTTCGGCCCTCGACGGTCGTTCGACACGGTGGGACGACCATCGTGCCGCGCGCCGGGCGCAGCTCGTGAACGCCGCGCGCAAGGCCGTGCACCGCGCCGGGCCAGGGGTCTCGATGGACGAGATCGCGGGCGAGGCGGGCACGTCCAAGTCGATCGTCTACCGGTACTTCGAGGACAAGGCGGGCCTGCGCCTCGCCGTGGCCGCGCACGTCGTCGCGACGATGCACGACGCCCTCCGCGAGGCCGCCGAGGCCGCGCCCACCCCGCACGCGGCCCTGCGCGCGATGGTCCGGGTGTACCTCGAGATGATCGAGCACTCGCCCAACGTCTACTGGTTCGTCACCCGCACCGCCATCGGCGGCAACGAGCCCGCGCCCGGCACCGCCGGGACGGGACAGGTCGAGGCGCTCGGCGCCTACCTCGACTCGGTGATCGAGCTGGTGGCCGAACCGTTCGCCAAGGCCGTCCAGGTGCCCCCGGCGCTCGCCGCCGCCTGGGCCGCGGGGGCCGTCGGCTTCGTGCGCGGCGCCGGCGAGTGGTGGCTCGGCCACGCCGCGGACCAGGGTGGTCCCGACCGGCTCACCCGGGAGGACCTCACCGAGAAGGTGACGCTCTGGCTGTGGACCGGTCCCGTCGGCGTCCTCCACCACGAGGAGTCCGCGCCCTTCGACCTCGCCGGGTCCTCCCACCCCTTCGAGACCTCCAACCCCGCACAACCGCAGGAGAACCGATGACCACGACGTCCGACCGTCCCGCGACGACGCAGGCCGCGCCCGCCCCCAAGGCGACCCCGCGCGTCGACGTCGCCGGCCTGTCCGAGCAGCTGCTCGGCCGGTGGCCGGAGTGGCGCCGCCACGCCCGCGCGCGCTCGACCGACCCGACCTTCTGGAAGGACGAGTCGCTCTCGATGGCGGAGCACCGTGAGCGGGTGCTCGAGCAGATGAAGCTGCTCGCGACCGACCCGAAGCACCAGGTGTGGCTCGGGTACCCGACGCGCCTCGGCGGGGCGGACTCCCCGGGCGCGAACCTGGCGGGCTTCGAGGAGCTCGCCGTCGCCGACCCGTCGCTGCAGATCAAGGCGGGCGTCCAGTGGGGCCTGTTCGGCTCGGCCATCCTGCACCTGGGCACGCCCGAGCAGCAGGACCGCCTGCTGCCGGGGGCGATGGACCTGTCCGTGCCCGGCGCGTTCGCGATGACGGAGATCGGGCACGGCTCGGACGTCGCGTCGGTGGCCACCACGGCCACCTACGACCCGGAGACGGAGGAGTTCGAGATCCACACGCCGTTCCGCGCGGCGTGGAAGGAGTTCCTCGGCAACGCGGCGGTGCACGCCACGGCGGCCACCGTCTTCGCGCAGCTGATCACGAACGGCGTCAACCACGGCGTGCACTGCTTCTACGTGCCGGTGCGCGACCCGGAGACCATGGAGTTCCTGCCCGGGATCAGCGGGCACGACGACGGGCTCAAGGGCGGCCTGCGCGGCGTCGACAACGGGCGGCTCGCCTTCGACCACGTGCGCATCCCGCGCGCCGACCTGCTCGCCCGCTACGGCGCGGTCGCCGCCGACGGCACGTACTCGTCGTCGATCGACAGCCCGGGCCGCCGCTTCTTCACCATGCTCGGCTCGCTGGTGCAGGGCCGGGTGTCGCTGGACGGCGCCGCGTCGACGGCGTCCAAGCTGGGCCTCGCCATCGCCGTGAAGTACGGCGCCGAGCGCCGCCAGTTCACCTCGTCGTCGCCGATCGAGGAGACGGTGCTGCTGGACTACGCGACCCACCGCCGCCGCCTGTTCCCGCGCATCGCCGAGACGTACGCGACGCACTTCGCGCACGACCGCCTCCTCGACCTGTTCGACGACGTCTTCTCCGGGGAGAAGGACACCCCGGAGAACCGCGAGGACCTCGAGACGATGGCGGCGGCGCTCAAGGCGACGTCGACCACGTTCGTGCTCGAGACGCTGCAGGAGGCCCGCGTGGCCTGCGGCGGCGCCGGCTTCATCACCGAGAACCGCATCACGAGCCTGCACCACGACATGGACGTGTACGCCACGTTCGAGGGCGACAACACGGTGCTGCTGCAGCTCGTCGCCAAGCGTCTCGTGGGCGACTACGCCAAGGCCCTCAAGGGCGCGACGTCGACGCCGGCCGGCATCGCCCGGTTCGTCGTCGACCGCGCCGCGGACGCCGCGCTGCACCGCACCGGCCTGCGCCGGGCCGGCCAGGCCCTCGCCGACGCGGGCGACCCGCGCCGCGCCGCCGGGCACCTGCGCGACGCCGAGACGCAGCGCGAGCTGCTGGCCGACCGCGTCGCGACCATGGTCGAGGCGGTCGCGATGGCCCTGCGTCCCGCGCAGAAGGCGGACCCCGTGACGGCTGCGCGGATCTTCGACGAGAACCAGGTGCAGCTCGTCGAGGCGGCCAGGGCGCACGCGGACCTGCTGCGCTGGTCGGCGTTCACCGACGCGCTCGAGCAGATCGACGACCCGGGCACCCGCCGCGTCATGACGTGGGTGCGCGACGTCTTCGGGCTCACCCTCATCGAGCGCAACCTCGCCTGGTACCTCATCAACGGGCGGCTCTCCGCGCAGCGCGCGCGCACCGTGACGTCGTACGTGGACCGCCTGCTCGACCGCCTGCGTCCGCACGCCGTCGACCTGGTCGACGCGTGGGGCTACGGGCCCGACCACCTGCGGGCGGTCATCGCGTCCGGTATCGAGGCGGAGCGGCAGGACGAGGCCCGGGCGTACTACGCCCGGCAGCGCGCCGACGGCACCGCGCCGATCAGCGAGAAGGCGCTGAAGAAGCAGAAGCGCGCCTGACACGGTGAGAAGCCCGGGCCGGGCCGCACCTGCTGCGGTCCCGTCCGGGCTTCTCTGTGTCTCGCGGACCCGCCTTCTCGGCGTCCCGTCAGGCGGCGGCGGGGGTCGGCTGGGCCGCGCGCACCGGCTGCGGGTAGTCCTCGACGACGGCGGGCGGGGTCTCGACCGTGCCCGCCGTCGTGCCCGGCACCGGGGCGGGCACGACGGCCGCCTCCTCGGCCGCCCGCTCGTCACGCAACGGCAGGCCGAGCGTGACGGTGGCCGGTCGTGCGACGCGGGCCGGCGGGACGGACATCGCCACCACGGCCGCACCCCCGAGCCCGGCCAGGAGGGCGGCCCACGCCACCCACGTCCAACCGAGCGCCGCCGACGCGCCCAGCAACGCCCCGTCCATGACCCCCACGACGAGTCCGACGACGAGCACCCGTCTCATGCCTACCTCCCACGGTCCGCCTCATCCGTGCCTTTCCAGGAGACGACACGACGGCCGGTCGTGCATCTGCTGGGCGGACCGTGCAGGTCACAGGTGGGTCACGGTCGCCGGTCGTGCCCTGCCGTGTCCCAGGCGAGGGCGGTCGCGGACATCCGGGGGTCGGCGTGCCCGAGCAGCAGGGGGGACGGCGACGGGTCCAGCGTGGTGCGCAGCTGGTGGTGCATCTCCCCGGTGAGCCGCAGCGCCAGCTCGAACCTCAGCGGTGCCACGTGGTCGGCATGGAGCCGGCCGCCGATCGCCGGGTGCGGGGAGAAGGCGAGCACCTCGTCGGGTCGCGGGTGGGTGCCGGCGTCGAGCACCTCCCGGCACAGGTCCTCCAGCAGGAGGTCCGCGCGCCCGTCCGCCGAGTCGAGCTCGGTGTACATCTCGACGGCGGTGGCCCAGCGGAGCTCGAGCGTCCCCTCGATCGTGTCGAGGAACCACCAGCCCTCCAGGGACTCGAGGAAGACGTCGCCGAAGACGGTCGTGAAGCGGGGCGTCTTGCCGTGGACCCCCAGCCACGACCAGGACGCCAACCCGTACGCGAACGCGCCGGGAGCAAAGGTTCTGAGCAGTTCCACGTGCGCATCAAACCACCTTGTGGTAAACGGGGAAACCCCGACTCTGCCGGGGCGCCACGTGGCCCCGCTCACGCAGAATCGTCACCTGGTGATGATGTCGGTCAAGGATCCGAGCGTGCAGGTCAAGAAACAGTCATCCATGCAGGTTGGCGTCGCGCCGGCCCGGAGTCGCGGAACTCTGCCCCGGTGCCGCCCGTTGACCCACGGGTGGCCCGAGGACCTCGGCGCCGCCGCCGCACGAGCCCCCGACCCGGAGGTGGACCCATGGAGACGCCCGCCGCGCGCAGGCGAGTCGACGCCCGGAGCGTCGCGATCACCGGACTCACGACGCTCGCCTGGTACGCCGTGCCCGACGTCGTCGGCCCCCGCTGGGCGCGCGCCCTCGCCAAGGCGGGCGTGCTGGCCGGCGGGCTCGGCCTGGGGATGGCCCTCACCGCCGAGGGCCGCTCCGCCGTCGACGGCGTGCGCGAGGCGCGCGACGAGGTCCGCGACCTGCGCGACCTCGCCCGGCGCGTGGGGGCGCCGCCCGAGGGCGACGACGGCGACCTCGGCGACGCGGGCCTCGACGATGCCGGGGTGGCCGACGCCGATCTCGAGGACAACGTCCTCCTGGGCGACGCGGAGCTCGCGGACGCCGACCCGCTGCCGGACCCGGCCGTCGCGGGAGCGGCCGCGGCGGCCGCGGTCGCCCTCGCGGTGACGGTCGCCGTGGCGGGGGAGAAGTGGGCCTACCGGCGCGGCGAGCGGTGGCGCGCCCAGGGGCGGCGGCTGCCGCACACGCGGGTCGGGCTCGTCCTCGGGGCGCTCGCGGCCGTGGCGACCGCCCTCGACCCGTCGATCTCCATGGTCCGGCCGGCCGAGGGCGAGACGCCCGCGAGCTGACGCCGCCCCGGGCTCAGGAGTCCCCGGCCGTCGAGCCCCGCACGACGAGGCGTGGGGGTGAGAGCTCCGTGCCGTGCGCGGGGCGACCGTCGATCGCGGCGAGCAGGAGCTCGGCGGCCCGCTGCCCCAGCCGGTCGAGCTGCGGGTCCACGGTGGTCAGCGGCGGCCTGCTGGCGAGGGCCATGACCTCCCAGTCGTCGTAGCCGGTCACGGCCACGTCCTCGGGCACCCGCACGCCGCGGTCGCGCAGGCGGTCGCAGCCGCCCCTGGCGAGCTGGTCGGAGGCGAACACGATGGCGTCGACCGGCAACGGGTCGCCGGCCCGGTGGTCGCCGAGCACGACGTCGACCGCGAGACGGCCCCAGCGCTCGGACCACTCGCCGAACTGCGGCTCGCCGACGATCCTGGCGCCGTGCGCCGCGAGGGCGGCGGCCAGGGCGGCGTGCCGCTGCACGGAGGCCGCCTGGTCGCCGCGACCGCCGACGTAGGCGACCCGGGTGCGGCCGAGGGAGAGCAGGTGCTCCGCGACGGCGGTCATGCCGGCCGCGTCGTCGGGCACGACGGACGCGTCGTCCGGGTCCTGCGACGGTGCGAAGGCGTAGACGACCGGCATCGGCACCCGGATGGGCGGCCGGGGGTCGGTGGTGCGGCCCGTGACGATGATCCCGTCCACGCGCCGCGCGACGAGGCTGCGGACGTGGTGCTGCTCACGGACGGCGTCGTGCCGGGCCGTGGCCAGCAGCGCCGAGATCTGACCCCCGACGAGCGCGTTCTCGGCGCCGAGCACCACCGGCAGCGAGAACCGGCCGGCCGAGTCCGTGCTCAGCAGGCCGACGGTGAAGCTGCGCCGCGCCGACAGCGACCGTGCCTGCGCGTCGGGGACGAAGCCCAGCCGTTCCGCCGCCTCGCGCACGCGGGCCCGGGTCGCGGGTCGCAGGGAGCCGGTGTCGTTGAGCGCCTTCGACACGGTGCTGGGGGACACTCCCGCCAGCGCGGCGACGTCCGTGATCCGCACGACGCCCGGAGTCTCCGCCATGAGGCCTCCTCGAGGATTCCTGCCGTTCCGCAGGATGGCGGGCGGCGCTGCCGATGGTACGCGATTCCGCCTGTCGGGCAGGTGCTTGACGACTCGCGCAACGCTCCCTACCGTGAGGAAAACGGATTCCTAGTTTCCTTCCTCGAGGGAGAGGTGCATGACGACGACGACGCTCCGGACCGCTCGCGGCCCGGCCGAGCCCACAGATTCGGCGATCAGCAGCCTGCGGCCGCTGCCGCCGGGCAGCGCGACCCTCCATGGCGGGCTGTGGGGCCACCGGCTCCGCGTCAACCGCGACGCCTCGGTGCCCGAGGGCCTCGGGCACCTGCGCGAGTACGGGAACCTGCGCAACCTCGAGATCGCCGCCGGGCTGGCCGAGGGCGAGGCGCAGGGGCCGATCTTCGCGGACTCCGACGTGCACAAGTGGCTCGAGGCCGCGGCCTGGGAGTACGGGCGCGAGCCCGACGAGGCGCTGCTCGCCGACATCCTCGAGGTCACCCGGGCCGTCGCCGGCGCCCAGGCGCCGGACGGGTACCTCGACTCGGTGCCGCAGCTGCGCGGCGTCGAGCGCTACTCCGACCTGCCGTGGAGCCACGAGCACTACTGCGCGGGCCACCTCATGCAGGCCGCGGTGGCGCAGGTGCGGGCGACCGGCCGGCGCGAGCTGCTCGACGTCGCCGTCCGCCTGGCCGACCACCTCGTCGAGACGTTCGGCGACGGCGAGGGACGGCGGCGCGAGGTCGACGGGCACCCGGTGATCGAGACCGCGCTCGTGGAGCTCTTCCGGGAGACGGGGACGCGGGCGTACCTGGACCTGGCGTCGTGGTTCGTCGAGGCCCGCGGCACGGGGATCATCGCGGCCCACGGCAAGCAGCCCACCTACTTCTCGGACCGGGTGCGCGTCCGCGAGGCGACGACGGTCGAGGGGCACGCCGTGCGCGCCGTCTACCTCGGCGCGGGCGCCACCGACGTCGCGGTCGAGACGGGCGACCGCGAGCTCCTCTCGGCGCTCGAGGCGCAGTACGCGGCGATGGTCGACGGCAAGCAGTACCTCACGGGCGGGCTCGGCTCCCGCTGGGACGGCGAGGCGTTCGGCGACGCGCACGAGCTGCCGAACGACCGGGCGTACGCGGAGACGTGCGCGGCCATCGGCGCCGTGCAGTGGGCCTGGCGCCTGCTGCTCGCCACGGGCGACGCACGCTACGCCGACCAGATCGAGCGGATGCTGCTCAACGGCTTCCTCTCCGGGCTCTCCCTGGGCGGCACCGAGTACTTCTACGTCAACCCGCTGCAGGTGCGCACGGGCGCCCACGCGGAGGAGGAGCGGAACCCCGCCGCCGGACGACGGCCGTGGTTCGGCTGCGCCTGCTGCCCGCCCAACATCATGCGGACGCTGTCGAGCCTCGAGGGGTACCTCGCGACGGTCGCCGACGACGCGCTCCAGGTGCACCAGTACGCACCCGGCACGATCGCCGCCGACCTGCCCGGCGGCGTGCTGCGCGTGCGTGTCGAGACGGGGTACCCGTACGCCGGCCGCGTGACGCTGCACGTCGAGGAGGCGCACACGGGAGCCGGGCTCGCGCTGCGGGTGCCGGGCTGGGCCGAGGGCGCCACGCTCGACGGCGCCCCCGTCGCGGCCGGTGGCTACGCCACCGTGGACCGGGCGCTCGCGGCCGGGGACGTCGTCGTGCTGGAGCTGCCCGTGGCGCCCCGCCTCACGGCCGCGGACCCGCGCGTCGACGACTCCCGTGGCTGCGTCGCGATCGAGCGCGGCCCGCTCGTGTACGCGCTGGAGCAGGAGGACCAGGACGCGGGCGCCGTCGTGGACGACGTCCTGATCGACGTCGCCGGGCCCCTGGGCGAGGAGGACCGTCCCGACCTGCTCGGCGGGACGGTCGTGGTGACGGCGACCGGGTCCGTGCGGTCCCGGCCCGCGTCGCCCGCGGGCGACGGCCCGTACCGGCCGGCGGAGACGCCCGCCCCGCCCGTGACCGGCGCGGTGACGCTGCGGGCGGTCCCGTACCACCTGTGGGCCAACCGCGGCCCCCAGGCCATGCGGGTCTGGATCCCCGTGGCCTGACCGGCAGCACCTCACGCGGGGCGCCCGACGCGGGCGCCCCGCCCCCCGCAGGCACCGCCGCCCGCGGGCAGGACACGGAGGACACGGCGCCCGAGGGCGCGGAGGAGGAGAGCGATGGAGCTCACCAGACGGCAGCTGCTCGCGCTGCTCGGCGCGGGCGGCGCCGCCGCCGCCGGCGTGGGACTGGCCGGCTGCGCGACGCCGGCCACCGCCGTCGACGTCGGCGCCCCCGGGTTCGGGGACGGCGCGCGCGGCACGGTGGAGATGTGGTGCCGCTCGGACACGGTCAACGGCGTCCAGGCCGTGGTCGACGCGTTCCACACGGCGCAGGACCGCGTCCGGGTGCGGCTCACGCCGATCCAGAACGGTCAGTACGTCACCAAGGTCGCCACGGCGATCCGCGGCGGCCGGGTGCCCGACGTCATCGACATCGACGACATCTACTCGACGATGTTCGCCTTCCGCGACGTGTTCACCGACCTCACGCCGCTGGTGGAGGACCTGGCCCTCGGTGACGCCCTCAGTCCCGGCCACCTGGCCCTCGCCACCAAGGACGGCAAGCACTACGGGGTGCCCTTCCTCGGCGACTTCTCGGTCCTGTTCTGCAACACCGAGCTGTTCGACCGCGCCGGCCTGGACGTCGACGAGCACACCGCGTCGTTCGAGGGGATCCTCGAGGCCGCCCGCGCGATCGCGGGGCTCGGGGACGACACGTACGGCTGGTCGTTCCCCGGCAACGCGTCCGGTGCGCTGGGGTTCACCGTGCAGCCGCACGTATGGGCCACGGGCGCCGACCTCATCGCCGGCGACGTCGGCGACCAGCGGGGGAACGTCGCCGGCAACGACGCGCTGCGCCGCACGCTCGACCTCGAGCGCACGCTGTGGGAGGAGCAGCTGGTGCCGCCCGGCTGCTTCGCCGACGACGCGTCGCGCTGGTCGGCCGACTACGTCGCCGGGAAGCTCGGGATGTTCCCCGCCGGGTACGGCGTCGTCGCCCCCAACGCGTCGCCCGAGCTCCTGGAGCGCAGCCGCGTCGTGCTGCTGCCCGGGCCGGACGGCGGCCGCGCGTTCTTCGACGGCGGCGACAACCTGTGCATGCCCGCGGGCGGGAAGAACCCGGAGGGGGCGGCCGAGCTCATCCGCTTCGCCGTCGCCCTGGAGCAGCAGGCACGCATGCCCGACGGGTTCTACTCGCCGATCCGTTCCGACGTCGTGACGCCGGAGTTCGCCCGCGAGCACCCGCTCGTCACGCCCACGCTCGAGCAGCTCGACTCGGGGTACGCCCCCACCACACTCGCCTACAACCTCATCTACAACCAGCAGGACGGGCCCTGGCTGCGCATGTTCCGCAGGGCCGTCTTCGACGGGGAGGTCGACGCCGCCATGGACGAGGCCCAGACCACGTACGACCGCATCCTGCGGCAGGCCCAGGCATGAGCGCCCCGGCCGTCGCCCGGCCCGCACGACGTCACGGCACCCTCACGCACCCCGCCCGCACGGGGGTGCTGCTCGTCACGCCGGCGGTGGCGTTCGTCGTCGTCTTCGTGCTGGTGCCGCTCGTCTCCGCCGTGGGGATCTCGTTCACGAACCTCCCGCTCATCGGGACGTGGCGGTTCGTCGGCCTGGAGAACTACGCGTCCGTGCTCACGGATCCCACGTTCTGGCGGGCCGTCGGCTACACGCTGCTCTACACCGCGATCGTCACGCTGCCGATCCTCGTGCTCGGCTACACGCTGGCGGTGGTCGTGCGGTCCAACCGCCGCGGCGCCACGGTGCTGCGCACGATCTTCTTCGTCCCGTACGTCATCGGCCTCACGACGCTCAGTTTCCTCATGCTGCTCGAGGCGCAGCCGAACAGCGGCATGGTGAACGTGGTGCTCAAGGCCCTCGGGATCACCGACGGCTCGACGGCGTGGCTCGTCGACGGGCCGCTCGCCACCGGGCTGCTGTGCGTCATGGTGATCTGGGCGGTGTCCGGGCTCACCATGGTGCTGCTCATGTCGGGGATGCAGGGCATCCCGCGCGAGGTCTACGAGTCGGCCGAGCTCGACGGCGCCTCGTGGTGGGTGCGCGAACGATCGATCACGATCCCCATGCTGCGGCGCACCATCGCGATGACCGTCGTGCTGTCGGTCATCGGGTCGCTGCTCGCGTTCACGCAGTTCTACATCCTGACCCAGGGCGGCCCCGGCTCCGACACCACCACCGTGGTGATGGCGATCTACCGCCGGGCGTTCGTGCAGCTGCAGCTGGGCGCGGCGACGGCGATGTCGCTCGTGCTGGTCGTCATCACCGGACTGGTCACCGCGGCGCAGTTCTGGCTGCTGCGGGAGAGGAGCTGACATGGCGGTCACGACGAGCGCACCGGGCACGACCGGGCTGGGCGCACCGGGCGGGAGCTCTCGCGGCACGAGCCCGGGCCGCGGGTCCTCGCCCGGGGCGGCGGGGCCGGCGTCGGGCCCCGAGCGCGACACGCGCGTGCGCCGCACGCTGTACGCCGTGGGCGGCATCCTCGCCGCCCTCGTCTTCCTCGTGCCCCTGGCGCTGGCGCTGGTGCGGTCCGGGCAGCCCGGCGACGTCGTCGTGGCCGCGCCGGACGGGCGCTTCCTCGACCTGTCGTGGGTCAACTTCCGGCTGATCCTCGACCAGCCGGAGATCTGGCGCGGCATCGTGAACTCGGTCGTCGTGTCCGTGGCGACGGCCGTGCTCACCGCGGTCCTCGCGACCCTCGCCGGGTACGGGTTCGCCAAGTTCGGCTTCCGCGGCCGGGGCCTGCTGTTCGGGCTGGTGCTGGTGACCCTCATGGTGCCGTTCCAGGCGATCCTCACCCCGCTGTACCTGCAGATGAACGCCATGCGGCTCACGGACAGCCTGTTCGGCCTCGTGCTCTTCTACACGACCGTGAACCTGCCGTTCTGCGTGTTCGTCATGCGCAACGCGTTCGAGTCGGTGCCCGGCGAGATCGAGGACTCCGCGCACGTGGACGGCGCGGGGACCGTGCGCATGATCGTGTCGGTGCTCCGGCCGCTCGTGCTGCCCGGTGCCGCGACCGCAGCCCTGTACGCGTTCCTCGCCTCGTGGACGGAGTTCCTCGGTGCGCTGACGTTCCTCACCGACTCGTCGCTCTACACGCTGCCCGTGTCGCTGGTGAACCTGCAGCAGGGGGCGTACGGGCAGGTGAACTTCGGGCTCCTGGCCGCCGGGTCCGTGGTCGCGATGATTCCGTGCGTCGTGCTGTACGTGGCCCTGCAGCGGTACTACGTGGCAGGGCTCGCGTCGGGGTCGGTGAAGGGCTGACGGTGCGCGCCCGACCGGGCTAGTCGTCGAAGACGTCCCAGCAGATCGCGGAGCGCGCCCGCTGGTCGTCGAGGACCAGGGCGAGCAGCTCGGCGGGCACCCGTTCCCGTTGCCAGTCCCGCTCGGCGAGCCGGGCGGCCTCGGCCCGGCCGGCGGGGGCCGCGGCGCTCGCGGCGCGGATCGCGTATGCGGCGGCGCCCAGGTCGTGCGCGGCGACGTGGGCCACGGCGACCGCCTGGCCGGCCGCGAGCGCCGCGAACCGGGCGGGGTCGGGACGGCCCTTGCCGGCGGCGTTCGCGACGAACGCGGTGCGGTGCGCCTCGCGCATCGGCACCTCGCCCCGGATCCACCCGCGGGCGACCTCGAGCGCCTGCCGGGGGCGGTCGTCGTCCGGCGCCTCGCGCTCGAAGCAGGGCAGCACGTGGTCGGCGCAGGCCACCGCCCACCCGGCCAGCATCCGGTGGTGGTCGTCGGTGAGGGTCCCGCCCCGGCGGACGGTGATCAGCCGGGGGTCGCGATCGGTCGGCAGGATCGGCACGGCACCATCCTGCCCGCATCCGCGCCTGGCCGGGAGGTCACGACCTGCGCGTCAGCGCGACGACGCCGACGACGGCCACCGCGACGCCGCGTCCCGGCAGGCCGGCGGCCGTCGCGAGCGCTCCTGCTGCCAGGAACAGCACCGCCTGCACGACGAGCCGCCACGGCTCGCGCGGTCGTGCGCGCACCCGGGCGGCGTCGTCGGGAGAAGCGGCGCGCGCCGGTAGACTGGCGGCGCGCCGCAAGGCGCCCCCGCACGGACCGACGCCGGATGCCGGCACCCCGCGGTGCGGTGATCACCCGGTCCGAGCCCTGAGCTCTGCAGTACTCGCGCGACCCGAGGGAAGTTGATGACCGCCGCTGCCGACCGTGCCGAAGCCGTGTCCGCCCCCCGCCCCCAGCTGGACACCGTCGAGACCGCCGCGTCCACGCCGGACGAGGTCCAGCCGTACGCCGAGCTCGGCCTCAAGCCGGACGAGTACCAGCGCATCCGCGACCTGCTCGGGCGCCGCCCGACGGCCGCCGAGCTGGCCATGTACTCGGTGATGTGGTCCGAGCACTGCTCGTACAAGTCGTCCAAGGTGCACCTGAAGAAGTTCGGCGACCGGGTCACCGAGGAGATGAAGGAGCACCTGCTCGTCGGCATCGGCGAGAACGCGGGCGTCGTCGACGTCGGCGACGGCTGGGCGGTCACCTTCAAGGTCGAGTCGCACAACCACCCGTCGTTCGTGGAGCCGTACCAGGGCGCCGCGACCGGCGTCGGGGGCATCGTCCGCGACATCATCTCGATGGGCGCGCGCCCCGTGGCCGTGATGGACCAGCTGCGGTTCGGCGCCGTCGACCACCCGGACACCGCACGCGTGGTGCACGGGGTCGTGAGCGGCGTCGGCGGCTACGGGAACTCGCTCGGCCTGCCCAACATCGGCGGCGAGCTCGTCTTCGACGGTTCCTACCAGGGCAACCCGCTCGTCAACGCGCTGTGCCTCGGGGTGCTCCGCCACGAGGACATCCACCTCGCGAACGCTTCCGGGGTGGGCAACAAGGTGGTCCTGTTCGGCGCCCGCACGGGCGGCGACGGCATCGGCGGTGCCTCGATCCTCGCGTCCGAGACGTTCGAGGACGGCGTGCCGGCCAAGCGGCCGAGCGTCCAGGTGGGCGACCCCTTCATGGAGAAGGTGCTCATCGAGTGCTGCCTCGAGCTCTACGCCGCGCAGGTCGTGGAGGGCATCCAGGACCTCGGCGCCGCGGGCATCTCCTGCGCCACGAGCGAGCTGGCGTCCAACGGCGACGGCGGCATGCACGTCTGGCTCGACGACGTGCTGCTGCGCGACCCCACGCTCAACGCCGGCGAGATCCTCATGTCGGAGTCGCAGGAGCGCATGATGGCGGTGGTCACGCCCGAGAAGCTCGAGCAGTTCCTCGCGATCACCGGCAAGTGGGACGTCGAGACCGCCGTCATCGGTGAGGTCAACGACTCCGGCCGACTCACCATCGACCACCACGGCCAGCGCATCGTCGACGTCGACCCGAAGACGGTCGCGCACGAGGGCCCCGTCTACGAGCGCCCCTACGCCCGCCCGGCGTGGCAGGACGGCCTGCAGGCCGACACCACGGTCGCCGCGGGCCTGGCCCGCCCGACGTCGGCCGACGACCTGCGCGCCACCGCGCTGCGCCTGCTGGCGTCGCCGAACCTCGCGTCCAAGGCCTGGGTGACGAACCAGTACGACCGCTTCGTCCAGGGCAACACCGCGCTCGCGCAGCCCGACGACGGCGGCGTGGTCCGCGTCGACGAGGCCACCGGCCGCGGCGTCGCCCTCGCCACCGACGCCAACGGCCGCTACGGCAAGCTCGACCCGCGCACGGGCGCCCAGCTCGCGCTCGCGGAGGCGTACCGGAACGTCGCGACGGCCGGCGCGAAGCCGCTCGCCGTGACGGACTGCCTCAACTTCGGCTCGCCCGAGCACCCGGACTCGATGTGGCAGCTCGTCGAGGCGATCGAAGGCCTCGCGGACGCGTGCCAGGAGCTCGGCGTCCCGGTCACGGGCGGCAACGTCTCGCTCTACAACGGCACCGGCGAGCCCGGGCAGATCGACTCCTCGATCCACCCGACGCCTGTCGTCGGCGTCCTCGGCGTCATCGACGACGTGCGCACCGCGGTGCCGTCGGGCTGGCGCGCCGAGGGCCTGTCGATCCTGCTGCTGGGCCGCACGGCCGACGAGCTCGACGGCTCCGCGTGGGCCGACGTCGAGCACGGGCACCTGGGCGGCCTGCCGCCGCGCGTGGACCTGGCGGCCGAGCGCGCGCTCGCCTCGGCGCTGGTCGAGGCGCGCGAGCAGGGCCTCGTCGCCGCCGCGCACGACCTGTCCGAGGGCGGCCTCGCCCAGGGGCTGCTGGAGGCGTCGCTGCGCTACGGAGTCGGCGCCGACGTCGCGCTCGACGGCGTCACCGGCCGCGACGGCGTGACGCCGTTCGCCGCCCTGTTCAGCGAGTCCACCGCGCGCGCCCTGGTGGCCGTGGACCCGGAGCACGAGTCCGAGCTCGTCGCGGTGGCCGAGGCCGCCGGCGTCCCGGTGCTGCGTCTCGGCCGCACCGGCGGCGAGCAGCTGGCCGTGGCCGGCGGCTTCGACGGCGAGACCTTCACGGTGCCGCTCGCCGAGGCCCGCGAGGCGCACGAGGGCACCCTGCCGCGCATCTTCGGCTGACAGGAGGGGCGCGGGACAGCACCGGTCCCGCGCCCCACCGTGCGGCGCCGGGTGACGCGCGGCGCACGCCGGTGACCGTCTCGACGCGTGAGATCACGTCTCGCGGACACATACCCTGCAAGGGACGTGCGTGTGCCGTGCCGCCCTCCGGGCCTTGCGGGCGCGCTCCCCACCAACCGGGAGGAGCCCCGATGGAAGACCGTCTGCAGCCTGTGTTCGCCGAGGTGCTGCGCCGCAATCCGGGCGAGGTGGAGTTCCACCAGGCCGTGCGCGAGGTCTTCGAGTCGCTGGGCCCGGTGCTGCGCAAGAACCCGCAGTACGTCGAGGCCGCAGTGCTCGAGCGCATCTGCGAGCCCGAGCGGCAGATCATCTTCCGCGTGCCGTGGGTCGACGACACGGGCCGCGTGCGGATCAACCGCGGCTTCCGCGTCGAGTACAACTCGGCCCTCGGCCCGTACAAGGGCGGCCTGCGCTTCCACCCCTCGGTGTACCTGGGGATCGTGAAGTTCCTCGGCTTCGAGCAGATCTTCAAGAACGCCCTCACGGGGCTGCCGATCGGCGGCGGCAAGGGCGGCTCCGACTTCGACCCCCGCGGCCGGTCCGACGGCGAGGTCATGCGGTTCTGCCAGTCGTTCATGACCGAGCTGTACCGCCACATCGGCGAATACACGGACGTGCCCGCCGGCGACATCGGCGTGGGCGCCCGCGAGGTCGGCTACCTGTTCGGCCAGTACAAGCGGATCACCAACCGCTACGAGTCCGGCGTGCTCACCGGCAAGGGCCTCACCTGGGGCGGCTCGCTCGTGCGCAAGGAGGCCACGGGTTACGGCGCCGTCCTCTTCGCGCAGAGCATGCTCGGCACCCAGGGCGAGAGCCTCGACGGCCGTCGCGTCTCCGTGTCCGGCTCGGGCAACGTCGCGATCTACGCGGCGGAGAAGGCGCAGCAGCTCGGCGGCCGCGTGATCACGTTCTCGGACTCGTCGGGCTACGTCGTCGACGAGGCCGGCATCGACCTCGACCTGCTCAAGGAGGTCAAGGAGGTCCGGCGCGGCCGCGTGGCCGACTACGTCGACCTGCGTCCCGGCGCCCGACTGGTGTCCGACGGCAGCATCTGGGACGTCCCCACCGACGTCGCGCTGCCCTGCGCCACCCAGAACGAGCTCTCCGAGGCCGACGCCAAGCAGCTCGTCGCGAACGGCGTGCGCGCCGTCGCGGAGGGCGCCAACATGCCGACCACCCCGGAGGCGGTCGCCCTCCTGCGCGAGGCCGGCGTGCTGTTCGGCCCGGGCAAGGCCGCGAACGCGGGCGGCGTCGCGACGTCGGCGCTGGAGATGCAGCAGAACGCGTCGCGCGACTCGTGGAGCTTCGACCACACCGAGTCCCGCCTCGCCGAGATCATGACCGGCATCCACGACAGCTGCCTCGCCACGGCGGAGGAGTACGAGGCACCCGGTGACTACGTCGTCGGCGCCAACGTCGCCGGCTTCACCAAGGTCGCCGACGCGATGATCGCCTTCGGCGTCATCTGACGGCCGCAGCACGCACGACGACGGCGCGGCCCCCCGCTGGGGGACCGCGCCGTCGTCGTCAGCAGGCGACCGGACCTCGGCTCCTGAGGTAGGGCCGAGCCTGCGCCCCGGCTCAGACCTCGGTGTTCTCCGACGAGATCATCCAGGCCTGCTTCTCGAGGTCGGTGATGATCTCGTGCAGCAGGTCGGCGCTGGTCGGGTCCTCGGCGTCGACGTCGTCGTGCACCTCGCGCGCGACCTCGACGGTCTGCGCGACGCGCTCGACGATCGCGTCGACCGTGTCCTCCACCGACACCAGGCCGGCGGGGTAGGGCGACAGGTCGGTCGTGGTGGCGACGGTCTCGGTGCGGCCGTCGGGCACGGCCTGGAGCGCGCGGAGGCGCTCGGCGACGGTGTCGCTGTGCTCGCGGGCGACGTCGACGAGCTCGTCGAGCTGGAGGTGCAGGTCGCGGAAGCCGCGGCCGGTGACGTTCCAGTGGGCCTGCTTGCCCTGGACGTGCAGGTCGACCAGCGCGACGAGCACGCGCTGCAGGTGAGCGCGGAGCTTGTCGGAGGCCTCGGCGCGGGGAGTGTTGCGCTTCATCGTGGGAGTGGTCATGGGTGAACCTTCCTTCCGGTGACGATCGCTCTCTTGAACCATTCCAGGTTAAGGAGCCTTCCCGGGCGCCGCCAGCAAGGGCAGGCGAGCCTTGGTCGTCGTCAGCGCGCGCCCGTGACGAGGTCGAGCAGCGCCGTCGCGAACGCCGGGGCGAGCGAGGGGGAGTGGTCCGCGCCCGCGATCGACCACAGCCCGACCTCGGCGCCGCCCGTGCACCCGCCCCACGTCGTCACCCTGGTCTCGGCGCCGGGCACCGCGCTGTCGAGGTCGCGCCGGTCGGGAGCGGTGACGGGGGCCGCCGCGCAGCCGTCGTGACGCGCCCAGGCAGCGGCCGACTCCGCCGCCGCCGGGTAGGCGTGCCCGTCGCGGACCCCGCCGCCCGCGCGGATCACGGGGTCGTCCGCGCCGTGCGCCTGCACCACGGTCACCGAGCGCGACGGGCGGCAGGCGCCGTCGTCCGCCGGCATCGCGCCCGCGAGCGACACCACGACGGACACGAGGTCGGCGTGGTCGCACGCCGTGCGATAGGCCATGAAGCCGCCGTTGGAGTACCCGACCACCGCGACCCGCGCGGGGTCCACGGCGTAGGTGGCCGCGAGCGTGCGGATCACCTGCGCCAGGTACGCGGAGTCGTCGACGCCCGCGCGGTCGGCGCCGCAGCAGGCGTCGGTCGCGTTCCAGAACCGGCGCCCGTCGGGCCCTTCGGTGCCCTCGGGGAGGGCGTAGAGCACGCCGCGCGCGAGGGCCTGGTCCCGCAGCCCGAGCATGGCGTCCGCGCGCGCCGCGTCGGACCCGAAGCCGTGCAGGACGACGAGGAGCGGGGCGGGGAGGTCGGGCTGGTACGCGGGCGGCACGTGGAGCTGGACGGGCCGCCCGCCGACGTCGACGACGCCCGTCGTGCCCGCCGGCATCGCCTCGGCGGCCGCGAGCACCAGGGGCTGCTCGTCGGCCTGCGGAGGCGCGGCGGAGCCGCAGGCCGTGAGCAGCAGGGTGACCAGCGCGACGAGGGTCGCCAGGATCGGGCGGTGCGCCGGCATGCCGTCGATTGTCGCGTGCGAGCAGCGCCCGGCATAGGCTGAAAACGGTGCGGAGGTGGTGCTCCGATGACGTGGCAGCTGGCGCTCCTGACGGCGGCGTTCGCGCTGGTCGCGACCGTCGCCGCCCGGTCGTGGGCGCGTTCCGACGCGCACTGCGACGCCGTCGCCCGCCGAGCGCTCCGTCGTCGTGCCCCCGCCGCCGACCCGCTGCTGACGCTGACCGTCCAGGTGCGCCTGGGGGAGCTGGCCCGCGAGCTGCGCGCCATCGACGACGACCCGCAGGTCTTCGCCCGCGCCCACCACGCGCGCGCCGCGCAGGGCGCCTACGACGCCCTGCTGCGCGAGGCGTGCCGCCTCGCCGGGCTGAGCGTCGTCGACCTGCCCATGCGCGCCGGCGAGCGTGCCGAGTCCGCCGAACGGCTGCGCGAGGAGCTGGAGCTCAGCTCCCGCGGCTGGTCCTGGTAGCTGCCGAGATAGAGAAGGCGAACCCGCGAGATAGAGAAGCCCGGACGGGCCGCAGCCGGTGCGGCCCCTCCGGGCTTCTCTATCTCGCGGGTTCGCCTTCTCTATCTCGGCGTCAGAGGGCCTCGAGCGCCGTGTTGAAGGTGGCGGACGGGCGCATCACCGCGGCGGCCTTGGCGGCGTCGGGGCGGTAGTAGCCGCCGATGTCGGCGGGCGAGCCCTGGACGCCGACGAGCTCGTCGACGATCGTCCGCTCCTGCTCGGCGAGCGACGCCGCGAGCGGGCCGAACGCGGCGGCCAGCTCGGCGTCGTCCGACTGCGCGGCGAGCTCCTGCGCCCAGTACAGGGCGAGGTAGAAGTGCGAGCCGCGGTTGTCGATGCCGCCGACGCGGCGCGTCGGCGACTTGTCCTGGTCGAGGAACGTGCCCGTGGCGCGGTCGAGCGTGTCCGCGAGCACCTGGGCGCGCGCGTTGCCGGTGACGGTCGCCAGGTGCTCGAACGACGCGGCCAGCGCGAAGAACTCGCCCAGCGAGTCCCAGCGCAGGTAGTTCTCCGCGAGGAGCTGCTGCACGTGCTTCGGGGCGGAGCCGCCGGCGCCGGTCTCGAAGAGGCCGCCGCCGTTCATCAGCGGCACGACCGACAGCATCTTGGCCGACGTCCCCAGCTCGAGGATCGGGAACAGGTCCGTGTTGTAGTCGCGCAGCACGTTGCCCGTCACCGAGATGGTGTCGAGGCCCTGGCGGATGCGCGCGAGGGAGAACGCCGTCGCCTCGGCCGGCGCCATCACGTGGATGTCGAGGCCGTCGGTGTCGTGGTCGCCCAGGTACTCCTCGACCTTGGCGATGAGCTGTGCGTCGTGGCCGCGCTGCGCGTCGAGCCAGAACACGGCGGGGGAGCCGGTGGCGCGGGCGCGGTTGACGGCGAGCTTGACCCAGTCGCGGATCGCGACGTCCTTGGTGGTGCAGGCGCGCCAGATGTCGCCGGCCTGGACGTCGTGGCTCAGCAGCACGTCGCCGGCCGCGTCGACGACCTCGACGGTGCCGTCGGCGGGGATCTCGAACGTCTTGTCGTGCGAGCCGTACTCCTCGGCCTTCTTGGCCATGAGGCCCACGTTGGGCACGGAGCCCATGGTGGCCGGGTCGAGGGCGCCGTTCGCGCGGCAGTCGTCGATGACGGTCTGGTAGACGCCGGCGTACGACGAGTCGGGGATGACGGCGAGCGTGTCGTGCTCCTTGCCGTCGGGGCCCCACATGTGACCGCCGCCGCGGATCATCGCGGGCATGGAGGCGTCGATGATGACGTCGGACGGCACGTGCAGGTTGGTGATGCCGCGGTCCGAGTCGACCATCGCGAGGGCCGGGCCGTCGGCGAGGCCCTGCTCGACGGCGGCGCGGATCTCGGCGCCGTGGGGCAGCGTGTCGACCGTGGACAGCAGGTAGCCGAGGCCGTCGTTGGGGGAGATGCCCGCGGCCTTGAGCTCGTCGCCGTACTTCTCGAACAGGGCGGGGAAGAACGCCTGCACCACGTGGCCGAAGATGATCGGGTCGGAGACCTTCATCATCGTGGCCTTGAGGTGCGCGGAGAACAGCACGCCCTCGGCCTTGGCGCGGGCGACCTGCTCGGCGAGGAAGGTGTTCAGCGCCGCGACGGACATGAAGGTCGCGTCGACGACCTCGCCGGCCTCGACCTTCAGGCCGTCCTTGAGGACGGTGGTGCCGGCCGGGGTGACCAGGCGGATCGTCAGGGTGTCGTCGGCGGGGACCACGACGGACTTCTCGTTGGAGAAGAAGTCGTTCTCGCCCATCGTCGCGACGTTCGTCCTCGAGTCGGCCGACCAGGCGCCCATGCGGTGCGGGTGCGCCTTCGCGTAGTTCTTCACCGAGGCGGGGGCGCGGCGGTCCGAGTTGCCCTCGCGCAGCACCGGGTTCACCGCCGAGCCCTTGACCTTGTCGTACCGGGCGCGCACGTCCTTCTCGGCGTCGGTCTGCGGGTCCTCGGGGTAGCTCGGGACGTCGTAGCCCTGGGCCTGCAGCTCGGCGACGGCGGCCTTGAGCTGCGGCACGGACGCCGAGATGTTCGGCAGCTTGATGATGTTGGCGCCGGGGGTGGTGGCCAGCGCGCCCAGCTCGGCGAGCGCGTCGCCGATGCGCTGGTCGTCGGTGAGCCGCTCCGGGAACTGGGCGAGGATGCGGCCCGCGAGGGAGATGTCGCGCGTCTCGAGCGTGACCCCGGCCTGGGCGGCGTACGCCTCGACGATCGGGAGGAACGAGTACGTCGCGAGCAGCGGCGCCTCGTCGGTGTGCGTGTAGATGATCGTGGCGGCCTCGGGCCGGGACTCGGTGGTCATGCGGCGATGCTCCCTAGGCAGGGCAGTGGTGGACGAGAGATTGTTTGACATCAAGATATCTGGCCGCGGCGGAGCCTGTCGAAACCCCGGGCGACCGCCGTGCCGTGCCGTGCCTCACGGTCGGGTCCCTCGCCGCGCGGCCCCCGGCGTGCGCCGTTACGGTCGAGCGGTGCCGACGCGTCAGCTCCATCTCGCCCAGGCGGGCCCGGCCGAGGTCGCCGACGCCCTCGCCGCGCTCCGCGCCGAGGTCGGCCTGCCCGCGATGTTCCCCGCCCAGGTGCGGGACGAGGCGGAGAAGTCCGCCGCGGACGGCGGGTCGGCCCTCGGGGGCACGGGAAGGAAGGGCCGTCAGGACCGCCGCGACGTCGAGCTCGTGACCATCGACCCGCCCGGCTCGATGGACCTCGACCAGGCGGTGCACGTCGCGTCGTCGGGCCGCGGGTACATCGTCCGGTACGCCATCGCGGACGTCGCCGCGTTCGTCCGGCCGGGCGGCCCGCTCGACGCCGAGACCCACCGTCGCGGCACGACCGTCTACGGCCCGGACGTGCGCACCCCGCTGCACCCGCCCGTCCTCTCCGAGGGCGCCGCGAGCCTGCTGCCCGACGAGGACCGTCCGGCCGTCCTGTGGACGATCGGGCTCGACGCGGACGGCGAGATCACGAGCAGCTCCGTGACCCGCGCGACCGTGCGGTCGCGCGCCCGCCTCACCTACGGCGAGGTCCAGGGCCAGCTCGACGCGGGGACGGCGTCGGACTCCCTGTCCCTGCTCGCAGACGTGGGCCGCCTGCGGCAGGAGCGCGAGCGGGACCGCGGCGGGGTGTCGCTGGAGGTCCCCGAGCAGGAGATCGCGTCCGGGCCCGACGGGTCGTTCACGCTCGAGCTGCGGCGCACCCTTCCCGTCGAGGGCTGGAACGCGCAGATCTCGCTGCTCACCGGCATCGCCGCGGCGGCCATGATGCGCGAGGCGGGCGTCGGCCTGCTGCGCACGCTGCCCCCGGCGGACGACCGCGACGTCGTGCGCCTGCGCCGGACCGCCGCGGCCCTCGGCATCGACTGGCCCGAGGAGGTCTCGTACGCGCAGCTCGTCCCGACGCTCGAGTCCCGTCGTCCCACCCACGCGGCCTTCCTCGCCGAGGCGACGTCGCTCTTCCGGGGCGCGGGCTACCTGGCGTTCGGCGTGCCGGGGCCCGACGGCGGGCCGCCGGTCGCGCTGCCCGCGGACGCCCGGCACGCGGCGATCGCGGCCGAGTACGCCCACGTGACGGCGCCGCTGCGGCGGCTCGCCGACCGCTACGCCACGGAGGTGTGCCTCGCCCACGCCGCCGGCAAGGAGCCGCCCGCCTGGGTGACCGAGGCGCTCCCCACCCTGCCCGAGACGATGGCGGCTGCCTCCCGCACGGCGGGCGCGTTCGAGCGCGGCTGCGTGGACGTCGTCGAGGCGGCGCTGCTCGCCGGCCGCGAGGGGCAGGCCTTCGACGGCGTCGTCGTCGACGTGCGCGGCGACGACGAGGACGGCACGGCGGACAACCCGCAGCGCGGCGAGGTCATGCTCGAGGCGCCGGCCGTGCGGGCGCGCATCGAGGGCGCCGGGCTGCCGCTGGGCGAGCGCGTCCGCGCGACGTTGGCCGAGGCGTCGGTGCCCGACCGGCGGGTGCTCTTCACGCTGGGCTGACGACGCGGCCGTGCCGGCCCGGCTCTCCCGGGTCAGGGCTCGAGGTCGACGGCCGCGGCTCCGGTGCGCACGTCCACGGGGACGGACACCTGGTCGTGCGCGACCAGCCAGCGCTCACCGTCGCGACGCAGGCCGAACGTGCCGCGGACCCACGTCCCGGGCACGGGCGTGCCGTCGGCGAGGGTGCCGCTGAGCCGGCCGAAGGCGTGCCCGAAGGCGACGTGCTCGTCGACGGTCAGGGCGAGGTCGCGCAGCTCGTAGTCGACGGTCGCGAAGGCGTCGAACACCTGCACCCGGTTCCGCAGCTTGGCGTCGATCCCGACGTGCTGCAGCGGGGGCTCGACGTCGAACGAGACGACGTCGCGTGCGTAGATCTCGCGCACCGCGTCGAGGTCCTTGGCGCGCAGGGCGCCGACGAGCGACCCCAGCAGCTGCCGGATCGCGTGCTCGTGGTCGTGGGTCGCGGTCATGGTCGCTCCTCGGGGTCGGGGGCAGGGGGCAGGGGTCTCGGTCGAGGCGAGGATCGGCCTCACCCCGACCGACGACGGTGGCTGCGGGGACGTGACGGTCCGCGCCCTGCCGTGGCCGGCTCCGTCCACGCGGAGCCCGGCTCCCCGGGCAGGAGCCCCAGGTGACGTTTTGATAACACTCCTGCCTTATAACGATTCAAGGTCTAGCGCCGGCCCTGTGACTATTCGTTAAGGTTCCTTCCCTAAGCGTGAGCGATCGCGGCGTGAGGGTGCGCTGCCGACTGGAAGGACCAACGATGATCCGAGGGAAGATCCGCGGACGGTGGCTCGCAGCCGCCGCCGCCCTGACCAGCGTGACCCTCTTGGCCGCCGGGTGCTCCGGTTCCGCCGAGGGCAACGACGGCGGCGACGGCACCAGCGCCCCCGCGGCCGAGGGCCAGGCCACCGACCAGGAGCTCGTGATCTGGGCGGGCTCGCAGACCCCGATCACCCCCAACTTCAACCCCTACGCGGTGGGCGTGCTGCACCTCGCCAACGGCGGCATCTACGAGTCGCTGTTCGCGTACAACAAGCTCCAGGACGTGGACCCCACGCCGATGCTCGCCGAGTCGTTCGAGTGGAACGAGGACGGCACCGAGCTCACGGTGACGCTCCGTAGCGGGGTGCAGTGGAACGACGGCCAGCCGTTCACCGCGGACGACGTCGTGTACTCGTTCACGAACGACACCGCCAAGCCCGTCTACCTCAAGGACGCGGTCGCGCAGGACGAGTCCACCGTGGTGTTCTCCTTCGACGAGCCGGCGTTCGCGAACGAGTTCGCGATCCTCGGCAGCACGTACATCGTGCCGAAGCACGTGTTCTCCGAGCACGAGAAGGACTCCGGCGAGGACGCCGAGGGCAACGCCCTCACCGGGCTCGTGGCGTGGGACAACGCGGAGTCCCCGGTCGGCACCGGCCCGTACATGCTCGACACGGCGTCCAACGCCGCGTACACCGCGAAGGCCAACCCCGACTACTGGGGCGGGGCGCCGAAGGTCGCCTCCCTGCGCTACGTCGGCATCGACGCCAACCAGTCCGCGGAGGACCTGCTCACGACCGGGCAGATCGACTGGACCACGATGTTCGTGCCGGATCCCGAGCGGATCACCTCGACCGGCGGTTTCGGGTACGTCAACACGCCCGTCGACCCCGTCGTGCTGTACACGTGCTCCAACACCGACCTGGGCTGCAAGGGCGCCCAGACGGACGTCGCCGTCCGCCAGGCGCTCGACGCCGCCATCGACCGCTCCGCGATCACCGAGAAGGCGTTCGTCGGGCTCGCCAAGCCGATCTCGCCGACGTTCGCGCTGCTCGGCCGCGACGACAAGTGGATCGCGGACGGCATGCCGAAGGAGTCGCCGCAGAGCGCCGACGCCGCGGCCGCGGGGAAGATCCTCGAGGAGGCCGGCTACACCAAGGACGCCGACGGCTTCTACGGCAAGGACGGCACGCCGATCGACCTGACGCTGACCTCCGTCGACGGGTGGTCGGACTTCAACAACGCCGCCAAGCTCATCGAGGAGCAGGCCAAGGCCGCGGGCCTCAAGGTCACCGCGTCCACGATCTCCTGGAACGAGTTCGCCGACGCGCGCGTCTCCGGCGAGTTCGAGCTGATCATGGGCGGCGTCGTCGGCACCTCGCTGGCCGACCCGTTCCAGATCTACCGCGAGTGGTTCACCGGCGACTACACCCAGAAGGTCGGCACCGCGCTCGAGCCGGGCGAGTGGAACATCTCCCGCTACGACGACGACGAGGTGAACGCCGCCGTCGAGGCCGCGTCCCAGACGAACGACGAGGCCGCCAAGAAGGAGGCCTACGCCACCGTCCAGGAGAACATCGTCGAGGACCTGCCGTACATCCCGATCGTCGTGAACGGCACGCAGACGTTCTTCAACACGACGAAGTTCGCCGGCTGGCCCACGGAGGACGACATGTACATGTTCCCGCCGTCGTGGCAGGGCCCGTCCTCGGGCGTCATCCTCGGCAAGCTCGGCGGCGCCCAGTAACGCGCTCCCGACCCGGTGACCGGCGGGCTCCCCAGCCCGCCGGTCACCCGCACGACCCGCACCACGACGCAGTGACGCACCGAGCGAGGAGGAGCCGCATGCCCGCGACACCGAAGGGCGGCCCGACCCCATGAAGTTCTACGCCAGGCGGATCGCCTTCTATGCGGTGACCCTGTGGGCCGCGATCTCGCTGAACTTCTTCATCCCGCGCATGCTGCCGGGCGACCCGTTCTCGATCCTCATGGCGAAGCTGCAGCGCGCCGGAGGCATCCCGGCGGGCACCGAGAACAGCATCCGGCTCCTCCTCGGTGCGGCCGAGGACCAGTCCCTGTGGGAGCAGTACGTCACGTACTGGAAGAACGTCCTCACGGGGAACCTGGGCGTCTCGGTGACGAACTTCCCGACGCCGGTGACCGAGCTCATCGGCGACGCGATCCCGTGGACCCTCGGCCTCGTCGGCACGGCGACGATCATCTCGTTCGTCCTCGGGATCGGGCTGGGCGCGCTCGCCGGCTGGAAGCGCGGCACCTGGGTGGACAGCCTCGTGCCGAGCACCACCATGCTGCAGTCGCTGCCCTACTTCTGGGTGGCCCTCGTGCTCATCTTCGTGTTCGCCGTGAGCCTCCAGTGGTTCCCCATCATCGGCGCGTACGACGTCTTCCACTTCAACGGACCGGAGTGGAGCTGGGCCTTCGTCGGCTCGGTGCTCTACCACGCGTTCCTCCCGGCCGTCACGATCGTCATCTCGTCGGTCGGCGGCTGGCTGCTCGGGATGCGCAACATGATGGTCTCCACGCTGTCGGAGGACTACGTCACGACCGCCGAGGCCAAGGGCCTGCGCCCGCGCCGCGTGTTCACCACCTACGCGATGCGCAACGCCGCGCTGCCGTCCCTCGCCGGGTTCGGCGTGTCCCTCGGGTTCGTCGTGGCCGGCTCCCTCGTCATGGAGCAGGTCTTCACGTACCCGGGCGTGGGCAAGCTCATGATCACGGCGGTGCGCAACAACGACTACGCGCTGATGCAGGGCGTCTTCCTCGTCATCACGCTCGCGGTCCTGGCAGCACTGTTCCTCATGGACCTCATCTACGGCTTCCTGGACCCGAGGACGCGCCACAATGACTGACACCGACACCACCGCACCCGCCACCACGCCGGACACCGAGCCGGCCACGCCTCCTACGCCGCCGGCCAAGAAGTCCGGCGTGCGACAGATGCTGCCCTCCATGTCGGGCAAGCTCCTCGCCGGGCTCATCCTCATCGGCGGGATCGTGCTGTTCGCGATCGTGGGCCCCTTCGTCACGCAGGATCCCCGCAGCTCCGCCAACGACCCGCTGCTGCCGCCGCAGCCCGGCCACTGGCTCGGCACGACCAGCCTCGGCTACGACGTGCTCGCCCAGCTCGCCGAGGGCGCCCGCGGCTCGCTGGTCGTCGGCGTGACCGCGGGCCTCGTCGCGATCGTCCTCGCGCTGTTCTTCGGCGTCGTCGCCGGGTACCTGCGCGGCTGGACCGACGAGTTCCTCTCGCTGGTCACCGGCATCATGCTCGTCATCCCCGGCCTGCCGCTGATGATCGTCGTCGCCAGCTACCTGCAGGTGCGCAGCCTGTGGGTCGTCGCGCTCATCCTGGGCGTCACCGCCTTCGCGGGGCCCGCCGTCGTGCTGCGGTCCCAGGCCCGGTCGCTGCGGGTGCGCGACTACGTCTCCGCGGCCCGCGTCGCCGGGGAGAGGACGCCGCGCATCATCGGCGTCGAGGTGCTGCCCAACCTGCTGCCGCTGCTGGCGTCCCAGTTCCTCTTCGCGATCGTGCTCGCCATCCTCGGCGAGGCCGGCCTGTCCTACCTGGGCCTGGGGCCCAACGGGTCGATCACCTGGGGCACGATGCTCAACGAGGCGCAGGGCGGCGGCGCGCTGACCCGCGGCGCCTGGTGGTGGTTCGTCCCCCCGGGGCTGATGATCGCCCTGTTCGGCACCGGGCTCTCCCTCGTCAACTTCGCCATCGACGAGATCGTCAACCCGAAGCTGCGGCTCGCGCCCGCCGCCGCCAAGAGCGTCCGCGAGGCGCGCAAGGCGGGCAAGGACAAGCTCGGCCGCCGAGCCGCGGCCGAGACCGTCGCCGCCGACAAGGAGAGGGTCGACGCATGACCGCCACCACCACCGGCCCGCTGTCGTCGCCGACGCACGACGACCACGTGGCCCGCCTCGAGCCGGTCCTCACCGCCCGGAACGTGTCCATCGAGTACCAGGTGGACCCGCCCGTCCGCGCCGTGGACGACGTCTCCCTCACGCTGCACCGCGGCGAGATCCTCGGGCTCGCCGGCGAGTCGGGGTGCGGCAAGACGACGCTCGCCTACGGACTCAACCGGCTCCTCAAGCCCCCGGCCATCCTCCGCTCCGGCGACGTGACGTTCCACGACGCGAACGGCACCGACATCGACGTCGTCAGCCTCACCGGTGACGCGCTGCGTGCCTTCCGCTGGGACAAGGTGTCCATGGTCTTCCAGGGGGCGATGAACTCGCTCAACCCGGTGATCAGCGTGCGCAAGCAGCTCGGCGACGTCCTCACCACCCACAGGCCGCAGATGGGCACGAAGGAGCGCGCCGCGCGTTCCGCCGAGCTCCTCGAGCTCGTGGGGGTCGACCCGACGCGCCTCGACAGCTTCGCCCACGAGCTGTCCGGCGGCATGCGCCAGCGCGTCATGATCGCCATGGCCATGGCGCTCAACCCGCAGGTCATGATCATGGACGAGCCGACCACCGCGCTCGACGTCGTCGTCCAGCGCGGCATCCTGCGCGAGATCATGCGGCTGCGCGAGCGGTTCAACTTCGCCGTCGTGTTCATCACCCACGACCTGCCGCTCCTGCTCGAGATCAGCGACCGGATCGCCGTCATGCGCGCCGGCCGGATCGTCGAGCTCGACACCTCGGAGTCCATCTACGCGCGGGCCCAGCACCCGTACACGCGGCAGCTCCTGGACTCGTTCCCGAGCCTCACGGGCGACCGTGGCTCGTTCGTCCGCACCGGCGTCACCCGCGACGCCGCCGAGGAGGAGGCGTCATGAGCAGCCTCGAGGTCCGCAACCTCGTCAAGGAGTTCAAGGTCCGCAGCGGGCTGCGCAGCGGCACCCTGCGTGCCGTGAACGACGTGTCGTTCACGCTCGAGCCCGGCAAGACCCTCGCTCTCGTCGGCGAGTCCGGGTCCGGCAAGTCGACCGTGGCCAAGATGATCTCCCAGCTGGAGACCCCGACGAGCGGCGAGATCCTGCTCGACGGCAGGCCCATCGGGCGCCGCGGCCGCGCGCTGTCGAGCTACCGCCACCAGGTGCAGATGGTCTTCCAGGACCCGTTCGCGTCGCTCAACCCGTACCACACGGTGGCGCACCACCTGGAGCGCCCGTTGAAGCTGCACGGTGTCGCGAGCGGCGACGCCCTCGGGCCCGCGGTCCACGACCTGCTGGAGCGCGTCAACCTCACACCGGCCGAGCTCTACGCGGTCAAGCGGCCGCACGAGATGTCCGGCGGTCAGCGGCAGCGGGTCGCCATCGCCCGGGCCCTCGCACCCGGCGCGAGGTTCCTCGTCGCCGACGAGCCCGTCTCGATGCTCGACGTCTCCATCCGGCTCGGGGTGCTCAACCTGCTCGCAAGGCTGCAGCGCGAGGAGAACCTCGGCGTCCTGTACATCACCCACGACCTCGCCACGGCGCGGCACTTCAGCGACGAGATCATCGTGATGTTCCGGGGGGACATCGTGGAGCGTGGGCCGTCCGACGAGGTCATCCTCGACCCGCAGCACGAGTACACGAAGACGCTGCTCGCCGCCGCCCCCGAGCCGTCACGGCACGGGCGGCTGCGGGAGGAGGTCCGGGCGGAGCTGGCTGCTTCCTAGCCGCTGTTCCGCGTCGGTGCGGTCGCGCGGAGCGACGCCGTCGGACGGTGGGTGGGGAGGCTTAAGGTGCTGGCGTGCCTGCGCGACGACGGACCGAACCTGCTGCCGGACGGGCGGCCGTGGCCGCGTGGCTGGGCGGCGACACCTCGCGGCCCGTCGTGACGACGGCGGTGCGGTTCACGCTGGAGGAGCTGGCCGACGTCGCGCCCGGGAACTCGGTGGAGGTGCGGGTGCCGCCCGCCGGGGCCGTGCAGGCCGTGGCGGGGCCGCGGCACACGCGCGGGACGCCGCCGAACGTGGTGGAGACCGACGTCGAGACCTGGCTCGCGCTCGCCACCGGCCGGCTCTCGTGGGCCGACGCCGTCGCGTCCGGGCGGGTGAGCGCGTCGGGGGAGCGGGCCGACCTGTCCGCGCTCCTGCCGCTGCAGGCAGCACGCCCGCGCCCCTGACGAGCTCCGCCGAGGTAGCACGCATCCCCGCGAAGTAGTACCGATCCCCGCGCGGTAGTACGTGAGGCGCCGAGGTAGTACCTGATCCGGCGGGCGCGCGGGTGTCGGCCGGTTCCGCTACGTTCGGCGCACCGGGCAGGCACGCATCCCGACGGCCGGACGACGACGTCCGGTGACGTGGGGTTCAACAACGGTTCACGCGGGTCTGCTGAGGTGACGTCACCCACGTCCGCCGCGAAGGAGCCACCGTGAGCCCCACCCGTCCCTCCCGCCGTCGAGCACCGCTCGCCGCCGCCACCGCGGCCGCGCTCGTCCTGCCCGTCGGCGCCGCCCTGGCCGTCCCCGCGACGGCCGCCGTCTCGCCCGACGCCCCCGTCGTCATCGACGAGCTGTACGGGGGCGGCGGCAACAGCGGCGCCGCGTTGAACCAGGACTTCGTCGAGCTGTACAACCCGACGGACCAGCCGGTGTCCCTCGAGGGCTGGTCGGTGCAGTACGCGTCCGCGACCGGCACCTGGGCCAACGGGGCCCAGACGAACCTCGCGGGGTCGATCCCGGCGGGCGGGTCGTTCCTCGTCGCGGAGGCGCTGGGCGGGAACACGTCGCTGCCCGCGCTGCCGGCCCCCGACGTCACCGGCACCATCGCGATGTCCGGCACGGGCGCGAAGGCGGCGCTGGTGCGCTCGACGGACCGCCTGACGTGCGCGGGCGCGGACTGCGCGGCGGCCGAGGCCGTCGTCGACCTCGTCGGCTGGGGCCCGACCGCCAGCGCCTTCGCGGGCTCGGGGCCGGCGCCGGCGACGACGAACGCCACGTCGGTCGCACGCCGCGACCACGCGCACACCGCCGACAACGCCGCGGACTTCACGGCCGGTGCGCCGACGCCGACCGCGAGCGGCACCGACCCCGGCACGGACCCGGGCCCGGCAGAGGACGCGACGATCGCCGAGATCCAGGGCACCGGCGCCGCGTCGCCGCTGGTCGGGAAGACGGTGACGACCACCGGCGTCGTGACCGCGACCTACCCCACGGGCGGCTTCGACGGCCTCTACCTCCAGACGTCAGGTACGGGCGGCGACCCCGCCTCCGACGCCACCCCCGGCGCCTCCGACGCCGTCTTCGTGTTCTCCCGCGCCGCGGCCGCCGAGCTCGAGGTGGGCGACCACGTGGAGGTCACCGGCGAGGTCAGCGAGTACTCCGGCCTCACGGAGCTCACCGCGGACTCCTGGACCGCGCTGGACGAGCCCGGCGCCGTCGAGCCGCTGGCCACGACCTGGCCCGCGACCGACGCCGAGCGCGAGGCGCTCGAGGGCATGCTGCTCGCGCCGCAGGGCGACTTCACCGTCACCGACAACTACGACACGAACTTCTACGGCACGATCGGGCTCGCCACGGGCGACGCGCCGCTCGTGCAGCCCACCACGGCCGGCCGGCCCGGCTCGGTGGAGGCGAAGCAGCAGGCCGAGGACAACGCGGCCCGTGCCGTCCTGCTGGACGACGGCGCGTCGACGAACTACGGCTCGGCCGCCAACTCGTCGCAGCCGCTGCCGTGGCTGACGGGCGGCGACCCCGTGCGGGTCGGCGCCGCCGTGACCTTCACGCGGCCCGTCGTGCTCGACTACCGGTACGACGCCTGGGGGCTGCAGCCGCAGCACCGGCTCACGCCCGACGTGGCCGACGCCGTGCAGCCCGCCACGTTCGAGAACACGCGCGACGCCTCGCCGCAGGACGTCGGCGGCACGCTGCAGGTGGGCACCTTCAACGTGCTCAACTACTTCACCACCACGGGCGACCAGCTCGACGGGTGCACCTACTACACGGACCGCGCCGGCGACCCGGTCACGGTGCGCGGCGGCTGCGACGCCCGCGGCGCGGCCGAGGCCGAGGACCTCGAGCGGCAGCAGACCAAGGTCGTCGCGGCGATCTCGGCGCTGGGGGCCGACGTCGTCGGCCTCGAGGAGATCGAGAACTCCGCCGCGTTCGGCAAGGACCGCGACCAGGCCCTGGCCGACCTGGTCGACGCGCTCGACGCGCACGACGGCGCGGGCACCTGGGCGTACGTCGCGTCCCCGGCCGACCTCCCGGAGAGCGAGGACGTGATCCGCACGGCGTTCGTCTACCGGACCGCGGGCGCCGAGCCCGTCGGGACCTCGCGGATCCTCGACGACCCGGAGGCGTTCGGCAACGCACGCCAGCCGCTGGCGCAGGTGTTCCAGCCGGCCGGCGGGGTCGACGCCGACCCGGGCGACGACGTCGTGGTGATCACCAACCACTTCAAGTCGAAGGGGTCGGCGGGCCCGTGGCCCGGGGACGAGGACACGGGCGACGGCCAGGGCGCGTCCAACGAATCGCGCGTGCGTCAGGCGACCGCGCTGGTGGCCTTCGCCGACGACGTGGCCGCCGACGCCGGGACCGACGCGGTGCTGCTCGTGGGTGACCTCAACTCCTACGAGCAGGAGGACCCGGTCGTCGTCCTCACCGACGCGGGCTACACGGACCTCGGGCCCACCACGGGCGAGTACACGTACGCGTTCGACGGCGCGGTCGGCTCGCTCGACCACGCGCTCGCGTCGTCGGGTCTGATCGCCCGGGTGACCGGCACGGACATCTGGAACGTCAACGCGTACGAGCCGGTGGCGAACGAGTACAGCCGCTACAACTACAACGCGACGATCCTCTACGACGAGACGCCGTTCCGGTCGTCGGACCACGACCCGCTGCTCGTCGGGCTCGACCTCACGCCGTCCGCACCCGCGTGGGACGCGAAGGACACCTACGGCAAGGGGGACCGGGTCGCCTTCGAGGGCGGGCTCTTCGAGGCGCTGTGGTGGTCGCGCGGCGACCGGCCCGGGGCGTCGGCGTACGGTCCCTGGGCCGAGGTCGGGGCTCCGGTCGCCACGTCGGCCGGGACCTTCTCCGCCTGGACCCGCACCTGGGTGTACGGGAAGGGTGACGTCGTCGTGCACGACGGGCACCGCTGGCGGGCCCAGTGGTACTCCCGGAACGACGAGCCCGGCGCGACGCCGTGGGGCCCCTGGAAGGACCTGGGAGCCGCCTGACGGGCGGCCGTCGGGTGCCGGCGGGTGGCTTAGGCTCGAGGGGTGAGCAGCTCGACCCCCGACCAGGACACCCCGGCGCCCGACGGCACCGCGCCCGACGGCACCGCGCCCGACGCCACGCCGCCCGCCGGCGAGGCGCCGGCGGAGACCGTCGAGTCCGCCGCCGGCACCGACGCCACCCCGGACGGCGCCTCGGACGATGCCGCGGACGAGGCGTCGGACAAGGTCGAGGCGCCGCAGGACGTGACACTGCTGGTCGACCCCGAGCGGGTGCGTCGCGCCCCCAAGTTCCCGGTGTTCCTGTGGATGGGCGCGCTGGTCGGCGGTGTCGTCGGGCTGATCTTCTCGACCTGGCTCATCGACGCCGCCGATCCGGAGGTCGCTGCGGCCCTGCTGAAGCCGGGCGTCTACGTGTCGGTGATGATCCTCGGCGGGATCGCCCTCGGCCTGGGCGTCGGCGGGCTGGTCGCCGTGATCTCCGACCGGCGCAGCCTGCGTCGTCGCTGACGCGTCCGGGCAGGTCGACGCACCGGGGCCCTGTGGGATACTCGAGGCATGCCCTTGCGCCCTGACGGCCGCCTGAACCATGACCTCATGCCCGGCGAGAAGGGCCCCCAGGACGCGTGCGGCGTCTTCGGGGTCTGGGCCCCCGGCGAGGAGGTCGCCAAGCTCGCCTACTTCGGCCTGTACGCCCTGCAGCACCGCGGACAGGAGTCCGCGGGCATCGCCACCAGCAACGGTGAGCAGATCCTCGTGTACAAGGACATGGGCCTCGTGTCCCAGGTCTTCGACGAGACGGCGCTCGACGCCCTCACCGGCCACCTCGCGGTGGGCCACTGCCGGTACTCCACCACCGGCGGCGTGACCTGGGAGAACGCCCAGCCGACCCTCGGCGCGACCGCGGGCGGCACCGTCGCCCTCGGGCACAACGGCAACCTCACCAACTCCGCCGAGCTGGTCAACCTCGTGGCCGAGCGCTACGGCGCGCAGCGCCGCGGCGAGCTCGCACGCGGCAACACCACCGACACGGCGCTCATCACGGCCCTGCTGGCCGGCGACGCCGACCACACCCTCGCCCAGACGGCGCTCGAGGTGCTCCCGAAGCTGCGCGGCGCGTTCTCCCTCGTCTTCATGGACGAGGGCACCCTCTACGCCGCCCGCGACCCGCAGGGCGTGCGCCCGCTGGTCCTGGGCCGCCTGCAGCGCGGCTGGGTGGTCGCGTCGGAGACGCCGGCCCTCGACATCGTCGGCGCGTCGTACGTGCGCGACGTCGAGCCGGGCGAGCTCCTCACCATCGACGCCGACGGCCTGCGCTCCGAGAAGTTCGCCGAGCCGGAGCGCGCGGGCTGCGTCTTCGAGTACGTCTACCTCGCCCGCCCCGACAACACCATCAACGGCCGCTCCGTGCACGCGTCACGCGTCGAGATGGGCCGCACGCTGGCCCGCGAGCACCCCGTCGAGGCGGACCTCGTCATCCCGACGCCGGAGTCCGGCACGCCGGCCGCCGTCGGGTACGCCGCGGAGTCGGGCATCCCGTTCGGGCAGGGCCTCACCAAGAACGCCTACGTGGGACGCACGTTCATCCAGCCGTCCGACACGCTGCGCCAGCTCGGCATCCGCCTCAAGCTCAACCCGCTCAAGGAAGTGATCCGCGGCAAGCGCCTCGTCGTCGTCGACGACTCGATCGTGCGCGGCAACACCCAGCGGGCCCTGATCCGCATGCTCCGCGAGGCGGGCGCGGCCGAGGTGCACGTGCGCATCTCGTCGCCGCCGGTGAAGTGGCCGTGCTTCTACGGCATCGACTTCGCGTCGCGGGCCGAGCTCATCGCCAACGGCCTCAGCCCGGACGAGATCGGCCAGTCCCTGGGCGCCGACTCCCTCGGCTACATCTCGACCGAGGGCATGATCGCGGCGACCGAGCAGCCGGCGTCCCAGCTGTGCGCCGCCTGCTTCACGGGCAAGTACCCGATCGAGCTCCCCACCGCCGACCAGCTCGGCAAGCACCTGCTGGAGCAGGCCGAGCTGCCGCTCGGCGCCCCCGAGGACGGGCTCCGCACGGTCTCCGTGGGGGCCGGCGGCGGCACCGCGCTCGACCACCCGTGACTGACAGCCGACCCCGCCTGACAGCCGACCGACACAGCCGACGAACGGTGAGCCCCACGTGACGAACGAACCCCTGACCTACGCCGCGGCCGGCGTCGACACCGAGGCCGGCGACAAGGCCGTCGAGCTGATGAAGGACGCCGTGCGCCGCACGCACGGGCCCGCCGTCCTCGGGGGCGTGGGCGGCTTCGCGGGGCTCTTCGACCTGTCCGCGATCCGCGAGTACCGCAAGCCGCTCCTCGCGACGTCGACGGACGGTGTCGGCACCAAGGTCGCGATCGCGCAGGCGCTCGACAAGCACGACACGATCGGCTTCGACCTCGTCGGGATGGTCGTGGACGACATCGTCGTGGTCGGCGCCGAGCCGCTGTTCATGACGGACTACATCGCCACCGGCAAGGTCGTCCCCGAGCGCGTGGCCGACATCGTGCGTGGCATCGCGCAGGCCTGCGAGGTGGCCGGCACGGCCCTCGTCGGCGGCGAGACGGCCGAGCACCCGGGCCTCCTCGCCCCCGACGAGTACGACGTCGCGGGCGCGGCCACGGGCATCGTCGAGGCGGACGCCGTCCTGGGCCCCGAGCGCGTGCGCGCCGGCGACGTGCTCGTCGCGATGGGATCGAGCGGCCTGCACTCCAACGGCTACTCGCTGGTGCGCGCGGTCGTGAAGCACGCCGGCTGGTCGCTGGACCGCCACGTCGAGGAGTTCGGCCGCACCCTGGGTGAGGAGCTCCTGGAGCCCACCCGCGTGTACGCGCGGGACGTGCTCGCGCTCGCCGAGGACCCGGCCGCGCAGGTGCACGCAGTCACGCACGTGACGGGCGGCGGGCTCGCGGCGAACCTCGCGCGCGTGCTGCCCGCCGGCACGGTGGCGACGGTCGACCGGGGCTCGTGGGAGGTGCCAGCCGTCTTCCGCACGGTGCGCGAGCTCGGCTCGGTGCCGCGGCGGGACCTGGAGAACACGCTCAACCTCGGTGTCGGCATGGTGGCCGTCGTGGGCGCGGACGGCGTCGACGCGGCGCTGGCGACGCTCGCGGCTCGCGGCGTGCCGGCGTGGGTGCTGGGCTCGGTCGAGGACCTTGACCCGGGCGTGCCGGCCGAGGACCTGGTCGCCGGGACGAAGGGTGTGCAGGGCGGCGCGGTCCGCCTCACGGGCGACTACCGCTGACGTCCTGCGCGGGGGAGCGGGCCTCCCCCGCGCCCGACCTCGCGCATGACGAAGGGCCGGACGGCTGCTGCCGTCCGGCCCTTCGCGCGCGGCGTCGGAACCCGTGGGTCACGGGTCCGACGCTGGGGACTCAGCGCTCGTCGCCCCAGGAGTTGTATCGGTTGTCGTACTCGTCGTCGTCGGAGAAACGATCCTCCGTGGCGACATCCGTGCGACCGCCCTCGCTGCCCTTGAGCTCCTGCTCGAGCGCGTGGTAGTTCGTCTCGGGGCTGTAGTACTTCAGCTCGCGAGCGACCTTAGTCTGCTTTGCCTTCTGACGGCCGCGGCCCATGGCTGAGACCCCCTCAACGTAGGAGCGGGGCTTGCGCCGTCCGTGACGGCGGCCCCGTGCGTAAGTAGTCTGTTCAGACCCCAACGGTACATGCTCGCGCGCCATTCCCTCCACTCCGCGACACGTGCCGTATGCGTCGACGGACGTGGGAGCGGGTGATCCTCGTCCGATGGTGTCTCAGGTCACGAGACCGATCGGTGCGCGGAGCGGTCCGGAGGCGCCTGACGCCCCGGCAGAACGGACGCACGCGTACGACTCGGTCCATGCCAGGACGATCCGGACGATTTCATCCGGCTCCCAAGTCGCCTCAATCCCGCTTTCTGCACACAATGGATGAGCGAGACCGTGTCCGCACACCGGGCGCCGCCCGGGCCGGTCCGTACCAGGAGGTGCAGGGGATGTCGCTCCACGGAGACTCCGAGGTTCTGCTGACGCCTGCCGAGGTGGCCAGCCTGTTCCGCGTCGACCCGAAGACCGTGACCCGCTGGGCGAAGGCGGGGAAGCTCTCGTCGATCCGCACGCTCGGTGGTCACCGCCGCTACAAGGAGTCGGAGGTGCGCGCGCTGCTCGGCGCCGCCTCCGAGGAGGCGACGCCGGACAAGTAGGGCGCCCCAGGGGGCGCCGCGGCGCCGTCGAGCGCGGGGTCGCTCAGTGGCGCCGCGCTCGCACGACGACCATCACGACCAGCGCCAGCCCCGCCGCCGCGGCGCCGAGGAGCACCTGCGCGTTGCGCTTGCGGCGGGGGTCGGTGGCGGGGAGCCCGCCTCCCGTGACGAACGTGCCGGCGTCGCCGGCGGCCTGCTTGGTCGCCCGGGCGAGCTGGTTCGCCTGGTACTTCGGCGAGAGGCGCGTCGCGAGCTGGTCGAGCGTCGCGGCGAGCTCCGCGCGGGTGCGGGCCACCTCGTCCTCGAGCTCGCGGGCCGTGGGGGCCGGGGTCCTGTTCTCTGGCGTCGTGGGCTCGGTCACCGGCGCACCCCCTTCTTGATCGTCTCCACGTCCTCCTTGACCCGGTCGATCGTCTCGGGCCGCCGGGCCGCCTTCTTGAGCTGGCGCACCGCGATCGCGACGGCGAGGCCGGCGACGAGCAGCATGGCGACCCCGACGACGAGCGCGGAGAGCCACAGCGGCCAGACCGTTGCGAGGCCCGTGATCCCGGCCCAGATAAGGACGCCCACCGCGTAGAGCACGACGACGAGGGCTGCGGCGATGAGCCCGATCCCGATGCCGGAACGCTTCGCCTTCTCCGTCAGCTCGGCCTTGGCGAGCGCGACCTCTGCGCGCACGAGCCGCGTCGTCTGTTCCGACAGCTGCTCCACGAGCCGCCCCATGGAGGGTGGCTGCTCGGCGGGCGGGGTGCGCCCGTCGTCCCAGTCCGTCATCGGCTGCTCCGATCCTGCGTGAGGTGATCGTCCGTGCGGTCCCACTCAACCCGTCCCTGCTGGTCCAGGCAATTCCTGGCGGAAAGACGACGAGACCCCCACGCCCGGGGCGTGGGGGTCTCGATGGTGGCTCCGACCGGCGTCGATCCGGTGACCTTTCGATTTTCAGTCGAACGCTCTACCAACTGAGCTACAGAGCCTGGACACGAACGCCCGGGCGCCGTTTCCGACGAACCGGGCGCATCATGCGCGACCCTGACGGGACTTGAACCCGCGACCTCCGCCGTGACAGGGCGGCGCGCTAACCAACTGCGCTACAGGGCCAAGGTGGGGAGTGGACTCCCACCGAGGAAGCTCGTTTCGAGCCGAGAAGAAGCGTACCCCATGCTCGCCGGGATCTTGAAATCGGATCCTGACCAGCAAGGACGCGCCGTTTCGCGGGGCTGCCGACGCTGCCGGCGTCCCCGCGGAGTACCCCCAACGGGATTCGAACCCGTGCTACCGCCGTGAAAGGGCGGGGTCCTAGGCCGCTAGACGATGGGGGCTGGACCCGGCAAGCATACCCAGCCGGCAGGGACGGCCCTCGCCCGTCCGTGGGCGAGGATGGGACCCGTGGTGGAGATGACGCGCGAGGAGTTCGAGGAGGCCGTCCGGGACGGCCTCGACCAGGTCCCGGCCGACCTGGCGGCGATGATGGACAATGTCGTCGTCCTCGTCGAGGACGACGCCCCCGCCGACGACCCCGAGCTCCTGGGGCTGTACGAGGGCGTGCCGCTCACCGAGCGCGGGCAGTTCTGGGCCGCGGGCTCGCTGCCCGACCGGATCACCGTGTACCGCAACCCGACCCTGGCCATCTGCGACACGCGTGACGACGTCGTCGAGGAGGTCGCCATCACCGTGGTGCACGAGATCGCCCACCACTTCGGGATCGACGACGAGCGGCTGCACGAGCTCGGCTGGGCCTGAGCCGCGCTCCGGACCGACGACGACGGACCCGTGACGCACGGGGCGTCACGGGTCCGTCGGGGTCGTGCTGCGGGGCGTAGAGCCTCAGGACGGGCGGTACTCCCAGTGCCACGCCTCCGGCTTGCGGCCGTCCGCCTGCGCCCAGGCGGGGTTGCGCCACCCGAACTTCGCGGCGTTCGCGACCAGCCACTGGTGCTGGGCGCTCGAGCGCTCCTCGACGCCGCCGTTGATGTCGACGGCGATGCCCCAGCCGTGGTCGGAGTAGCCGGGCACGGCGGCGAGGTAGCCGCGGCTCGCCTTGACGGACACCTGCGACTCGTAGGAGCGGTAGGAGTCACGGATCTGCAGGTGCTCGCCGAAGCGCGCCTGGTAGGCGGCGTCGAGGCGCTCGAGCTGCTCGGCCGCGTCGCGACGCAGGGACTCGCCCGACGCGAAGGACAGGCCCTCGAGGTCGGCGGACGCGAGGCGACCGTTCCCGTACCCCTCGGTGTCGTCCGCGAACTTCTTGAGGGAGGGGGCGGCCTTGCGGGCCGCCGCGGCCTGCGCGTGGAGGATCTCGGCCGGCGTCGCGGGTGCGGGCGTGATGCTGATCGCCGTGGTGTCGGTCTTCTCGATCAGGGTGGTGAGGTCCTCGGTCGCGTCGGCGACGTCGGCCGCGTCCTGCCCGCGGACGTCGAGCGCGGTGCGCTCGCCGGCGCGCGACGCCGCCTCTCCTCCGGCGCGGTCGGTCACGACGTCGCGCAGGTGCGCCGCGCTCTTCGCGACGGCCTTGCGCTGCTTGGCGGGGATCCCGATCGTCTCGGTCGTCACCTGGTCGGCGCGGGCCAGGGCCTCCTGGGCGGCGGTGAGCGCCTCGTCGCCCGACGGGGCGGCGCTCTTCGCGGCGCCCTTCGACGACGCCTGCTCGGTGTCGGCCTTCGCCGTGCCCGTGCTCGCGGTGCCCGAGCCGACGGCGCCCGACGTCGCGCCCGCGGCGCCGGACAGCGCGGGCCGCACGATCGCCGTCGTGGCCGAGGCGGTCGGGGAGACGGTGCCGAACGTGCCGGTCTCGATGGTGCCCACGGACGACGAGCCCGCGTCGGTCGACGCGGCGGTCCGCGTCTCCCCGGACGCGGTGGAGTTGCCGGTGAGGACCACCCCGGTCGTCAGCGCCATCACGGTCAGCGCGACGGGGACGCCGGCGCGCACGGTGCGGCGCCCGAGGCGCGGCGTCGTGGGACGGGCGGCGTGGACGTCGGCGCGGCGCTGCCGGGACGGGTGGTGGATGTCGCGGCGCCGGGGCAGCGGCGCAGGGGCGTGCTCGGTCACGTGGGGAAGTCCTCGGGGTAGGGAAGGCGGGGAGCTCGAACCTCTCGGGAGCTCGCACCGGTCGGAAGCTCATTCCATCTTCAACCGTTTCGACGGGTGCTCCGGGCCAACGAGGCGACCAGACGACACGAATCCCGTGCGGGGCGTAGGGACGAGATGTGAAGGCCGGGACATCCCGGCGATCCTCGGGCGCCCGGATCGTGGGACGCGTCGTCCCGCCGGGCCGTGGGCGAGGGGCGCGACACCGGGACGCGGCCCAGGATGCTCGGATGACTTCCGCACCCGTGACCGTCGCGGTCCACCGCGCCGTCAGCCCCGACCGCGTCCCGGAGGTCACCGCCTGGGTGCAGTCCGGCGTCCGGCTCGCGAACCGCTGGGACGGCTTCCTCGGCTCGGGCTGGATCCGCGCCTCCGAGGGCGCCGCGGACTGGATCATGCTCTACCGCTTCGCCGACGCCGCCCGCCTCGAGGCATGGGAGGAGTCGCCCGAGCGCCGGCGCTGGCTCGCCGCCGGGGAGGGGCTCGTGGAGGAGCGGCGGGTGGAGAGGCGCACCGGCATCGAGGGCTGGTTCGACCCGCCGGTGCGGCAGGACGAGCCCACCGGGCCGCCGCTGCTGGCCGCGCCGCCGCGGTGGAAGCAGTCCGTGGCCATCTGGCTCGGCTTCTTCCCCGTGAACCTCGCCTTCACCGTGCTGGTGGGGTGGCTCGTGCCGCCCTTCGCGGAGCTGCACGTGCTGCTGCGGGTGCTCGTCTCGACGCTGGTGCTCACGCCGATCATGTCGTTCTGGGTGCTTCCCTGGGTGACGGGGCGCCTCTCGGGCTGGCTGCACGCGCCGCGGCGCTGAGCGGGCGCCCGGCCCGGTCAGCCCTGGGCGGGGGACGCCGTCGACCCGAGCCAGTCGCGCAGGGCCGCCGGACGGTCGGTGATGATGCCGTCCACGCCCGCGTCGACGAGCGTGCGCCACGCGGGCTCGTCGTTCGCCGTCCAGCCGAAGACCCGCAGCCCCGCGGCGTGCGCCGTCGGGACGAGGTCCGGGTCGTCGGCGATCAGCGCGACCCCGGGGCTGACGGCGGCCGCGTGGAGCGCGGCGAGAAGGGCGGGCAGGCCCTCGCGGGGGTGCTCCACCAGCAGGGAGCGCGGCACCTGCGGCGCGACGTCGCGCAGGGCCGCGACCGTCTCCGGGTCGAAGCCCTGCACGATGAGCCGGCCGTCCATTCCCGGGTCGTCGAGCACGCGCATCGTGACCGCGACGTCGTCGGCGCTCCAGCGGCCCTTGTACTCGCACAGGACGCCGAGGCCCGGGTGCCGTGCGACGACGTCCAGCACCTCCGCCAGCGTAGGGATGCGCTGCCCGGCGAACTCCGGGCCGAACCACGAGCCGGCGTCGAGGCCCTGCAGCTCGTCCCGGGTGCGGCTCCGCACCTCGCCCGTACCGTCCGTCGTGGCGTCGACCGTCCCGTCGTGGATGACCACCGGGACGCCGTCGGCGCTGAGGTGGACGTCGATCTCGACCATCGCGGCGCCCACCTCCCCGGCGAGGTCGATCGCGGCCAGCGTGTTCTGCGGGGCGTCGGCGGACGCGCCGCGGTGGGCGACGACGGCGGGGGCCTGGACGCGGACGGGCACGGGGCTCCTTCGGGCGGCGACGGCCTGCGACGGTGTCGTGCAGGAGTGGGCCCCGTGGGGATCGAACCCACAACCCGCGGATTAAAAGTCCGCTGCTCTGCCAGTTGAGCTAGAGGCCCGCCGCCGTCCGCCCGGAGGTCGGTCGCCGGCTGCGGACAGCGTACGCGGGGCTGCGGGCGGCCCGTGCGCACCGGGTCCCGGCAACGCCCGTGACGCCGCCCGCAAGGTCACGATCCGGTCACGGAGGGCAACCTATCGACGCGCCGGCACGGCTGTCACGCGGGGTCTCACCCACCGGGAGATCTCGTCCCGATCGCGTCTCATCGTTGCGTCGGGCCCCAGGTCCTGTTTCGGTGGACGGGTTCGCAAGGACCGACGAGAGGAGCGTCCATGCTCACCGTGACCGACAACGCCCGTACCGCCGTCCAGGACCTCGCCCAGCAGGCGGGGGTGCCCGACGAGGGCGGGCTGCGGATCGCGCAGTCCGCCGGCCAGCCCGGCAACTTCGAGCTCGCGCTCGTCCCGGCGCCCCAGCCCGACGACCAGGTCGTCGACGAGGAGGGAGCCACGCACGTGTTCGTCGAGGCGCAGGCCGCGCCCGCCCTCGACACCCTGACCCTCGACACCGACCCTGCCGCGCAGGGTCCCGGGTTCGTGCTCACGCCGCAGGCGTGACGTCCGGGCGGGGACGCGGCGCCTCCTGAGGGCGCACCGCCCCCGCCTGACCGGTCCTCCGACGGCCGGGTACGGAGATCGCTCCGTGCCCGGCCGTCGTCGTGCCGGGAGCGGGCGCGGCGCGGGTGGCGTCCAAGGCCCGGTTGCGCCATCGTGTGGTGCCGCGACCCGCGCGGCACCGACGGAGGTGACCTGTGTCCGACCCCGCCCGCGCCGCCCGACGCTCCTCGCGCAGCGCGAACGACAGCACCGCACTGCAGGCGCTCGCGCGTGCCGGCTACGTCGCGTCCGGCGTGCTGCACCTGCTCCTCGGCTGGTTGGCCGTCCGCCTGGCCTTCGGGTCCTCAGGGGGGAACGCCGACCAGCAGGGCGCCCTGCGTGAGCTGGCCGACGCCCCGGGCGGCGCGCTGCTCCTGTGGCTGACGGCGGTGGGCTTCGCCGGCCTCGCCGTGTGGCAGCTCACCGAGGCGGTGGCGGGCGTGCCCGGGACGGACAAGGCGAAGCAGGTCGGTGCCCGGGCCAAGGCCGCGGCGAAGGCCGTCCTGTACGGGGTGCTCGCCGGCACCGCGGTGCGGGTCGCGACCGGGTCGTCCGGCGGCGGCTCCGAGGAGGGGCTCACCGCCGACCTCATGCGCGCCCCCGCGGGCCGGTGGCTCGTCGCGGTGGTCGGCCTCGTGATCGTCGGGGTGGGCGTCTTCCACGTCGTCAAGGGGTGGCAGAAGTCGTTCCGCGACGACCTGCGCGCGACCGGGGGCGGCGCCGTCGGGCAGGCGGTCGTGCGGCTCGGCCAGGTCGGCTACGTGGCCAAGGGGATCGCGCTCGGCGTCCTCGGGGGCCTCTTCGTGGCGGCCGCCGTCACGGCCGACCCCGAGAAGGCGGGCGGTCTGGACGACGCCCTGCGCACGATCCGGGAGCAGCCGTTCGGGGTGGTGCTGCTCGTGGCGACGGGCCTGGGCATCGCGGCCTACGGCGTGTACTCGTTCGCGCGGGCCCGGTACGCGCGGCTCTGACGCGCCGGCGGGGAGCCGTCGTCAGGTCGCGGGCTCCACGATCCACGTCGCGCCGAGCAGCAGGCAGCCGACGGTGACCAGCAGGAAGACCACGACCCAAAGGATGCCCGTCGTGCGGGTCAGCGCCGCGAGCTGGTCGGCGTCCGACCGTCGCGCGCGCCCCCGGGAGCGCTGGGCCTGGAGCTCGAGCACGGGCCGCACGGACCCGATCAGCAGGAACCACGTCACCGCGTAGGCGACGGTCGCCTGTGCGGCGGGCTCGAGCCACCACGAGACGGCGACGAGGGCGGCGCCGGAGACGAGGATCGACCAGAGGCCGAACCAGTTGCGGATCTTCAGCAGCAGGAGCGCGAGCAGCAGCACCAGCAGCCACAGCAGCCCGACGGCGTAGCCGTGCCGCAGCAGCCAGGCGGCGCCGAGCCCCGTGAGGCCGGGGCCGACGTACCCGGCGAACGCCGTGACGATCATCCCGAAGCCGCGTGGGCGCCCGGCGGACACCGTGAGCCCGGAGGTGTCGGAGTGCAGCCGGATGGCGTCCAGGCGTCGCCCGGTGAGCATGGCGGCGACGGCGTGCGCGCCCTCGTGCGCGATCGTCACGACGTGCCGTGCCACCCGCCACACGGGGGTCACCAGCACGACGGCGAGCGCGGCGAGGCCCGCGGCCAGCACCACCGGCTGCGCCGGCGGCGGCACGGGGGTGGTGGCGGCCGTCCAGATCTGGGTCAGCACGTCGCCGACGGTGGTGAGGAAGTCGTCCACGGCGGCCATTCCACCACGGGCCCCTGAGAGGCCGGTCGGTCGACCCGGGCGCCGGTCGTGAGAGAATGGGGGCAGGTGGCTGCGCGTTGCGCGCCCCGCGTCGTGGAGATCCCCCCGGATTGCGTGCGGCGGACCCCGACCTCGACGTCCGAGACGTCCCTGCCCGAGAGGCCCTTTTCCTTGACTACCTTTGCCGACTTCGGCCTGCCCGCCCCTGTCGTCCGTCAGCTGACGGACCAGGGCATCACCACCCCCTTCCCGATCCAGACGGCGTCGCTGCCGGACACGATGGCCGGCACCGACGTGCTCGGCCGCGGCCGCACCGGCTCCGGCAAGACCCTGGCGTTCTCGCTGCCCGTCGTGACGCGGCTCGCGACGTCGGCGGCGAAGGCCGCGGCCGCCGGCCGCCCGCGCCGTCGTCCCGGCCGCCCGCGGGCGCTCGTGCTCTGCCCGACCCGCGAGCTCGCCAACCAGATCAACGCCACGATGGAGCCGCTCGCGAAGGCCCTCGGCCTCGTGACGACCACCGTCTTCGGCGGCGTCGCGCAGTCCCGCCAGGTCAACGCCCTGAACGCCGGCGTCGACGTGCTCATCGCGTGCCCCGGCCGCCTCGAGGACCTGCTCGGCCAGAAGCACCTCACCCTGGACGACGTCGAGATCACGGTGCTCGACGAGGCCGACCACATGGCCGACCTCGGATTCCTGCCCGGCGTGAAGCGGATCATGGACCGCACGCCCACCGTGGGCCAGCGCCTGCTCTTCTCGGCGACGCTGGACAACGGCGTCGACGTGCTCGTGAAGCGCTACCTCAAGAACCCGGTGACGCACTCCGTGGACGAGGCCGCCGCCCCTCCGCCGCAGATGACGCACCACATCCTCGCCGTGGCGGACGCCGACTCGAAGAAGCACGTGGTGCACGCGCTCGCCTCCGGCACCGGCCGCCGCGTGCTGTTCACGCGCACCAAGCACCAGGCGAAGAAGCTCGCCAAGCAGCTCACGGGCGCGGGCGTGCCCGCGGTCGACCTGCACGGCAACCTCGGCCAGGGCGCGCGCGAGCGCAACCTCGCGGCGTTCTCCTCCGGGGACGTCAAGGTGCTCGTCGCCACCGACATCGCCGCGCGCGGCATCCACGTCGACGACGTCGAGCTCGTCGTGCACGTCGACCCGCCCGCCGAGCACAAGGCGTACCTGCACCGCTCGGGCCGTACGGCACGCGCCGGGTCCGGCGGTGACGTCGTCACCGTGATGCTGCCCGAGCAGCGCGGCGACGTCCGCGACCTCACGCGCAAGGCGAAGATCGACGCCCGCCCGCAGCCCGTGGCCCCGGGCGACGCGACCGTCGCCGCGCTGGTCGGCGAGGTCGCGCCGTACGTGGCGCCCGCGCCGGCGGCGCCCCCGCAGCCGCAGCGCCGCAAGGGCGGCGGCCCGCAGCAGGGCGGCGGCCAGCGCGGCCGCACGTCGCACGGCCAGGCGCCGCGCGGCGAGGCACAGCGCGGGCAGGGGCAGCGCGGCCAGCAGGGCCAGCGCTCGCAGGCGCAGCCGGCGTCGTCCGGCGGCCACGCCCCGCAGGCGGTCCGGGCCGACGGGTCCGCACCCGCCCGCCGTCGTCGGCGTCGTGGCGGCCGCGGCCGCGGGCAGGGCGGCTCGGCACCCGCGGCCTGAGCCGCCGCAGGGCAGGAACAGTCGCACGCCGGTCCGGGTTGAGCACGACGGAGGTGTCAGATGACGTACGAAGTCACCAAGTCCGACCAGCAGTGGAAGGTCGAGCTGAACCCGCAGGAGTTCGCCGTGCTGCGGCAGGCGGGCACCGAGCGGCCCTGGACCGGCGAGCTGCTCGACGAGAAGCGCGTCGGCGTGTACCGCTGTCGCGCGTGCGGCAACGAGCTGTTCCGGAGCGAGACCAAGTTCGACTCGCACTGCGGCTGGCCGTCGTTCTACACGCCGCTCGCCGGCGACGCCGTCGAGCTGCTCGAGGACCGGTCGCACGGCATGGTCCGCACCGAGGTGCGCTGCGCCCGGTGCGGCTCGCACCTGGGGCACGTCTTCGACGACGCGCCGCAGACGCCCACGGGCGACCGGTTCTGCATGAACTCGCTCAGCCTGACGTTCGAGCCCGCCGAGGGCTGACCGCCCGGTCGTCGCGCCCTGCCCGCAGCGCTTCGGGCAGGGCGCGGCTAGGGTCGGTCGGGTGACCGACTCCGCGCCCTCTGCGCCCTCTGTGGCCGACGCCGCCACGGCCTGGACCGCCGCGCCGACGTCCGTGCCCGACCATCTCGTCAACGTGCGCGACGTCGCGACGGCCGCCCCGGGCCTGGTGCCCGGGGCGTTGCTGCGTTCCGACGCGCCCCGGTCGGGCGACGTCGCCCCGGCCGACGTGGTGTGGCCGCCTCGCACGGTGCTCGACCTGCGCGACCCGGGGGAGAACGGCGAGCCGCACCCGCTGACGGGCGTCGCGCACGTCGTCCCGCTGCCCCTGCTGGACGGCACGGCGATGCAGGGCGCCACCGCGCCGGCGCCGGTGCCCGGCCTCGGGGAGCTGTACCTGCAGATGCTCGACGGCGTGGGCGCCGGGCACCTCGTGGAGGCGGTGCGGCTGATCGCGGTCGACGACGCGCCGGTGCTCGTGCACTGCACCGCCGGCAAGGACCGCACGGGGGTGACCGTCGCGCTGGTGCTGGCCCTGCTGGGCGTGGACCGTGCCGCGATCGTCGCCGACTACGAGCGGACCGGTCCCCACATGCGAGAGGTGCTGGCCCGCGCCGCCGTCACGGCGAACCTCGCCGTCCCTGACGCGCACGTGCTGGCGAAGCTGCCGCCCGAGCTCGTCACCGCTCCGGGCTGGGCGATCGAGACCGTGCTGGACCGGTTCGCCGAGCACGACGGCGGCGCACCGGGATGGTTCCGTGCGCACGGCGGCGGCACCGAGACGCTGGACGCCCTGCGGTCCCGTCTCCTCGAGGGCTGACCCGGCCCCGGACACGCGTCGAGCCTGCCGGGACGGGTCCCGACAGGCTCGACCGGCGACGCGGGCCCAGGCCCACGACGTCTCAGGAGCGCGTGTCGCGCCAGCGGACGAAGTCCTCCGAGTAGCGGTGCAGCAGCGTCGCGAGCTGCGCGACGTCCGCCTCGTCCCAGTCGCCGAACGCGTCCTTGTACATCTCGATGCGGCGGTCGCGGGCCCGGGCGAAGCGCTGGGCGCCGTCGGCGGTCAGGGTGATCCGCTGGCCGCGGGTGTCCTCCGGGTCCACCTCGCGGTGCACGAGGCCGAGCTCCACCAGGCGGCTGAGCTGTCGGGACACGGTGGCACGGCCGACGCCGAAGTGTGCGGCGAGGTCGGAGCCGCGGATCCCGGGATGGGAGTCGATGTGCGCGAGGATCGGGTAGGCCGACGCCTCGAGCTCGGGGTGCACCCGCCGGGCGGTCTGGGCCGCCGACGACTGGGCGCGACGGATCAGGACCCGGATCTCGCGTTCGAGGGCACCGAACGGGTCGGTGGCCGGGTCGGGCAGGGGCTGGGCGGCGACGTCGTGCATGCGCCCATCATGAGGCTTCGCCGAGGCAAACGGGAGTGGCGTAGCAGGCGAACTTGCACCCGGACGGCGTCTCAGCGGGTGAAATCGACCCCGTCCGGGTGCTGGGCCGGTGTCAGGCCCGTTCGGCGACCGGAGCGGCGACGTCCTGCTCGGCCGACTTCTCCTCGTCGAGCACCTGCTCGATGCCGGAGCGCTGGCCCAGCGGGATCTCCTTCATGAAGAGCACCGCGATCAGCGAGACGACGGCCATCGGCACGGCGTACAGGAAGATCGTCGTGATGCCGTCGGCGTAGGCACCCTCGACCACCGTCTGCACGGGGGCGGGAAGGGCGGCCAGGTCCGGGACCGCGCCCGAGCCGGCACCCATCGCGTCCGAGGCGATGCCGAGCTTCGCCAGGCCGGTGGAGAGGTCCGTCTTGATCTGCGCGGCCATCACGGCGCCGAGCGCCGAGACGCCGATCGCGCCGCCCAGCGAGCGGAAGAACGCGACGCCGGAGGTACCGGCACCCATCTCGTGCACGTCGAGGGTGTTCTGCGTGGCGAGCACGAGGTTCTGCATCAGGGCGCCCACCGACAGGCCGAGGCCGAACAGGAAGACGGAGATGAGCACGAAGCTCGTGTCCACCTCGATGGTCGACAGGCCGAACAGCGAACCGGTGAGGAGGACGGCGCCGCCCACCATGATCGCCTTGTACCGGCCGGTGTTCGAGATGATCCGGCCGAGCACGATGCCCGCGAGCATCGTGCCGATCACCATCGGGATGGTGAGCAGGCCGGACTCGGTCGGCGTCTTGCCGCGGGCGAGCTGGAAGTACTGGCTGAGGAAGACCGCGGTGCCGAACATGGCGACGCCGACGGACGCCGAGGCGACCACGGCGAGCACGAACGTGCGGTTCTTGAACAGGTGCAGCGGGATGATCGGCTCGGCGGCGTTCTTCTCGACGAAGCCGACGACGACGAGCGCCAGCAGGGCGCCGCCGACCATCGCGCCGGTCTGCCACGACAGCCACTCGAACTGGTCGCCGGCGAAGGTGACCCACAGGAGCAGCAGCGCGACGGCGACGGCGATGAGGCCGGCGCCGGCGTAGTCGATCTTCACCTCCCGCTTGGCCAGCGCGGGCAGGTGCAGCGTCTTCTGCAGCACGATGAACGCGGCGACGGCGAAGGGGACGCCGACGAAGAACGTCCAGCGCCAGCCGATCGAGTCGGTGAGCACGCCGCCGAGCAGCGGGCCGCCGATCTGCGCGACGGCCATGACGCCGCCCATGAGGCCCATGTACTTGCCGCGCTCGCGCGGGCTGATGATGTCGGCCATCAGGACCGTCGCGAGGGCGGTGAGGCCGCCGGCGCCGATGCCCTGCAGGGCGCGGAAGCCGATGAGCATCTCGATGTTCTGCGACAGGCCGGCCGCGGCGGCGGAGACCACCGTGATCGCGAGGGCGACCTGCATGAGCACCTTGCGGTTGGTCAGGTCGGCGAGCTTGCCCCACAGCGGGGTCGAGATCGTCATCGTCAGCAGCATCGCGGTGACGACCCAGGTGTAGGAGTGCTGGGAGCCGCCGAGCTCGCTGACGATCTTGGGCAGCGACGTCGAGACGATGGTGGTGGCCAGCAGCGAGACGAAGACGCCGAGGAGGATGCCCGAGAGGGCCTCGAGCACCTCGCGGCGGGTCATCGCCGGGGCCGGAGCGGCGGAGAGGTCCGGCGCGGTGGGCGCCGGGCTGGGGGACTGACTCATCGGGCGGGGATCTCCTCCTGCGCCGTGGCGCGGTCGTGGGTCGTGGTGAGTGCGGCCGCGACGCTGCGGATCCGGGAGATGGCGTCGGCGAGGTCGTTCTCCGACCAGTCGGAGAAGGACTCGGAGACGAGGTCGTCGATGCGTTCGAAGGAGGCCTCCGCGAACTCGCGGCCGGCGTCCGTCAGGGCGAGGTAGCGGGCGCGCCGGTCGTCGTCGTCCACCGTGCGCTCGACGAGACCGGCGTCGACGAGGGCGCTGATCTGGCGGCTCGCGACGGAGACGTCGACGCGGAGCTTCGCGGCGACGTCGGTGATCTGGACGCGCCCGCACCGCGTGAGCAGGTGCAGGGCCCCGAGGCCGGCCCGGGGGAGGTCCAGGTCGCGCGCCACGCGCATGGCGGCCTCGCGCTGGGCGCGGGACAGCTCCTCGAGCGTCTCGACGAGCTCACGGGCCGCGGTGCGGTCAACGGGCATGGCAGGGCCTTTGCTGAAAGAGGGTGGGTGCTCGGGGCCGGACGGCCGGAGCGGTGCGGCCCGGGGCGCGGGCCGAGTTGTTGCAGGGTGCAAACATACGCCTGGTGCTTGCAGCAAGCAAGTGTCCTGGTGAGGACCTCACCCGGCGGACGACGACGGCCCGTGACGCCCCGGGCGGAGCGTCACGGGCCGTCGTCGTGTCGGCGCGACTCGGGCGTGCGTCAGGCGCGCTTGTACGCCTCGCCCGCCATGTCCTCGAGCTCGACGCCCTTCGTCTCCGGGATCTTGCCGAGCACGAAGAAGAACGACAGCACCGCGAAGACGGCGTACATGAGGTAGGGGATCGCCGGGCCGAACGTGTCGAGCATCGGCGGGAACGTCAGCGTGATGACAAAGTTCGCGATCCAGTTGGCCGCGGCGCCGACACCGAGGGCGGCGGCGCGGATCCGGTTGGGGAACATCTCGCCCAGCAGCACCCACATCAGCGGGCCCCACGTGGCGCCGAAGAAGACCACGAAGGCGTTCGCGCTGACCAGCGCGATGATGCTCCACGGATCCGGGAGGCTGATCGAGTCGCCCGAACCCGTGGCCTGCGTGAAGCACACCGCCATCAGGCCCAGCGAGACCGCCATGCCGGCCGAGCCGATGAGCAGCAGCGGGCGCCGCCCCACCTTGTCGATGAGGGCGATGGCGATGAACGTCACGGCCACGTTGGTGACCGCCGTGATCGTCGAGACGAGGAACGCCTGGGACTCGTCGAAACCGACCGCCTGCCACAGCGTCGTCGAGTAGTAGAAGATCACGTTGATCCCGACGAACTGCTGGAAGATCGCCATCACGATGCCGACCCAGACGATGGGCTTGAGCCCGAACCGGTCGCCCTTGAGGCTGCCCAGCTCGGCGTTCTTCTCGTCGACGGCGATCGAGCGGCGGATCTCGCCGATCCGGTCGTCCGGGTGCTCGTCGGGGCCGAGCACGGACGCCAGGACGGACCGCGCCTCGTCGTCGCGTCCCTTCGTCACGAGATAGCGCGGGGACTCGGGCATCCGTAGCGCGAGGATGCCGTACACGGCCGCCGGGACCACGGCGACGAGGAACATCCAGCGCCACGCCTCCCAGCCGAACCACAGCTCGTTCGCGGCGCTGCCGGCCGCCGTCGCGAGGATCTGGTCGGACAGCAGGGCCGCGAAGATACCGACGGTGATCGCGAGCTGCTGCAGCGAGCCGAGGCGCCCGCGCATCGCGGCCGGGGCGATCTCCGCGATGTACGCGGGGGCGATCACGGACGCGATGCCGATGCCGACGCCCGCCATGAACCGCCAGACCGCCAGGTCCCAGGCGCTCCACGCGATCGCCGACAGGATCGACGAGACGAAGAACAGCACCGCGCCGAGCACCATCACGTGGGTGCGGCCCCAGCGGTCGGCGAGCTTGCCGCCCGACCACGCGCCCAGGGCGCAGCCGAGGAGGGCGATCGCCACGACGAGCCCCGTCACGGTGGAGTTGAGGTCGAACTGGCCCTCGATCGCGTCGACCGCGCCGTTGATCACCGACGAGTCGAAACCGAAGAGGAACCCGCCGACCGCCGCCGCGAAGGCGAGGGCCGTGGCCTTCCGGTGGGCGCTCTGCGCACCCGCCTGACCAGGTGTGGAGGTGGACATGTGTCTCCTAAGTCCGTGGTTGCTTCGATGCTAGGTCCGCGATCGTGTGTCGGCTCGGGGAGCGGCAGGCGCGGGAGACCTCGGGCGCCGGGTGGGCGTCGCCGGACGTGCCTGCAGGGCGCGGACCGCGGGAGACTGTACCTGTGAGCAACGAGCCGGAACCACGCAGGCACCGCCGACCGGCGATGCTCGACCCGCAGACCGCGGAGCAGATCCCCGGCTCCCTCGACCCCGCGCTGCGCGACGAGGTCGCGCACACCACCGCGCGCGCCGTCGTGCACCGGGCGCGGGCCGCGGAGGACCCGGAGGTCGTGGACCGCCTGGTGCGCCTCGTCGAGCGGGAGGGGCTCGACGTCGTCGCCGCCCTGTGGTCCGACGCCGCGCCCGCCTCGCTGCCCGGCGCGTTGTGGCGGCTGTACGTGCTGCGCGAGTGGGTGCGCCGCGACCCCCGCACCGTGGGGCTGCGCTACCGGCTCGGCGTCGACGCCGCCCCGGTGCACGAGGCGGTGGCCGGCGTGCCCCGCCCGCCCGCCCCCGAGGACCTGCGGACGCTCGCGGACGACGTCCTGTCCGGCGTCTACGCCGGCGACCTGGCCGTGGCGCTGGAGCGGGCCGCGTCGTTCTGCCGCATCCTCGCGACCGGTGCGGCGTTCGACGCCGACGCCCGCGAGGTCGCGGACCCCGACGGGGCCACGCGGATGACCCGCGGGGCCGCCGACCTCGTGCGCACCGCCGAGGAGCTGGAGCGCGCGGCCACGGGCTGGCGGGCGGGCACCCTCGACTGAGTCGCTCCGAGCCCGAACGGCGGCGCTGACCTGCGTGTTCGGAGCACGCCGACACCCGGGCTTACGATGTTCGGGCGACGTCGGGCCGCGGTAGCCCCGGGCTCCATCTTCAGCCGCTACGAGCGGCCACGCGCCGAGAGGCGCTCCCGGTCCGGCGTCGCACCTCACCCGAGTTTTCCCGCAGCCGCGAGGCGGATCGTTCAGCGCGCGTTCAACTGGTCGCGCCAGGATGGCCACCTCTAGTCTGTGAGAGTCTCAGCGTCCTCGATCCGGGAGCCACACGTGCGCCTGCGCCTGACACCGCGCGACACGACGTATTTCGACATGCTGGCGACGCTCGCGCAGCACAACGTCACGGGGGCCTCGCTCCTGGCGGAGCTGCTCGGGGCGTCCCGGCAGGAGCGGGAAGGGATCGTCCGCAGGCTCAACGAGGCCGAGCACGTGGCCGACGACGCCGCCCACTCGATCATGCGGCGCCTGAACCAGACGTTCGTCACCCCGTTCGACCGGGACGACATCTACGGCCTCGCGTCCGCGCTCGACGACTGCATGGACGCCATGGAGGAGGCCGGGGACCTCATCGTCCTGTACAAGGTCGACGAGCTGCCCCTGCGCGTGTCGGAGCAGGTGCAGGTGCTGCAGCGCTGCGCCGAGCTCACCGCCGAGGCCATGCCGCGCCTGCGCTCCATGGACCAGCTGTCCGACTACTGGGTCGAGATCAACCGCCTCGAGAACCAGGGCGACAAGCTGCACCGCGAGCTCATCGCGCAGCTCTTCGACGACACCACCGACCCGATCCTGCTCATCAAGCTCAAGGAGATCGTCGACATGCTCGAGGAGGGCGCCGACGCCTTCGAGCGGGTCGCGAACATGGTCGAGACCATCGCCCTCAAGGAGTCCTGACGGTGGAGGCGGCTCTCGTCGTCCTCGTCGTCGCGATCGCGCTCGGCTTCGACTACACCAACGGCTTCCACGACGCGGCCAACGCCATCGCCACCTCCGTCTCGACCCGTGCGCTGACGCCGCGGGTCGCGCTGCTGATGGCCGCCGTGATGAACTTCGTCGGCGCGCTGCTGGGCACGGAGGTCGCCGAGACCATCGCGACGTCGATCGTCGACCTGCAGGACGCCTCGAACCACACCGCGCTCGTCGTGGTGCTGTGCGCCCTCATCGGCGCCATCGCCTGGAACCTCATCACCTGGTGGTTCGGGCTGCCGTCATCGTCCACGCACTCGCTGATCGGCGGGCTGGTCGGGGCAGGCCTGGCGGCCGGGCTCCCGATCTACGGGCAGTCGATCATCGACAAGGTCGTGCTGCCGATGGTGTTCTCCCCGCTCATCGGCTTCGTCGGCGCCTACCTGGTGATGGTCGCGGTGCTGTGGATCTTCCGGAACGCGGCCCCGTCGCGGGTGACGCGCCGGTTCCGGCTCGCGCAGACCGCGTCGGCGGCCGCGATGGCCCTCGGCCACGGCCTGCAGGACGCGCAGAAGACCATGGGCGTCATCTACATGGCGCTCGTGACCGTGGGGTGGGCGGCCGCCGACGGCAGCATCCCGTTGTGGGTCAAGCTGGCCGCCGCGAGCGCGATCTCGCTCGGCACCTACTCCGGCGGCTGGCGCATCATGCGCACGCTGGGCCGCCGCATCATCGAGCTCGACCCGGCCCGCGGCTTCGTCGCCGAGTCCGTGTCGGCCCTGGTGCTCTACGCCAACGCGTTCATCCTGCACGCGCCCGTCTCCACGACGCACACGATCACCTCGGCGATCATGGGCGTCGGTGCGACGCGCAGGCTGTCCGCCGTCCGCTGGGGCGTGGCCAAGAACATCGGCGTGGCCTGGGTGCTCACCATCCCCGCCGCCGCCCTCGTCGCCGCGATCACGACCTGGATCCTGCACCCCTGGCTGACCTGACCACCAGCCGCGGCGGTCAGTAGACCGGGGGCGTGACCTTCTCCACGGCGACGACGCGCGGGCCCTTGCCGGTGGTCGCGACGTGGGCGACGAGCAGGTCGCCCGGCTCGAGGAACGGGTCGCGCGAGGGCAGGACGTTCGCGACGGCGCGGCGGGAGTGCTGGCCCAGCACGTCCAGCACGGTCGGCAGCACGGGGCGGTGCGTGCACAGCACCGACGACCGACCCGACTCGAGCAGGTCCAGCACCGTCGCGGCGACGCGGGACGGCGACCGCTCGTGCTCGGCCTCGCCCAGCTGGTCGCTGAGCTCCGGTCGGGCGCGCGCCGCCTGCACGTACGGCTCGATCGTCGCCGCGCAGCGCTCCCAACGGCTCGACACCACGGACGTCACGCCGTAGGCCGCGAGGACCGGGACGAGCGCCGCGCCCTGGGCGTGCCCCACCGGCGTCAGCGGCCGGTCGTGCTCGGCGCCGTGCCAGGCCGCCCGGGTGACGGCCTTGCCGTGCCGGACGATGACGACGGCGTGCGTGGCGAGCCGGCTCTGGCCGTGCGCCTCCACGAGGGCCTCGAGCGGCCCGCGGTCGGCGCGGCGCGTCAGGCGCGCGGCGGCGTCGTCGACGTCGAGCCACGCCTTCTTGTCGACCTCGTCCGTCGACGGCGGCTGCACGGGGGACCGTGCGGCCAGCGCCGCGGCGTCGTCGGACCGCGAGGCACGGCGTGCCGCCCAGTAGTGCACCCGCTTCACGCGGCCCTCGGGCGTCAGGTACTGCAGCCCCGGCAGGGGGACACCCAGCACCACGGGCTTGCCCGTCTCCTCCGCCACCTCGCGCGCGGCGGCCGTGTTCAGCGACTCGCCCGGCTCGAGCTTGCCCTTCGGCCAGGACCAGTCGTCGTAGCGCGGCCGGTGCACGAGCTGCACCTGCAGCCGCCCGTCCCGCTCGCGCCACACGAGCGCGCCCGCCGACTCGATCACCGGGGCGTGCTCCACCGACGTCGCCCCCAGCCTGTCCACGAGCGGCGACGCCGTGGTGCCCGCCGCCCGGCGCACCCGTGCCGCCCTCACCGCGCCCTCATCGAGCCCGCTCGGGCCGACGGCGGTGGCGGTCGACGAGCTGCGCCTGCAGGTCCACGAGGGGCACGCCGTCCCGCCCGACGGCGTGCCGCACCCAGGTGTCGTCCGGCTGCAGGTGCCACGTGGAGGTCTCGTCCGACATGGACGCGTCCATGAGGTCGAGGAGCTCCGCGACCTGGCCCTCGTCGGCGATCCGGACCAGCGCCTCGACGCGCCGGTCGAGGTTGCGGTGCATGAGGTCGGCCGAGCCGATGTACACCTCCGGGCCGGACTCCGGCCCCTCGCCGATGGCCGGGCCGGCCGCGTTGGCGAAGGCGTAGATCCGGGAGTGCTCCAGGAACCGGCCGAGGATGGAGCGCACGCGCACGTTCTCGCTCAGGCCCGGCACTCCCGGTCGCAGCGCGCAGATGCCGCGGACCACCAGGTCGACCTTCACCCCGGCCTGCGAGGCGCGGTACAGGGCGTCGATCGTGGCCTCGTCGACGGCGCTGTTCACCTTGATGCGCACCCAGGCGTCGTGCCCGGCACGGGCGGCGGCGGCCTCCCGCTCGATGCGCTCGACGAGGCCCGCGCGCACGGCGCGCGGCGCGACCAGCAGCCGGTGGAAGCGCGACTGCGGGGCGTACCCCGAGAGCTGGTTGAACAGGCGCGTGAGGTCCTGGCCGACGTCGCGGTCGCACGTGAGCAGCCCGTGGTCGGTGTACATGCGGGCCGTCTTCGGGTGGTAGTTGCCGGTGCCGACGTGGCAGTACCGGCGCAGCCCGTCCGCCTCCTGGCGCACCACGAGGGACAGCTTGGCGTGCGTCTTGAGGCCGACGATCCCGTACACGACGTGCACGCCCGCCTCCTCGAGCTTGCGCGCCCAGGAGATGTTGGCCTGCTCGTCGAACCGCGCCTTGATCTCGACGAGCGCGAGCACCTGCTTGCCCGCCTCGGCGGCGTCGATCAGGGCGTCCACGATCGGGGAGTCGCCCGACGTGCGGTACAGCGTCTGCTTGATCGCGAGGACCGCCGGGTCGGCGGCCGCCTGCTCGAGGAACGTCTGCACCGACGTCGAGAACGAGTCGTAGGGGTGGTGGAGCAGGATGTCCCGCTCGCGGATCGCGGCGAAGACGTCGCGCGCCGTGGCGGACTCCACCTCGGCGAGCTGGCGGTGCGTCGTCGGGACGAAGGGCGGGTAGTGCAGCGACGCGCGCTCGATGTCGGCGATGACGTTGAGACCGGTGAGGTCGAGCGGCGCGGGCAGCTCGTACACCTCCTCCTCGGCCACGTCGAGCTCGCGCACCAGCAGCTCGCGGATGCGCGGCGAGATGCCGTGCGCCAGCTCGAGCCGCACGGGCGGGCCGAACCGGCGGCGCAGCAGCTCCTTCTCCATCGCCTGCAGGAGGTTCTCGGCGTCGTCCTCCTCGACCTCCACGTCCTCGTTGCGCGTGACGCGGAACGTGTGGCTCTCGCGCACCTCCATGCCCGGGAAGAGGTGGTCGAGGTGCTGGGCGATGACCTCCTCCAGCGGCACGAACGACGTCTGCGTGCCGCCACCCTGCGTGGGCGTGGGGGCCGACGGGCGGCCGCGGTCGTCGACGGCGATGAACCGCGGCAGCAGCGGCGGCACCTTGACGCGGGCGAAGTGCTCCTTGCCCGTGAGCGGGTTCGCGACGACGACCGCCAGGTTGAGCGACAGCCCTGAGATGTACGGGAACGGGTGCGCCGGGTCCACCGCGAGCGGCGTGAGCACGGGGAAGATCTGCTTGCGGAAGAACTTGTGCAGACGCTCCTGCTCGCGGACCTCGAGCTGATCCCAGTGCACGATCGTGATGCCCTCGGCGTCGAGCGCCGGCTGCACGTCGGAGCGGAACACCTCCGCGTGCCTCGTCATGAGGCGGTGCGCGCCCTCGCCGATCGTCTCCAGCACCTGCCGCGGGCTCAAGCCCGACGCCGCGGTGACGGCGATGCCCGTGGCGATGCGCCGTTTCAGGCCCGCCACCCGCACCATGAAGAACTCGTCCAGGTTGGACGCGAAGATCGCGAGGAACCGGGTGCGCTCCAGCAGCGGCAGCGACGGGTCCTCGGCCAGCTCCAGCACCCGCTCGTTGAACGCGAGCCAGCTCAGCTCCCGCTCCGCGAACCGGTCGTCGGGCAGCGGCTCGAGCTCGACCGCGGCGGCGACGCCGTCGGACTCCGGCTCCTCGGCGATGTGCTCGGCGATGTGGGCCGCGAGCTGCGGGTCCAGGGGGCGGGACGGCGCGACGGCCGTGGAGCGCGGGCGGCTGTCCGTGACCTCGGCGGCCACGACGGCGGTGTCCGGCGCGGCGGAGGGGCCGCGTCCGTCGCGGGACCGGGACGTTCGGGGGCGCGACGCTGTCATGCCCCCCATCGTGGCACCGATAGGTGAACGGCGGGTGACGAAGTCCGCCGCCCCGTCGCTACGCACCCGTGGGTCGCGCGTACTGGACGTCCACGGCGGCGCGCGCGAAGCCGGCGCTCGCGTACGTGGCCAGCGCCGGCGCGTTGTCCCCGTCCACGTAGAGCACCGCACGGTCGCAGCCCACGCGCGCCAGGTGGCGCAGCCCGACGGCGGTGAGCGCGCGGCCCAGACCTCGGCCCTGCGCGTCGGGGGAGACGCCGACCGCATAGATCTCTCCGGAGCGGCTCTCTCCGTCCCGGGAATTGTCCGGCTGGTCGTTCTCGACCTTGGTCCACAGGAAGCCGAGCGGCTCGCTGCCCGGGCCGGCGGCGTCGTCGCCGGGCACGACGAGGAAGAAGCCGTCGGCGTCGAACCAGGGCTCGCGCCGCCGGTCGTGCAGGTCGTCGACCGTGAGGCGGCCCTGCTCCGGGTGGTCCGCGAACGCGCGCGCGTTGAGCCGCACCCACGCCTCGTCGTCGGCGTCGGGGCGGAACGTCCGCAGGGAGAGGCCGGGCAGGTCCGGCACGTCGCGCGCCGCGTCGTCGGGCCCGAGGGAGCGCGCGAGCACGAGCAGCTCGCGCGCGGCCTCGTAGCCGTGCGCCGCGGCGAACGCCCGCGCCGCGGACAGGTCGCCGTGCGCCCACACCCGCAGCGGCTTGCCGCGCTGGCCCGGGGCGCCCGAGAACATCGGCAGCCGCGCGTCGCGCTCGGCGGTGCGCAGCAGGACGCCCCCGACGCCCCGGCGCCGGTGGTCAGGGTGCACCACGAGCTCGGCGCTCGCGTCGTCGCCGCCGCGGTCCACCTGGAGGTAGCCGACGACGGCGCCCTCGTCGTCGCGCGCGACGACGTGCGTGAGCCAGTCGGCGTCCGTGCCCAGCCGCAGCAGCGGCTGCTCCGACAGCGGGGCAACGCCGTCGTGGGCGGACGCCGCCGCGGCGAGGGCGCGCACGGCGTCCTGCGCGGTCGCGTCGAGCGCGTCGAAGGACAGGGTGGGCTGGACGGGCGAGGTGGGCACGACCCCATTGTCGCCGAGGTGGCGCGGATCTTCGTGAGGTGGTGGACCGACCCCCCACGTCACGAGAATCCGTACTACCTGGCGGAGATCCGCACTACCTCGGCGGGGTGATGACTTCCGCGCCGCCGGGCGCGCCGTCGCACCGGGGGGAGTGGGCGGGTGGGGAGAGTGCGACAGGGTGGGACGTCCTCGTCTCTCGTGCGACTCGGCACGCGCTGCGCGTGCGGTCCCCGAGTGGTCGAGGCGTCGCCGCCGTTCCGAGGGCCGAAACGGCCAAGCCGAGCCTGCCGGGGTCGTGAGGACCCCGACAGGCCCGGCCCGTCGTACCGCTGTCAGTCCTCGTTCGCCGCCGACGGCTTCGCGAGACCCGCGGAGATGAGGTCCATCACCGAGGAGTCGGCGAGCGTGGTCGCGTCGCCCACGGTGCGGTTCTCGGCGACGTCGCGCAGCAGGCGGCGCATGATCTTGCCGGACCGGGTCTTGGGCAGCTCCGGCACGACGAGGATGCGGCGCGGCTTGGCGATCGGGCCGATCTCCTTGGCGACGTGGTTGCGCAGCTCCTGCTGGACCTCCTCGGCACCCTCCGGCGTCGAGGCGCGGTCCGCGTGCTCGCCGCGCAGGATGACGAACGCGACGACCGCCTGGCCGGTGGTCTCGTCGTTGGCGCCGACGACGGCGGCCTCGGCCACGACGTCGTGCGAGACGAGTGCGGACTCGATCTCCGTGGTCGACAGGCGGTGGCCGGAGACGTTCATGACGTCGTCCACGCGGCCGAGCAGCCAGATGTCGCCGTCCTCGTCCTTCTTCGCGCCGTCGCCGGCGAAGTAGAGGCCCTCGAACCGCGACCAGTACGTGTCCTTGAAGCGCTGCAGGTCGCCCCAGATGCCGCGCAGCATGGACGGCCACGGCTCGGAGAGCACGAGGTACCCGCCGCCGCCGTCGGGCACGGAGCGGGCCTCGTCGTCGACGACGTCGGCCACGATGCCGGGCAGCGCTACCTGCGCCGAGCCGGGCTTGGTGGCGGTGACACCGGGCAGCGGGCTGATCATGATGGCGCCCGTCTCCGTCTGCCACCAGGTGTCGACGATCGGCGCGGTGTCGCCGCCGATGACGCGGCGGTACCACATCCACGCCTCGGGGTTGATGGGCTCGCCCACCGAGCCGAGCACGCGCAGGCTCGACAGGTCGAAGCCGGCGGGGATGTCCTCGCCCCACTTCATGCAGGTGCGGATCGCGGTCGGAGCGGTGTAGAGGAGCGACACCTTGTACTTCTCGACGAGCTCCCACCAGCGGCCGCGGTGCGGGGTGTCCGGGGTGCCCTCGTACAGCACCTGGGTGGCGCCGTTGGTCAGCGGCCCGTAGACGACGTACGTGTGCCCGGTGACCCAGCCGATGTCGGCGGTGCACCAGTAGACGTCGCTCTCGGCCTTGAGGTCGAAGACGTTCTTGTGGGTGTACGCCGCCTGCGTGAGGTAGCCGCCCGTGGTGTGCAGGATGCCCTTCGGCTTCCCCGTCGTGCCCGACGTGTACAGGATGAACAGCGGGTGCTCGGCGTCGACAGGGACCGGCTCGTGGAAGGTGTCCGCGTGCTCGAGGGCGTCGTGCCACCAGACGTCGCGGCCCTCGGTCCAGTCGACGTCCTGCTCGGTGCGACGGACGACCAGCACGTGCTCGACAGTCGTCGCCGGCTCCCCGTCCTTGGGGCCGATCGCCTCGTCGACGGCCGGCTTGAGGGCGGACGGCGCGCCCCGGCGGTAGCCGCCGTCGGCCGTGATGACCAGCTTGGCCTCGGCGTCGGCGATGCGGCTGCGCAGCGCGTCGGCGGAGAAACCGCCGAACACCACCGAGTGCGGGGCGCCGATGCGGGCGCACGCCAGCATCGCGACGACCGACTCGACGAGCATCGGCAGGTAGATGACGACACGGTCGCCCTTCGTGACGCCCAGCGACGTGAGCGCGTTCGCGGCCCGGGACACCTCGCGCTGCAGGTCCGCGTAGGTGACGGTGCGGGTGTCGCCCGGCTCGCCCTCGAAGTGGATGGCGACCCGGTCGCCGCGCCCGGCCTCGACGTGCCGGTCCACCGCGTTGTAGGCGGCGTTGAGCTGCCCGTCCGCGAACCACCTCGCCACGGGCGCCTCGGACCAGTCGAGGGTCTGGGTGAACGGCGTGGACCAGCTGACCAGCTCCCGAGCCTGGTCGGCCCAGAATCCGAGCCGGTCGGCCTTGGCCTCCTCGTACAGGGACGGCTGGGCGTTCGCCTGCGCCGCGAAGGCGGGGCTGGGCGGGAACGCTCGCGTCTCGTGCAGCAGGTTCTCGAGGCTGGGGGCGGTGGTCTCGTTCTCTGGCACGCTTACCTCCGGTGCGCATCGTCGCTGGTGCGTTCCCCGTCGGGACGACGGCGCGTCGCGACCCCGGGGACGGCGGCGCCCCGCGGGGCCCCGCCGTCGGGAGTCTAGACCTCGCGCGTGACCGTGGTCACGCTGTCCCACGGTTTGGCCGCACTCCTTGCAAAAGTGGTCCCCGGACCCCTCGTACGTCGAATCGCGACGTCGACCGGGTGCAGGCGTGGCACGACGAGCTGGGCTGGGTGGACGGGTACACGGACGCCGTCCTCGCCGACGAGTGGGCGGGTGCGCCTGAGCGGCAGCCCGCGGGCTGAGGCACCTGGCCCGGGCACGAGGACGGCGCCCGGGTTGCAGGACACCGAGCGCCGTTCTCGCCAGCCCGGACGCGGGTAGCAGGCGCTTGGTCCGATCACTGGGTGGGGTCGTTCCCACCGAGTGGGTCCTCAACCGGGGACTTCCTTAGCGTGGGTCCCGGCGTCCGGCTGTCTCCCTCCATGGAACGCCCGCCCGGGCGGGCGTGCAAGCGCTCAGGCGTGCCGACGCCGCCACCAGCGGCGGAGCAGCCAGGCGGCCACGACGGCGACGACGACGCCGCCCGCGGCGAGAGCCACGGCGGGCGGGCGGATCGCGGAGCGGAGGGCCACGGGACGGGAGAACGTGAGCACGCCCCAGCCGTTCTCGGCGGCCACGCGGCGCAGCGTCTTGTCCGGGTTGACGGCGAAGCCGTGCCCGACGGCGCCCAGCATCGGCGCGTCCGTCACGGAGTCGGAGTAGGCGTAGCTGCGCTCGAGGTCGTAGCCGCGCCGGGCGGCGAGCTCACGCACGGCCTCGGCCTTCTGCTCCCCGTACGCGTAGAACTCGATCTCGCCGGTGTACCTGCCGTCCTCGACCGCCATGCGGGTGGCGACGACGTGGTCCGCGCCCAGCACGGTGGCGATCGGCTCGACGAGCTCGGTGCCGGAGGCAGAGACGATGACGACGTCGTGACCGAGCTCGTGGTGCTCGGCGATGAGCTCCACGGCCTCGGCGTAGACGTACGGGTCGATGAGCTCGTGCACCGTCTCGGCGACGATCTGCTGCACCTTGCTCACCTCCCAGCCGGTGGCGAGCTCGGACAGGTGCTTGCGCATCCGCTCCGTCTGGTCGGCGTCGGCGTTGCCCGCGTAGAAGAGGAGGTGCGCGTACGCGCTGCGCAGCACGTCGCCGCGCGTGATGAGGCCCCCGGCGTAGAACGGCTTGGAGAACGCGGCCGACGAGCTGGTCGCGATGATCGTCTTGTCGAGGTCGAAGAACGCTGCGACGCGCGACCGCGACGTCGTCGTCGCGGGTGGTGACGTCTCGCGCGGTCCTGGTCGGTCGGTCACGGGCCAGAGCCTAGCCGGGAGGATCGCCGCGGTGTCCGGGGTCTCATGCACAACTCTTGTGCAGAGATCTTGTGCACAAGAGTTGTGCATGGTTATTCTGCACGCATGGAGCCGACGCCGGAGCGCCCGTACACCCACCTCGAGCTGACCGCCGAGGCCGCCAAGGTCCTTGCCCACCCGCTGCGCTCCCGGCTGCTCGGCGCGCTGCGTCGTGGCGGCCCGGCGTCGGCGACGGCGCTCGCGGCCGAGCTGTCCACCAACACCGGCGCCACCAGCTACCACCTCCGCAAGCTGGCGTCCGTCGGCCTCGTGACGGACACCGAGGAGGGGCGCGGCAAGGAGCGGCTCTGGGCGGCGGCCACGCAGAGCCACGGCTGGCGCGACTCCGACTTCGGCGGCGACGAGGACGCCCAGACCGCGCTCGGTTGGTTGGTGCGCGACTACCACCGGCAGTTCGACACGAACTACGCCCACTGGCTCGACGTGCAGGAGAGCTGGCCGAAGGAGTGGACCGACGTCGCCGGCATGACCGACACCTGGGTGGACGTCACGCCCGAGCAGGCGGCCGCGATGGCGGACGAGCTCGAGGCCGTCGTCAACAAGTACCTGCGCGTCGGCACCGGCGACCCGCGCGCGCGGCGCCTGCACCTGTGGCGGTTCCTCTTCCCGCTCGACGCCGACGACGTGCCCGACGCCGGGACCGCCGCCGTCGACGACGGGCCCGAGAGCGAGGACGACGAGTCATGAGCCCGCAGCGCGTCTTCCTCCTGCTCACGGCCACCCGGTGGTTCCCGGTCGGCCTGGTCGTCACGGTCACCACGCTGCTGCCGATCGAGCGCGGCCTCACCGTGGCCCAGACCCTCAGCCTCGCCTCGGTGATGGGCCTCGTCGTGTTCGCGCTCGAGCTCCCGACCGGCGGCACCGCCGACGCCGTCGGGCGGCGTCCCATGCTCGTCGCCTCCGCCGTGGTGCAGGTGCTGGCGGCCACCACGTTCCTGCTGGCGCAGTCCTTCTGGGCCTTCCTCGTCGCGTCGGCGCTCATGGGCGTGTTCCGGGCGCTGGACTCCGGCCCGCTCGAGGCGTGGTTCGTCGACGCCGTGCACGCGAAGCACCCGGGCGCCGACGTCGACCGCACGCTCGCGCACCAGGGCACCGTGCTCGGGGTGTCGATCGCCCTCGGCGCGCTCGTGTCGGGCGGGCTGATCTGGTGGCACCCGTTCGCCGCGTGGTCGGCGCTCGCGCTCCCGTACGCCACGTACTGCGTCCTCGCCGTGGTGCACCTGGTGATGGTCACCGTGCTCGTCCGGGAGGCTCCGCGTCGCCCGGCCGACGCCGCCACGGTCGTGCCCGTCGGACGACGGCGGTGGCGCGCGGCGGTCCGGTCCACCGTCGCATCCGCGCGACAGATGCCCGCGGTCGTCGCCTCCGGTCTGCGGCTCGCCCGGGACAGCCGCGTGCTGCGCGGCCTGCTGCTGGTGGAGCTCTTCACGGCGACCGCCATGGTGGTGTTCGAGTCCCTGCAACCCGTCCGGATGGCGGAGCTGCTCGGGGGCGAGGCGCAGGCGGCGGCCGTCATGGGCCCCGTCGCCTCGGTCGGCTGGGGGACCTTCGCCCTCGGCGCCGCGCTGTGCGGACTCACCAGCCGCCGGTTCGGGGTGGCCCGCACGGCGATGGCGTCGCGGGTCCTCAACGGGCTCGGCGCGGTGTGGATGGGGCTGGCCGGCGGGCCCGGGATGCTCGTGGTCGCCTACCTCGTCACGTACGGGCTGCACGGCAGCTCGGGGCCGAGCTACAACGCGCTGCTGCACCGCGAGGCACGGCGGGACAACCGGTCCACCGTGCTGTCCCTGGCATCGATGGTGGGCTTCGCGTCCTACGCCGTCGCGTCGCCCGCACTCGGCTGGGTGGCGCAGACGGCGTCGACGTCGCTCGCGATGGTGCTCGGCGGGGCGTTCAGCGTCCTCGGCGTCCTGTGCTTCCTGCCGGCGCTGCGCGCGGAGCGGGAGCGGGGGCGGCGACCTGTCGACGAGGTGGACGACGTTCCGCAGGACGCCGCCGCGGCCTGACGCCGCACGGAGGCCGCCCCCAGGCGAGCGTCGTCCACAGATCCTCGCCCACCGCCCCGACGGGTGAGCGCTGCGGACCAGCCTGGGCGCATGGACGACGCACCCATCCGCACGCTGCCCCGGCCGACGGACACCAGGCCGACGACCGCCTGGCCCCCAGCCGGGCCTGCGGCCTGGCCACCGGGGCCAGCACGCCGCACGGTCGCCGTCGTCGGCGCGTGCGGCGGCGCCGGGGTGAGCGCCCTGGCGGCGGCCCTGGCCCAAGGGCTCCGGCGGGCGGGGGAGGGCGCGGTCCTCGTGGACCTCGACCTGCCGGGCCCCGGCGTCGACGTGCTGCTCGGCATCGAGGACGAGCCCGGGGCCCGCTGGCCCGAGCTCGCGGCCGCCCGAGGGGAGGTCGACGGCGTCGGCCTGGTCGCGGCGCTACCCCGCTGGCGCTCGGTGCCCGTGCTCTCCGGTGCCCGCCTGAGCCCCGCCCGCCCCGACGACGCGGTGGTCGTGGACGTCTGCACCGGCCTGCTGCGTAGCGGCGAGACCGTGGTGCTCGACCTGCCACGACCCGCGGCCTGGACCGCGGCCGCGCGGATGCTGGTGGCCTCCGCGGACGTGGTGGCGCTCGTGGCCCCCTGCACCGCTCCCGGTGTGGCCGGGGCGCTGGCGACCTGGGGCGAGCTCGTCGAGCTCGGCGTGCGGGACCCGTGGCTCGTCGCGCGGCGGCCTGCGCCCGGCCGCGTCGATGCGGCCGCCCTGGGTGACGCCGTCGGGCTCCCGGTGGCCGCGACCGTGCGCGCGGACGCCCGCCTCCCCGCCGCCGTCGACCGTGGCGACGGGCCGCCCGTCGGCCGGCGTACACCGCTCGGTCGTGCCGCGGCCTCGCTGGTGGCGGCGCTGGCGGGTGCGTCGTGACCGCCCGTGCGCTCGTCGACCGCGACCTGCTCGACGACGTGCGGGCCCGGGTCGGCACGTCCGGGACGGCGCTCGACGACGCCGCGGTCCGCGACGCCCTGCGGGCCACCGGGCGGGTGTTCGGGTCGGCGGCGCTGAGCGACCTCGCGCGCGCGGCGCGGGCCGAGCTCACCGGCGCCGGGCCGCTGCAGGAGCTGCTGGACGCGCCCGACGTCACCGACGTGCTCGTCAACGGCCCGCGCGACGTCTGGGTGGATCGCGGCGACGGGCTCCGGCGGGTGGACCTCGACCTCGGCACCCCCGACGCCGTGCGGGCGCTCGCCGTGCGGATGGCGGCCGTCGCCGGGCAGCGGCTCGACGACGCGGCCCCGACGGTGGACGCGCGCATGCCCGACGGGACCCGGCTTCATGCCGTCGTGGAACCCGTCGCACCGGCCGGCGCGGTGATCGCCCTGCGGGTGCTGCGGCAGGCGGCGCACTCCCTGGAGTCCCTGGTCGCCGGGGGCGGGCTGCCGCCGCAGTGGGAGGCCGTGCTGCGCGCGCTCGTCGCGGGCCGGGCCAACCTGCTCGTCACGGGCGGCACCGGCACCGGGAAGACCACGCTGCTCGCCGCGCTGCTGTCCCTGGTGCCGCCCGCCGAGCGGGTGCTCGTGGTCGAGGAGGCCCGCGAGCTCGCCCCCAGGCACCGGCACGTGGTGTCCCTCGCGGCCCGGCGCCCCAACGTCGAGGGCGTCGGGGAGGTCACGCTCACCGAGCTGGTGCGCGGCGCCCTGCGGATGCGGCCGGACCGGATCGTCGTCGGCGAGTGCCGGGGCGCCGAGGTCCGCGAGCTCCTCCTCGCCATGAACACCGGGCACGACGGCGGCATGGCCACCGTGCACGCCAACGCCGTCGAGCATGTGCCCGCTCGCCTGGAGGCGCTCGCGGCGCTCGCCGGGATGCCGCGAGACGCCGTCGCCGCGCAGGCGTCGGCCGCGCTCGACGTGGTGCTCCACCTGCGGCGGGGCGGCGGTCGTCGGCACCTGGCCGAGATCGGCCTCGTCGGGCGGGACGACGACGGCCGGCTGTCGGTCCGTCGTGCCGCCGTGTGGGCGCCGGGCACGGACCCGCGACCCGACGGCGCGTGGGAGGAGCTCGTGCGGCGGTGGGCGTCGTGACGGGGCTCGGGGCGGGGGCCGGCGCGGGGATCGCGGCGGGGCCGGCGGCCGTCGGGCTCTGGGTGGCGCTCGCCGCGTGGCTGGTGCTGGCCCGTGGCGGGCGCCGCGCGGAAATCCTCGCTCGCCCCACGGTCGCGCGCCGCACCTGGTCGAGGGCGCTGCGGCGCCGGGGACGGGACGCGTCGACGGGGGCGGACGCGGTGCGGGTCGCCGTCGCGCAGGTGGTGGCGCTGCTGCGGGCCGGGGCGCCGCCGGCAGCGGCCTGGTCGCGTGCGCTCGCGGTGCCCGTCGACGCCACCGGGGTGCCCGACCCGGCGGCTCTGGCACCGATGGTCGGCGGGGCCGGCCACGCTCGGTCGGTCGTGGCCGCCGCGGTGCTGTCCCGGGACACCGGGGCTCCGCTCGCGTCCGTGCTCGACGCCGTGTCCGGGGCGCTCGTGGCCGAGGCGGAGGCCCGCGGGGAGCGGGAAGCGTCGTTGGCCGGGCCGCGAGCCACCGCGCGCGTCCTGATGTGGCTGCCCCTCCTGGGCGCCGCGCTCGGCTGGGTGCTCGGCGCCGACCCGCTGGCGACGGCGCTCGACGGCGGCGTCGGCTCCGTCGCGGTGTGCCTGGGGCTCCTGCTGCTCGCCGCCGGGTGGGCGTGGACCCGCCGGCTGGTCGCGGCCGCGCGGGCGGCGGGGGAGGAGGCGGCATGAGCTCGCTCGCCGCCGGTGCCGGCGCGGTCACCGTCGCGGGGGCCGCGTGGACGGTCGTGGTGACCGTGCTGCTCGGCGCAGGGCCGTGGTGGCTGGCGCGCGGTGCCGCCGACCGGCGGGTGGCGCGCCTGGCCCTGGACGGTCGTGCACCCACCCGCGCCGCCGGGCCCGCGGCGGATCCCGTGGACGTGCCCGTCGTGCTGGAGCTCCTCGGAGCGGCGCTCCGCGCGGGAGCCGGCGTCCCGCGGGCCCTCGAGGCGACGGGCGCGGCGCTCGCCGGCGCGACGTCGCCGGGGGCCTCCGGGGTGTCCGGCTCGAGCTCGGCCGACGGCGTGGCCCTGCGAGCGGCGGCGGACGCGCTGCGGCTCGGCGCGGACTGGGACGGCGCGTGGCGCGACGCCCCCGGCCGGCTCGGCCCGGCACACCGGGCGCTGCGCGGGGCCTGGACCGACGGAGCGTCCCCGACAGGCGCGCTACGGGCAGCGGGGGAGGAGCTGCTGCGTGCCCGTCGGTCCGCCGCGCGCACGGCCGCGGCCAGCCTCGCCGTGCGGCTCGTGCTGCCGCTCGGCGCCTGCTACCTGCCCGCGTTCGTGCTGATCGGCCTCGTGCCCGTGCTGCTCGCGCTGGGCGTCGACCTGCTGTCCGGGTGACCGTGCCCGGCCCACGACGACCCGGGCGCCGCCCGGGTCCGCCGCGCCCGCCCGGCCGGGCGGACGCGGCACGACCGGCCCGGACCGTCCGGCGCAGGTCGCGAGAAGGACACCGCAAGGAACGACCGAAGGAACACGGAGGAGCCATGACGAACGAGGACGACGGCCGCGTGGCGGCCGAGCGCGAGCGGGAGCCAGGGACGGCACCGGACGGTGGCGTGATCGCTGGTCCGGACACGGGAGCGGGGTCGGAGCCCGCGCCCCTGGACCCGGAGGCCGGGCTGGCCACCGCGGAGTACGCCGTCGCCACCGTGGCGGCGGTCGGGTTCGCCGGCCTGCTCATCGCGGTGCTCAAGAGCGACACCGTCCGAGGCCTGCTGGAGAACATCATCAGCTCGGCGCTGTCCGTCTGATGCGCCCGCACCGCAGCAGGGGCACCCGCACGACGCGGGCCCCCGGGGAACGGTCACGGGGGGCCGACGGAGAGCGTGGCGCGGTGACGGCCGAGCTCGCCGTCGGGCTGCCGGTGGTGGTCCTCCTGCTGGTCGCGGTGCTCAGCCTCGCGGCCGCGTCCACGGCGCAGATGCGCGCCCTGGACGCGGCCCGGGCCGGGGCGCGCGCCTACGCCATCGGGGAGGACGACGCGGCGGCGCGCCGGGCTGTCGCGCAGGTCGGCGGCGACGACGCGGAGCTGACCGTCACCCGGGACGGCACGTGGGTGCGGGTCTCGGTGACCCGGCCGGTGGTGGGCGGGTGGTTCGCGGACGCGCCCGTGCGGGCGTCCGGGGACGCGACGGCGTGGGTGGAGCCGTGAGCGCCGCGTGCGGCGGGGTGCACGAGTCCCGGCCGGACCTGCGCGAGAGCTCCGTGAGCCGGGAGCGGGGCGCGGGGACCGTCGTCGTGCTCGCGCTCGCGGCGGTGGTCGTGCTGCTCGCGCTGGCCGTCGGCGCGCTGGGCGCCGCGCAGCGGGCACGAGGGGCGGCCCAGGCCGCGGCGGACCTGGGCGCGCTCGCCGCCGCGACCGCATGGCGGCAGGGCGCCGACCCGTGCGCGACGGCGACCGAGGCCGTGCGCCGCAACGGCGGGCGGGTGGTGGCGTGCGTCCCGGAGGACGGCGGCACCGTCGGCGTCCGGGCGACGCGCGCCGCGCTCGGCCCGGAGGTGGGGCCGTGGGTGGGCTCGCTCGGCGACGCCGCCGCGCACGCCCGCGCGGGGCCACGGCCCGGTCCTGCTCCTGGGCCCGCGCGGCAGCCCGAGGCCGAGCCGCCATCCCGACCCGGACCGTCGCCGTGAGGCGCGCCCGGGCCGGACGGCGGCGGGGATCAGGAGGGGTTGACGTTGAACAGCGCGGCGCGCTCGCTGATCTTGCGGGCGCGTGCCAGGCGGGGCTTGTCCGAGCCGTCGCGGATCACGGAGCCCGACGCCTCGAAGTCGGCCAAGAAGTCGATCGCCCACGCGACGTCCGCGCTGGACGGACTGAACGACTCGTTGATGACGGCCGGCGTCTCCAGGTCCAGGCAGAGCTTGCCGGTGAGGCCGAGGGCCACGCCGTCCGCCGACTGCTCGCGCAGCAGCGAGTGGCTGGTGCCGACGGTGGGGCCGTCGATCGGCCCGGGCAGCCCGCCGATCCGGCTGGCGGTGACGAGGCGCGAGCGCGGGTACGCCATCGCGAGCGACTCGTTGGCGGTGCCGGTGTCGCGACGGTAGTCGCCGGAGCCGAACGCCAGGCGGAAGGCCCCGGGCGCGCGAGCGATGCTCACGGCGTCCTCGATGCCGAGCGCGGACTCGACCAGCGGGATCACCGGCACGCTGCCGCCGAGCCGCTGGGCCGTGTCGATCACCTGGTCGGGCGACTCGGTCTTGGCGAGCATGACGCCGCGCAGGCCCTTCGAGTCCCACAGCGCGCGGACGTCGTCGGCCCAGGCCTGCGAGCCGCGCTCGTTGATGCGCACCCAGGCGCGACCGCCCGCAGAGAACCAGTCGAGCACCTTCTGGCGTGCCTCGTCCTTGCGGCTGTCGTCGACCGCGTCCTCGCAGTCGAGGATCACCTGGTCGGCGCGGGAGAGCTGGGCGGCGTCGAACATGTCGTCGCGCAGGGCCGACAGCAGCAGCCACGAGCGGGAGTTGGCTGGGTCGACGCGCGTGTCCTCGCGGGAACGGCGGCGTTCGGCGAGGTCGATCTCGGTAGTCACCTCACGATGGTAGGTTCCGCCGGCGCGTGGCTCAGCACGGCATCCAACAAGCGCAGGGCCGCGGACTTGTCGAGGGGCGCGTTGTCGCTGCCGCACTTGGGCGACTGGACGCACCCCGGGCAGCCCTCCGCGCAGGCGCACGCGGCGATGGCGTCCCGCGTGGCGCGCAGCCAGCGGGCGCCCAGCTCGTACCCGCGCTCGGCGAAGCCGGCGCCGCCCGGGTACGCGTCGTACACGAAGACGGTGGCCTCCCCGGTGTCGGGGTGCACCTCGGTGGAGACGCCACCCAGGTCCCACCGGTCGCACGTCGCCAGCAGCGGCAGCAGGCCGATCGACGCGTGCTCGGCCGCGTGCAGGGCGCCCGGCGTCTCGTCGGGGGAGACGCCCGCCGCCCGCAGCACGAAGTCCGGCACCGACCACCAGACGGCGGTCGTCGCGAGCGTGCGCGACGGCAGGTCGAGCGCCTCCGTGCCGAGCACCTGCATGTCCGGCAGGCGGCGGCGCTGGAAGCTCACCACCTGGCTCGTCACCTCCACCGGGCCGAGGCCCCACCGCACCGGGCCCCAGTCGCGGCCCTCCACCGGCCGGTGCCCCTCCTCGTCGATCGCGATCTCCATGACCTCGTGCGACCAGGTGCCGTGCTCCACGTCCTTGCGCACCACGAGGGCCACGTGCTCGGCGAGGTCCAGGTGGTCCACGACGAACGTCGCGCCCTGGTGCACGTACACCGCGCCGTCGTGCACCTGCCCGTCCGCCGAGCCGGCGTCCACCGTGCCGAGCATCCGGCCCGTCGTCGCCTCGACGACCCGTACGGGCCGTCCTCCGGAACCGCGCAGGTCGGCCATCGACGACGCAGGCTGCGCGTGCGTCCAGTACCAGCCCGACGGCCGGCGCCGCAGCGCGCCGCGCGCGACGAGCACGTCGAGCACCTCGCGCACCGCCCGCGGGTCGCCGAACGCGGCGAGGTCCTCGGCGCGCAGCGGCACCTCCTGCGCGGCGGCGCAGAGCTGGGGCGCGAGCACGTGCGGGTTGGCCGGGTCGAAGACGGTGGCCTCGAGCGCGGCGTCGAACACCGCCTCGGGGTGGGTCACGAGGTACGTGTCGAGCGGGTCCTCGCGCGCGACGAACGCGACCAGGCCCTCGGCGCCCGCGCGGCCGGCCCGCCCGGCTTGCTGCCAGAGGGACACGCGCGTCCCCGGCCACCCGGCGACGAGCACGGCGTCCAGACCGGAGATGTCGACGCCCAGCTCGAGCGCGTTGGTCGTGGCCAGCCCGCGCAGCTCGCCGGTGCGCAGGGCCTGTTCAAGCTCGCGCCGCTCCTCCGGCAGGTACCCGCCCCGGTAGCTCGCCACCCGGGACTCCAGCCCCGCGGCCACCGGCCGCAGGTGGTCGCGCGCCTGCTGCGCCACCGACTCCGCACCCCGCCGCGACCGGGTGAACGCGAGCGTGCGCGCGCCGTGCGCCGTGAGGTCGGCGAGCAGGTCGGCCGCCTCGGCGGTGGCCGACCGGCGCGGGTGCTCCGCGGCGCCGCGGGTCGTGAGCACGGCCTCGGCCTCGTGCTCGGTGTGCGTCGCGTCGAGCGGGTCGGGCAGCGCCCAGGGGTCGTCGTCGTGCGTCGGCGTCTCCCCGGTGGCCCGCGACCGGTCGAACCCCGCCACCTCCGGCGGCTGCCACAGCGCAAAGGTGCGTCGTCCGGCGGGCGACGCGTCCGCCGTGACCGCGACGACCTCCTCGGGCGCCACCCCCGCCAGCCGCGCCGTGCTCGCGGCGGGCTCCGCCGTCGTCGCGCTGGCCACCACGAACACCGGCGACGTGCCAGACCGTGAGCGCACCCCGGTGAGCTGGGCGTCTGACAGGTCCGGAGCGGCGGGCGGCGTGTCAGACGGACGGAGCACCCCGGCGAGCCGAGCGTCTGACAGGGGACGGTAGTGGGCGGCCAGCCGGGTGAGCCGCCGCAGCACCAGCGACACGTGCGCCCCGAAGACGCCGCGGTAGGCGTGCCCCTCGTCGACGACGACGTACCGCAGCCCGCGCAGCAGCCGCGCCCAGCGCCGGTGGCCGGGCAGCAGCGAGAAGTGCAGGAAGTCGGGGTTCGTGAGCACCACGTCGGCGTGCTCGGTCACCCAGCGGCGCTCCTCGGTGGGGGTGTCGCCGTCGCAGGTCGCGACGCGGGGGCGGGCCCCGGGCATCCCCGCGACCAGCCGCTCCAGGCCGGCGAGCTGGTCGGCCGCCAGCGCCTTGGTGGGGGAGAGGTAGAGCACGGTGGCGGGCTCGGCACCGCGCACCACAGTGAGCGCGGGCAGCCAGAACGCGAGGGACTTGCCCGAACCCGTCGACGTCGCGAGCGCGACGTGCCGCCCGGACCGGGCGGCGTCGGCGGCCTCGACCTGGTGCGCCCAGGGTCGGTCGACGCCGAGCGCGCGGTAGCCGTCGACCACGCCCGGGTCCGCCCAGGCCGGCCAGTCCGTGGTCACGCCGGCGCGCGCCGGGAAGGTGCGCACGTGCGTGAGCCGGTCCGCCCGCGCGCCGTGCGCGGTGAGCACGTCGAGCAGCGGGTGCTGCTCGGGCTCGAGGGCAGGGACGGCGGGCACGGCCGACAGTCTTGCACCGCGCGGAGGCCGTGCGTCTCGTGCGTACGAAGGCTCCGCCGTGGGGAATCTGTGTCCTGACATCAGGGTGAAATCACCCGAAAGCAGTATTTCTCCGCACCATCGATCGAGGATCTCCCGCGCTGCCGGCACCTCCGTCCCCCGGAGCCGGGCCGCGCTCCCGACGCCGACGAAGGACGCCTCGATGCGCCATGCCACCGTGGCGGCGACCGCCGCTGCTCTCCTCCTGATCTCGGCCGACCCGGCCGTCGCGGGCGGACGACGAGCCGCCCTACCAGGTCACCCAGGTCACCCCGGTGCACCCGGTGGCGACGCCGGCCACGCCCGACGCCGAGGAGCCCGCCCCCGAGACCTCGTCCCCGGCGACGCCCTCGGGGGAGGAGACGACCGACACCCCTGCCCGTGTCCCGGGCGACGAGACAGGGACGCCGGCCGCCGGCGCGGCTACCGCCGTCGAGCAGCTGCCGCGCACGGGCGCGGCGGTGGCGGGGGTCTGGTCGTCCCCGCGGCGGCGCTCCTCGGCGCGGGGGCGGCGCTGCTCGTGCGCCGTCGACGCCGCGCCTGAGGCTCAGATCGGGCATGTCGGGCCTGGCCTGAAGCGCGCGGAACCGGCGGGATATCGCGGTTCGGCACGGAATGGCGTCGGCATCCGGTGAAGAGGGTGTGACCATCCCCGCACCGGTTTTGTTATCCGATCGTGACATCGTTCCCTGGTACGCATGCCTCTTTCCATCGCCCGTCGTTCCGTCGTGGCCGCGGTCGCCGGCGCGCTCGTCACCTCCGCCCTGGTGGTGCCGGCCGCGGCCTCCGCGAGCCCTGCCTCCGCGGCCCCCGCGTCCGCCGTCACGCAGTCCGTGCGCACCGCCGCCGGCAGCAGCGGCGTCCGCTGGGTGAAGTGGAACAAGGCACCCCTGACGAAGACCTCGTCCAGCCGGTCCCGGACCGTCGCCCGGCCCGACGACGGCACGCGGCTGCGCGTCCTCGACCGCGGCACGCACCGCCTCAAGGTGCGCACGCCCGCGGGCAAGGTCGGCTGGGTGTCGAAGAAGGCGGTCACGGCGACCAAGCTCAAGGACGTGTCCGGCACCCGCTACACCAAGGGGAAGGTCACGCTGACCAAGGACATCGGCTCGGGCTCGAAGAAGGTCACGAAGGCGCGCCTCGGCACCAAGGTCACCGTCCTGGCCCGCACCACCGGCCGGGACAGCAACCGCGTCAAGGTGCGCGTGCCTGGCGGCAGGACGGGCTGGATCTCCACCAGCCGCATCTCGAAGCGGAACGTGTGGGGCCAGCTCGCGCGCTGCGAGTCCGGTGGCAACCCGCGCACCAACACGGGCAACGGGTTCTACGGCATGTACCAGTTCACCGGCCGCACCTGGCACGCCGTCGGCGGCAAGGGCCTGCCGCACCGCCACGGCAAGTCCGAGCAGACCAAGCGCGCGCAGATCCTGCAGGACCGTGCGGGCTGGGGCCAGTGGCCGCACTGCACCCGCAAGCTCGGCCTCCGCTGACCACGACAGGTGGTGGTCAGCCGGCCAGGACCGCCTGCATCGCCCGGGACAGGTACCAGGGGTCGACGACGGCGGTGAGCTCGCGCGCGGAGTGCATCGACAGGATGGCGGCGCCGACGTCGACGACGCGGATGCCGAGGCGCGTCGCGGTGATCGGCCCGGTCGTGGAGCCGCAGGGCACCGTGTTGTTCGAGACGAACTCCTGGCTGGGCACCCCGGCGGCGGCGCACGCGGCCTGCCAGCGGGCGGCCCCGTGCGCGTCCGTCGCGTAGCGCTGGTTGGCGTTGATCTTGAGGATCGGGCCGGCGCCCGCGTGCGGGTGGTTGGCCGGGTCGTGCCGCTCGGGGTAGTTCGGGTGCACCGCGTGCCCGACGTCGGACGACACGCACAGCGACGCGGCGAAGGCGCGGGCCCGCTCGTCCTCCGACGCGCCCAGACCGGCCGACACCCGCCGCAGCACGTCCTCCAGGAACGGGCCGGCGGCGCCCGAGCGCGACCCGGACCCGATCTCCTCGTGGTCGAACGCCGCGACGACGCCGATCCCCGCGAGGTCCTCGGGCGCGACGGCGAGCAGCGCCGCGATCGCGGCGTGCGTCGAGAGCTGGTTGTCCAGGCGCGGCGACGCCCACAGCGCCTCGCCGATGCCGAAGGCGCGCGGCGGCTGCGTCTCGGCCAGGACGACGTCGTAGCCGAGGACGTCCGCGGCGTCGACGCCGTCGCCGGCCGCCGCGGCGAGCTCCGCCAGCACGTCGGACTGCGACACGTCGCCGAGCCCGACCACGGGCTGCGTGTGCCGCTGCTTGTCGAGCGTCAGCCCCTCGTTCGCGGACCGGTCCAGGTGGATCGCGAGCTGCGGGATGCGCGCGATCGGGCCGGTGCGCACCAGGTGCTCGACCGTGCCCCCCGAGCCGTCCGACGTCACCAACCGTCCGGCGAGCTCCACCTCGCGGTCCAGCCACGAGTTGAGCAGCGGCCCGCCGTACACCTCGACCCCGGCCTGCACCCAGCCGTCGCGGCCGGTGGTCGGCCTCGGCTTGAGCTTGAACCCGGTGGAGTCGGTGTGCGTGCCGAGGATGGTGAACGGCGTCGTCGCGCCCGCCGTCGGCGGCACCGCGACCGCGATCGCGGAGCCGTCGCGGACGACGACGTAGCGTCCGCCCGGCACGACGTCCCACGAGGCCGTCTCGTCCAGGCGCACGAAGCCGGCGTCCTCCGCGCGGCGGGCCACCTCCCGGGCGGCGTGGTACGACGACGGCGAGGCGGAGACGAACGCCCCCAGGTCCTCGGTGTGGGCGCGGGCGGCTGCGGGGACGACGTCGGGCATGACCGTCATCCTCCCACGCGGCCGGTCGTCAGTCGCCGCGCGGCGGCCCCAGGTACCCGTCGACGAACTGCATCCAGCCGCCGTCGCCACGGACGACCAGCCGCCAGCCTTCGTAGTCCGGTCGCGGGCCGTCGTTCCACTCCTGCGCCTCGCGTTCGGTGAGCGCGCCGGCGTCCACGGCGTCCCGCCAGTCCTGGGCGGTGGCCTGGCACAAGCCCCCGTCCATGCGCGGCCAGGCGTACGCCCGGTCGACGTCCTCGCTGCTGTCCGCTCCCATCTCGCAGGGCGTCGTGCCGGACAGCAGCCGGCCGAGGATCGCGTAGACGTCCTCGTCGTCCTCGGCCCCGGGCAGCCCCAGGAGCTCGGCCGGCGGCTGCCCGCCCCAGTTCAGCTCGTGCCGGTCGGCGGCCTCGGCGAGTGCGGTGAGCCCCTGGTCGTCGCAGTTCACGGCCGCCTCGAAGAGCGTCAGCACCGTGTCCCGCACCGGTCCGGGGAGCTCCGCGACGTCCGGCTCCGGAAGGGTGAGACCCGCCGCCGAGCAGGTGCCGTCCCCGGACGAGGGCTCGGCCTCGGAGGCGGCCCCCGGAGCGACGAGCGTCGCGCCGTCGGCATTCACGCGGACGTCGAGCCAGGGGCCGGCGACGACCACGGACTCCCGGAAGTCGTCCGACCACACGACGTCGTAGGGCGTGACCTGGTACTCGCCTGCGGGCAACGACGTGGCGTACGCGGTCGTGCCCTCGGCCTCGCCGTCCGGCGCGCACGTCGTGAGGGTGGAGTCCTCGGCCGTCCGGTCGAGCCTCCCGGGCCGGACGTCGACCGGGTCCTCGGTCATGTCGATCCCGAGGTCGACCACCTGCCCGTCCTGCGCCCACAGCAGGGACGGGCCGACGAGGACGCCGTCCTCGGGCGGGGTCTCGTCGACCACGGTCCAGGTCGGCAGGCGGAGGGTCGCCGGCTCGTCGGTAGCGGGACCGCCCAGGTGCGGGTCGTCCCCGGCGACGAGGATCTTGTAGCCCTCCGCCCGGGTGGTCGGCACGTCGTCGGCCGCCATGCCGCACGTCAGCCCGGTGCCCTCGAGCCAGCCTGGCTGGTACCCCGGCCGGATCAGGTCGGCGGCGCGCGCGCCGTCCGCCCGTGTGTCGTCGCCGGACGGCGAGGGCGACGGCGTCGGGCTGGTCGCGGGTCCGGGCAGGGGCTGCGGCGCGTCGGGCAGCAGCGCGGCGCCGCCCAGCACCAGCCCGGTGGCGACGGTGAGCGCGGTGGCGCCGATGCCGGCCTGCTTGGCGGTGCGCCGGCGGCGTACGCGGTGCCGCACCGATCCCATCACGTCGTCGAGGGCCGACGCCGACGCCCCCAGGCCGGCGAGGGCGTCCAGCTCGCGGCGCAGCGTCTCGTCCGTGCGGGCGTCCGCCCAGCCGTCCCGCGCGTGGTGCGTGCTCATCGTCCGGCCCTCCGTCCTGCCGTGGTGGTCGTGGTGCTCGAGGTGGCGTGCCCGGTTCCGTCGTCGGCCACCCGCAGCACGTCGCGCAGCGTCGCCGTCGCGTCGGCGAGGTAGCGCTTGACCGTGCCCTGCGCGAGGCCGAGGGCGTCGGCCACCTGCGGCACGGTGAGGTCCTCGAAGTAGCGCAGGACGACGCACGCCCGCTCACGCGGGGCCAGGCGCCCCAGCGCGGCGGCGACGTCCGCCCGCGCCGTCGCGCCCGAGGCGGCGCCCCGCACCCGGTCGTCGCTGGCCACGAGCGGCCGCGCCGCCGCCCACCGCTTCGTGCGCCGGTGCTCGTCGAGGAAGAGGGTCAGGATCGCGCGCCGCACGTACGCCTCGCTCGTCCCGCCCCCGTCGAGCGGGTGCACGCCCGCCCCGCCCCGCGCCTCTCCGGAGCCCCGGCGCAGCCGCGCGAACACCTTGACCAGCGCGTCCTGCACCAGGTCCTCCGCGAGCCGTTGGTCCCCGCAGAGCACGTAGGCGTACCCGACCAGGGCACGGCCTCGCGCCCGTGCGAGCTCGGCGAGCTCGTCCTCCCAGCGACTCATCGTGCGACCACCAGTCCCTCCCGTGCCGTCCTCACCCGCTGGGACGGCCGGGGGACGGGAATCGTTGGGGTCAGGATTCCACGGTGGTTCGTGACGGCCGTCACATGTGGGTAGACTCCCCGGCATCCCGCCGTCAACGGCGACGGCGGGACCTTACCGACGGGCGGTCACCGCCGTCCCGCCGGGTCGAGGAAGCACGTCAAGGAGGACGGATGCTCACGTTCGGTTCCAGCAGCATCACGATCGTCGCGGTCATCGCCGTCATCGCGCTGGCCGCGCTCGTGTGTGCGGGCACCCTGCGGCGGCAGGTGCTCGCCGCCCCCGAGGGCACGCCAGGCATGCAGGAGATCGGGCGGGGCGTCCAGGAGGGGGCCTCCGCCTACCTCAACCGCCAGTTCCGCACGCTCGCGATCTTCGCCGTCGTGGTGTTCGCCCTGCTCTTCCTGCTGCCGGGCGACGGCGGGGTCCGGGTGGGCCGGTCGATCGCGTTCCTGTTCGGGGCCGCGTTCTCCGCGGCCATCGGGTACCTGGGCATGTGGCTCGCCGTGCGCGCCAACGTGCGGGTGGCGGCAGCCTCGACCCGTCCCGACGGGCGCGCGGAGGGTGCGCGGATCGCGTTCCGCACCGGTGGCGTCGTGGGCATGTCCGTGGTCGGGCTCGGGCTGCTGGGGGCGGCGCTCGTCGTGCTCGTGTACCGCACGGAGGCGCCGGCCGTGCTCGAGGGCTTCGGCTTCGGCGCCGCGCTGCTGGCCATGTTCATGCGGGTCGGCGGCGGCATCTTCACCAAGGCGGCCGACGTCGGCGCCGACCTGGTCGGCAAGGTCGAGCAGGGCATCCCCGAGGACGACCCGCGCAACGCCGCCACCATCGCGGACAACGTGGGCGACAACGTCGGCGACTGCGCCGGCATGGCCGCCGACCTCTTCGAGTCGTACGCCGTCACCCTGGTCGCCGCGCTCATCCTCGGCAAGGCCGTCATGGGGGAGCAGGGCCTCGTCTTCCCGCTGATCGTCACCGCCGTCGGCGCGTTCGTCGCGCTGCTGGGCGTGCTCGTCACCCGCGTGCGGGGCAGCGAGAACGGCCTCAAGGCCATCAACCGCGGCTTCTACCTGTCGGCCGTCGTCGGGGCCCTGCTGGCCGCGGTCGCCGCGTTCGTCTACCTGCCGTCGTCGTTCGCCGACCTGTCCGGCACCGCCGAGCTCGGCGAGGTCACCGCCGACCCGCGCGTGGTCGCGTCGCTGGCCGTCATCATCGGCGTCGTGCTCGCCGGGATCATCCTGTGGATCACCGGCTACTTCACCGGCACGACGTCGAAGCCGACGCTGCACGTCGCGGCGACGTCGCGCACCGGCGCGGCCACCGTGGTGCTGTCCGGCATCGGGGTGGGCTTCGAGTCCGCCGTCTACACCGCGGGCGTCATCGCCGCCGCGATCTGCGGCGTCTTCCTGCTCGCCGGCGGCTCGCTCTGGCTGTCCCTCTTCCTCGTGGCGCTCGCGGGCTGCGGCCTGCTGACGACCGTCGGCGTCATCGTCGCGATGGACACCTTCGGGCCGGTGAGCGACAACGCGCAGGGCATCGCCGAGATGTCCGGCGACGTCGACGACGAGGCCGCGCAGATCCTCACCGACCTCGACGCGGTGGGCAACACGACCAAGGCCATCACCAAGGGCATCGCGATCGCGACGGCGGTGCTCGCCGCGACCGCGCTCTTCGGCTCGTACGCCGACGCCGTGTCGACGGCGCTGGGCGAGGTCGCGGAGCGGGGTGCGGGCCTGGTCCCGGCGATGCTCAGCTTCGAGATCGTCTCGCCGGTGACGCTCGTGGGCGTGATCCTCGGAGCCGCCACCGTGTTCCTCTTCTCCGGCCTCGCCATCGACGCCGTGACCCGCGCGGCGGGCGCGATCGTCTTCGAGGTGCGCCGCCAGTTCCGCGAGCACCCCGGGATCATGACGTACGAGGAGCGGCCCGAGTACGGCCGTGTCGTGGACATCTGCACCCGCGACTCGCTGCGCGAGCTCGCCACCCCCGGCCTGCTGGCCGCGTTCGCCCCGATCGCCGTCGGCTTCGGCCTCGGTGTGGGGCCGCTCGCCGGGTTCCTCGGGGGCGCGATCGGCGCCGGGGTCCTCATGGCCGTCTTCCTCGCCAACTCGGGCGGCGCCTGGGACAACGCGAAGAAGATCGTCGAGGACGGCGCCTACGGCGGCAAGGGCTCCGAGGCGCACGCCGCCACCGTCATCGGCGACACCGTCGGCGACCCGTTCAAGGACACCGCCGGCCCCGCGATCAACCCGCTCATCAAGGTGATGAACCTGGTGTCGGTGCTCATCGCGCCCGCCGTGGTGATGCTGAGCGTGCCGGCCGACGCGAACCAGGCGGTGCGCATCGTCATCGCCGTGGTCGCGGCGGGCATCGCCTTCGGCGCGGTCATCATGTCCCGCCTCCGCGCGGCACGCGTGGACCGCGAGCAGGCGGACGAGGCGGCGAGCGTCCCCGCGCGGTAGACCGCGCCCGGACGACGAGACGGAGAAGCTCGGGCGAGGCCGCATCCACGTGCGGCCTCGCCCGAGCTTCGCCGTCTCGCGGAGGGCTACTGGCCGGTGCGGCCGTCGATGCACTCCCGCAGCAGGTCGGCATGCCCGGCGTGGCGGGCGTACTCCTCGACGAGGTGCTCGAGGATGTCGCGCACCGTCGAGGTGGTGCCGTCGAACGGGACGACCCGCCCCATGTCCGCGTCGGTCAGGGTCGCGAGCCACTCGTCGGCGGCCGCCGACTCGCGCCGCCAGGCAGCCCACGCCTCCGCGACGACATCCGGGTCCGCGACGGCGCCGTCGAAGTCCCAGTCCGGGCCGCCGTCGGCGACGTAGAGCTTCGGCAGGTCCATCGCGCCCTGCAGGACTCGGCGCGACCAGGAGTGCTCCACCTTCGCCAGGTGCCGCACCAGCCCCAGCAGGGACAGGGTCGACGGCGGCACGGAGCGGCGGGCGAGCTGCTCGGCGTCGAGCCCCTCGCACTTCATCTCGATCGTGGCGCGGTAGGACCGCAGGTAGGACCAGTGGGTCTGCAGCTCGCCGACGGGGTCGGCCCACTGCTGGCGAGGGTCGTCCTCGGGATCCACCCACAGGTCGGGGAACCGGCGTGCCTCGGGCGTGGGGGCGGGATCAGTCATGGCGACATCCGACCTCTTCGGGGGAGACGCACGCAAGCGGATAGTCCCCGTCGCCTGGCGTCCCCGGTGAACATCGTGTTTCCGGCCGTGCCGACGCCCCCGGGTCACGACATGCTGGTCCGGGACCGGCGCTCGGCGTCGGCTCCCGGGCGGGACGACGGAGTCCACGCCGACGACGACGAGAAGGAGACCCATGAAGCTCCCACGCACCGTCGCGGTGCTCGGCACCCTCACCCTCCTGGCGACGACGCTCGTCGGCACCGCCGCCGCCGACGACCGCCCCGACCGCCCGGGCCGTGGCCCCGAGCGGGACGCGACCGCGGTCGGGGCGGCGTCGTTCGCCGAGCTCGCGCGCACCGCACAGCGCTCGGGGCCCGGCCACGGCGGCGGGACGACGAGCGGCGCGATCGACATGCCCCGCGCCTACCCGTCCCAGCCCGACCTGACCGTGTACCCGCCGGAGGACGACGACGCGACCGACCTCAACGGCACGATCAGTCACGCCGAGATCGCCCCGCGGCTGACGGCCCTCATGGCCTCGAGCGACCGGGTCTCGACCCAGGTGGTGGGTCGCTCCACGGCGGGTCGCGACCTGTACCTGGTGACCGTGACGGCGCCGGAGTCCCGCCGCGAGACGGCGCAGCAGACCCGCTGGCGGGAGGAGATCCGCACGTCCCCGGAGCGGGCCGCGGCCGACCGCCGCCTCGCCGAGGGCTACAAGACGCCGCTGTGGATCAGCGCCAACATCCACGGCAACGAGTGGGAGGGCACCGACGCCGCGATGCAGGTCATCGACGACCTGGCGACGTCGGACGACGCGGCCACCGCAGCCCTGCTCGAGGACCACCGGCTGTACTTCTCGCTGACGCTCAACCCCGACGGGCGCACCCTCGGCACCAGGGCCACGAGCCTGAGCCTCGACGCCAACCGCGACATGATCACCGGGGCGACTCCGGAGTCGCGGTCCTTCGTCGCGACGGCGCAGGCGCTCCAGCCGCTCTACGCGGCCGACTTCCACGGGTACACCGGCGTGCTGCAGGTGGAGCCGTGCGGGCCGCCGCACGGCGAGAACTACGAGTACGACCTGTTCATCCCCCACGGGTACGCGATCGCGCGCCAGGTGGAGGACGACGTGGTCGCGGCCGAGATCCCCGGGAACACCTCCTACGACCCGGCCACGGACGAGGCGGTCGACGAGAACACCGGCTTCATCAAGATCCCGTACCGCGACACGCCGTCCGGGTGGGACGACTACCCGCCGATCTTCACCGCCCAGTACGCGGCCTTCCACGGCGCCACGACCAGCACCGTCGAGCTGCCGAAGGGCCGCACCGGCCCGGCCACCACGCCCGAGGACGCCGCCATCAACACGGCGGTGGCGAAGCGGACGATGACCTCGATGATCGACTACGTGGCCGGCCACGACGACGCCATGCTGGCCGACCAGATCGAGGCGTTCCGCCGCGGCGCGGCCGGGGAGCCGAAGGACACGCTGACGGTCGACGACGTGGCGGCCGTGCCCGGACCGGACGAGTGGAAGCAGCACTGGGACGTGGTCGACGACCAGGACCCGGTCGACCTGCCGCGCGCCTACGTGATCCCCGTCGGCGACGGGCAGCGCTCCGCCGCCGACGCCGAGACGCTGGTGGACCAGCTCCTGTTCCACGGCGTGGAGGTGGGCACGCTGACGCGCAGCACCCGCGTCGGCGGCACGACGTACCCCCGCGGGTCATTCGTCGTCGACCTGCACCAGCCGCTGCGCGGCCTGGCGAACGCCCTGCTCGACCTGGGCACCGACATCTCGGCGAAGGTGCCGTCGATGTACGACATCTCGGCGTGGAGCCTGTCGTCCCTGTGGGGCGCGACGGTCGACAGCGTCGGGTCGACCACGGACCGGCCGGTCGGGAAGGTGGTGCCGCTGCGCGGTGAGCCGTCGGACGCGCGGGTGCCGCACGGGGCGCGCCACGTCGCGTTCGACGTCGCGGGGGTCGAGGACTACCGCGCGCTCAACGCGCTGCTGGAGGAGGACGTCCCGGTCTGGCTCCTGGACGACGGGCGTGCCGTCGTCGGGCGCGCCGACGGCCGGACGGTCCGCGAGGTCGCGCGCGAGCACGACGTGCCCTTCGAGGCCGCGACCCGGCAGGAGCTGCGCCGGCTCGACGAGGCGGCGGAGCTCGACGACCTCACGGTCGCGTACGCCGGCACCCAGGACGACCTGCTGTCCCTGACCGAGCTCGGCTTCGACGACCTGGTCCGGGTGTCGGCCGGCGGCATCGAGGCCGGCGCGGCCACCGGGACGACGGGGCTCGAGGACGCCGACGTCCTGTGGGTCGGGTCGTCGCTGACGCTCCCGGCCGGGAGCGCGGGCCGGGCGGCCGTGCAGGGCTGGGTGGACGACGGCGGCTCGGTCGTGGGCCGCACGGCGGCCGCGTTCGCCGTCGCCGAGACGTACGGGCTCGTGGAGGGCTCGGCGGTCACGGGCAACCGGTCGGGCAACGGGATCGTCGACGTCGACACCGCGGATTCGTCGTTCCTGTCCGCGCACCCGCAGGACCAGGCGTTCGTCTACCCGGCGACCTGGTTCACCGACCTCGGCGAGGGCACCACGGCCGAGCAGTCCTACGACGCGGACCGGCCGCTCCTCGCCGGCCACTGGGCGCCGTCGGACACGGGGTCCGGCGGCCCCGACGCGGCGGCGGGCCAGGCAGCCGTGGTCTCGGGCGAGGCGCAGTGGGGCGCGCGGGCCGTCGTCTTCGGCACGTCGGTGTTCTTCCGCACCCACCCGAAGGGCGGTCTGGGCCAGGCCGCCCAGGCCCTCTTCTGGGCGACCTCCGGCGACTGACCCGCACCTGCCGCCCGGGCCGACGCCCGGGCGGCAGGTCCGGGCCGAGGATCAGGCCGCGCGGCCGCGGCGCAGCACGCCTGCTGTGACCCCCGCGCCGACCCCCACCGCCGCGGCGATCCCGAACGCCCACCACAGCTGGGTGCGCAGCGGCACCAGCAGGGCGTCGACGGTGTCGTCCAGCACCTGGCGTCCCGCCTCGCCGACGTCGAGCCCGGCGAAGCCCGCCTGCACGGCCTCCGGCAGCAGCACGAGGAGCACCAGCATCGCGACGGCGGTCAGCGCCCCCGTGGCGGCGACCGTGCGCAGGCGCCGGCCCGGCCGGGCGGCGAGTGCCGCCAGCACGGCGAGCAGCACCGTCGCCGGCAGCGCCCAGGGGGTCCACCGGTCCAGGACGGCGACGGCCGACTGGGCGGTGGCGAGGTCGTCGGACGCGTACAGGACGACGTCCGCGCCGGTCGACGCGAAGCCCTCGGGGACGGGCAGCCCCCGGTCGCGCAGCGCCTGACCGATCGACTCCAGGAACGGGTCGAGGGGCAGCGTCACCACGCCGTCCGCGGCGTCGACGACGTCGCTCTCGTCGCGCAGCACCGCCACGGTCGCGGCGTGCCCCTGCCGGGTGGCCTCCTCCCACGCGGGCGGGAAGGCGTCGGAGCGGACGAAGAGGTCCGCCACCTCGCCGATCACGGGCCGCAGCGCGCCGGCGAGCACCCCCGAGTCGATCTGGCCGACCACGGTGCCGGTCAGCGCCTCGGCGACGGCGTCCTGCGTGGTGATCTCGTCCGCGAGCGGCGCCGTCGCCGCGACGTACGCCTCCGTGTCCAGCAGCGTGCCCTCGACGTACCGGGCGGGCACCGTGACCACCGCCGCCAGCACCGCGAGCAGGACCAGGACGCCGCTGAGGAAGCTCCGCACACCCGCCATGGTCGGCACGCTACGCGGCCCCGGGCGGGGCCACAGCGCGGGCTACAGCCCGGTGCGCCCGTCGATGCACTCGCGCAGCAGGTCCACGTGGCCCATGTGCCGGGCGTACTCCTCGAGCACGTGCAGCAGCACGTCGCGCGCCTCGACGGTGCCGCCGTCGTAGGGCACCTCGCGGCCCAGGTCCTCGCCGGCGAAGCAGTCGTCGGCGACCTCGACGGCGCGGTGCCAGGCGTCCCACGCCTCCTCGACGCAGGTCGCGTCCGGGAGGGCGCCGTCGAAGTCGACGTCGGGGTAGCCGGGCAGCTCGAACGGGCCGCGCTCGTCGCGGCTCTGCAGCACCCTGCGGAACCAGTGGTGCTCGACGTTCGCGAGGTGCCGGACGAGCCCGAGCAGGGAGAGGGTCGACGGCGGCACGGCGCGGCGCGCGAGCTGGGAGGCGTCGAGGCCCTCGCACTTCATGACCAGGGTCATGCGGTAGCGGCAGAGGTACTCCCAGAGGGTCTCCTTCTCACCGACCGGGTCGACGCCCGTCGCTCGCGGGTCATTCTCGGGATGCACCCACAGGCCGGGCGTGGTAGAGGTCACGCGCGTAATCTGGCCGAACGCCCGCCACGGGTCAAGCGGCGCCCTCCCACCTGCGGCGACGTTCCGGCGCCGGGCGCTCTCCCGGTACCCTTCGGCAGCATGAGGGCCAGGACGAGACGCGCTCCCGGCGCCTCGCGCGGCCTGGTCGGTCGCCTGAGGCGACCGGTGCCGGGGCCCTGGCGCCGTCGGTCCTCCCTCGCCGCGGCGGGCGCGCTGTCCCTGCTCCTGGGGCTCGGCGTCGGGGTGGCGGCCGGCTTCGTGGCGGACGCGGGCGCCCCCGCGGAGGCCGTCCTCGCGGCCGGCCCGCCCGACGAGTGCCCGGTGGTGCAGGCCGCATGGTCGCGGTCGGCGTCCCTGCAGATCGGGATGACGGCCGACGACCCGGCCACGCTGCGGCGCGGCTTCGTGGGTGCCCGCGACGCGCTCGCCGAGGTCCGTCCGCCCACGGAGGTGCGGGACGACTGGCTCACCGTCGCGACCTACGTCGGCGCGGTCGCCGACGAGATCGAGGCGGCCGGCGAGGGCGAGGTCGCGTCCGCCGTCGCGGACGCGCTGGCGGACCTGGACACGGCGGCGATGACGGCCGCGTCGAACCGCGTCACGACCTACCTCAAGGCCGGCTGCGGCGCGGCCGACGCGCCGACCGACGCGGAGGGTGACGCGGGGGACGACACGGACGACGACCCCCAGGGTGACGCGCCCGCCGGCTGAGCGGTGATTTCCGCGCGCGCGGGCGGGTGACGCACCATAGGGGGATGCGCCGTGCCCGCCTCCTGCCCCGCCAGCTCCCGGTCGTCGTCGTGGGGATGCTCGTGACGGGGGCCGCGCTGGCGGGCTGCGGGCAGTCCGACGGCGGTGCGGAGCCGGTCGCGGAGCCCGCCCCGGCGGTCTCGATCCCGGGCGACCTCTCGATGGGCGTCGAGGGCGAGCCGAGCCGGTCGAAGGACTCCGGGTCGGCGTCGCCCGACCCGAGCGCGGACGCGACGGACGGCGGCAAGGACGAGTCCGGCCTCGACCACGAGACGTGCGCGGGGCTGCAGCAGGCCTGGTCCACGACGAACCGCGCGCTCGTGGACCTCAGCCCCGAGCATCCGCGCGCGCTGGTGCAGAGCTTCCGCACCGCGGACGAGGCGATGGCCGCGGTGGAGGCGCCCGAGGGGGTGGCGAAGCCCTGGGGCGTGATGGCCGACTACCTGGGCAGCGCGGAGACGGCGTTCGACGACGTCGACGAGGACGACGCGGACGCGGTCAGCACCGCGATGGCCGGCGCGATCACGGCCGACGACACCGCCGCCGCCACGGCCGCGGCCAAGGACATCACCGTGTTCCTGTCGACGGAGTGCGCGGGCCGATGACGACGCGCGGCACTGCCTCGACACCTGCCTCGGCGCCCGTGCCCGGCGCGGCGGGGCACGCCGCGCCCCTGGTCGACGCGCTGCGGTCGGGCCTGACGGCGGCGGGCTACACCGTCGACGGCGTGGGCGAGGTGCTGGGCGAGGTCGCGTCCGCGGCGCTGCACCGCGAGCAGACCGTGCCCGCCCGCCGCGCCCTCGCGGACGTCGCCGCCGCGCACGAGCCGCGCGCGGCGCTGGCCCGCCTCTTCCTGCTCGGCGACGACGTGCCGCGCGCGGCGCTCGACCGCGCGCTGCCCGGCCTCGGCACCGCCGGCGCCGCGCGCCTCGGCCTGGTGGCCGCCGCCGGCGAGGGTGACGACGACGCCGTGCGCGCCGTCGTCGACCTGCGTCCGTACGCCGCCGTCGACGCGGCCGGCGACGCGTCGTGGTGGCTGGCGAGCGACCTCGCCGAGCTGGCCACGGGCGGCCGACTCGCGACCGACCACGTGCTGGGCGCCGGCGGCGCCTCGACGACGCTGGCCCAGGTCACGGCCCGCACGCCCGTGGGTCGCGTGCTCGACCTCGGCACGGGTTGCGGCATCCAGGCGCTGCACGCGGCGCGGCACGCCCGCCACGTCGTGGCGACCGACCTGTCCCGGCGGGCGCTGGGCTTCGCCCGGTTCAACCTCGTGCTCAACACCCCGGCGGAGGGGGTCGATGTCGCGCTGCGGCACGGGTCGATGCTCGACCCGGTGGCGGGGGAGAGCTTCGACCTCGTGGTCTCCAACCCGCCGTTCGTCATCACCCCGCACGCCGGCGCGGCGGGCGCCGCGGTGGCGGAGGCGCTGGGCGACTACGAGTACCGCGACGGCGGCCGCTCGGGCGACGACCTGGTGCGCGACCTGGTGCGCGACGTCGGCGGCGTGCTCGCGCCGGGCGGCGTCGCGCAGCTGCTGGGCAACTGGGAGCACCGCCGCGGCGAGCCGTGGGACGAGCGGGTGGGTGCCTGGCTCGACGCGGCCGGCCTGGACGGCTGGGTGATCCAGCGCGAGGTGCTCGACCCGGCCGAGTACGCGGAGACGTGGATCCGCGACGGTGGCACGACCCCCGAGCGCGAGCCGGGCGCCTGGGCCGCCGCCTACGGCGCGTGGCTCGACGACTTCGCGTCCCGCGACGTCGAGGCCGTCGGCTTCGGCATCGTCACCCTCCGCCGGCCCACGGGCGGCGCGCGCCCCACGCTGCGCCGCCTCGAGGAGCACACCGGGTCCGTGCACCAGCCGCTCGGCGCGCACGTCGCGGCGTCGCTCGCGGCGCACGACTGGCTCGAGGCGCGCGACGACGCCGCGCTGGCCGAGGCCCACCTCGCGGCGGCGGACGACGTCACCGAGGAGCGGTTCCACACGCCCGGGCAGGCCGACCCGAACGTCGTCGTGATCCGGCAGGGCGACGGGCTGGGGCGCGGGGTGCACGCCTCCACCGGCCTCGCGGCCTTCGTCGGGGTGTGCGACGGCGAGCTCGCCGTCGGGCAGATCGTCGGGGCGCTGGGCGCGCTGCTCGACGTCCCCGCCGACGACCTGCGCTCCGAGCTGCTGCCCGCCGTCCGCGGCCTGGTGCGCGACGGCTTCCTCCGTCCTGCCGACTGACCTCCCGACGGGCCGACCTCCCCGCCTGGGAGCCTGCCGTCCGTGGGCTGTGCCACATGGGGAGCTCTCCCCGTCGTGCCGGGGCGCGTGAGCGACGCCGGTCGGTCACCATGGTCACCATGCGCAACCGACTGACCATGACCCGTGCCGCCGCCGTGGCCGCCGCCGCCCTGCTCTCCCTCGGCCTGGCCGCCTGCAGCGGCTCGGGAGACTCGGGTTCCGGCGAGGGCACGCCCGCCGCCGAGGAGCAGGCGGCTGAGGAGAGCCCGGCCGAGGAGAGCCCCGCCGAGGAGGCCCCGGCCGACGAGGCGGCCGGCGGCGACGTGTGCGGCGCCGTCCAGGCCCTCACCGAGGCGTCCTCGGCGATGGGCGACGTCGACCCCGCCGACCTGCAGCCCACCGTCGACAAGCTCGAGGAGCTCACCACCACGCTCGAGGGCGTGGGCGAGCCGCCCGCCGAGATCGCCGACGACTGGGAGACGCTGACCACGTCGTTCCGCACCGCGACGGACGGCCTGAGCGCCGCGGCCGAGGACCCCACCGACGCCGAGGCGATGACGAAGCTGCAGGACGCCATGTCCGCGATGACCGGCTCGGAGTTCCAGGAGTCCGCTCAGGCCGTCGGCACGTACGCCGGCACCCACTGCTGACGCCCTCCGAGGCCCGGGGCGGTCGTCAGCCGATGACGACGGCCGCCTCCGGGCGCCGGTAGAGGCGCTGGCGGTCGCGCATCGCGAGGCCGGTGCCGAGGGTGATGGGCCCGAGCCGGCCGAGGAACATCAGGGCCACGAGCACCAGCTGGTGCCAGGGCTGCATGTCCGCGGTGATCCCGGTGGACAGGCCGGTGGTGCTGAACGCCGAGATCACCTCGTACAGCACCTGGTCCAGCGTGAACAGGCTGGTGGAGAGCGTGATCGCGAGCGTCGGCACCACCACGGCCGCGACGCCGACCAGCGCGACGGTGAGCGCCTGCCGCTGGGTGCTGGGCGTGAGGCGCCGGTCCCAGAGCGTGGCGTCGGGGTCGCCGCGCAGCTCCGACCAGATCGCGACGGCGAGGACGGCGAACGTCGTCACCTTGATGCCGCCGGCGGTGCCGCCCGACCCCGCGCCGACGAACATGAGCATGTCGGTGAAGAACCAGGTGCCGTTGTTGGCCTGCGACAGGTCCACGGAGTTGAAGCCGGCGGTGCGGGGCATCACCGCCTGCGTGAACGCGGCCAGCACCTTCGCCGGCGGGTCGAGCGGGCCGAAGGTGCCGGGGTTGCGCCACTCGGCCGCGAGGAAGAACAGCGTGCCCACCACCAGCAGCACCGCCGTCATCAGCACGGTGAGCCGCGTGTGCACGCTCCAGCGCGACAGCCGGGCGAGGTCGGTCGGGCCCTCCTCGGTCCGGCGGGTGCGGTGCAGGCGCCACAGCTCGAGCAGCACGGGGAAGCCGAGGCCGCCGATGATGATCGCGGCGCAGATCGGCAGGCACACCCAGGGGTCGGCGACGAACGGCACGAGGTTCTGGCTGTAGATCGAGAAGCCCGCGTTGTTGAACGCGGACACGGCGTGGAAGACGCCCGACCAGACGGCGTGGCCGAGGGGCTCGTCGTAGGCGGCGGCGAACCGCGCCGTCAGCACCGCGGCCACCACCAGCTCCGTCACGACCGTGAACCGCAGCACCCCGAGCAGCACGCGTCGCACGTCGCCCATCCCGACGGACCGCGTCGACTCGGTCGCCACCAGCCGGGTGCTGAGCCCCAGGCGACGGGTCAGCAGCAGGCCGAGCAGCGACGCCAGCGTCATGACCCCGAACCCGCCCACCTGGATGAGCAGCAGGATCACGACCTGCCCGAACGGCGTCCAGAACGTCTCGGTGTCGACGACGGCCAGCCCGGTCACGCAGGTTGCGGACGTCGCGGTGAACAGGGCCTCGACGAAGCTCGCGTTCCTCCCCGTGGCGCTGACCGGCAGGCTCAGCAGGGCCGTGCCGGTGGCGATCGTCGCGAGGAAGGCGAGGGTGACCACCTGGGCCGGGCGGCGGCGCAGGCTCGCGGGCGACGTGGGGGAGTTCGCGGGCACCCGGTGCGGGCGCAGCCACGGGATCGGGTGCACAACGGATCAGTGTGCACCCGCGCGGCAGCCTGGGCGCGCCCTGGCCGGGGGCTGGTCGTCCCCGTAGCGTGTGGTGCGCCGGGCAACCGTCCGGTACCTGACGGAAGGAATTCTCCGATGAGACGCACGACCTTCAGGACGATGGCCGCCACGGCCGCCGGGCTCACGCTCGCGGCGACCGCGGCGACGGCCCAGGCCGCCGGTCCGGACCCCGACGACGTCGCGGGCGCGGACCGATATCCGGCGGGGCTCCTGCAGGCCATGACGGACGACCTCGGCGTGTCGAGGGAGCGCGCCGTCGAACGGCTCGACTTCCAGGACGACGCCGCGGCCGCGCAGGACCGGCTGCGGGAGCAGCTCGGTGACGACTTCGCCGGCACCTGGCTCGACCCGGAGCGGGACCGGTTGTACGTCGCCACGACGAGCGGTGCCGCGGACGCCGCGGTGCGGGCGGCGGGCGGCCGGGCCGTCGACGCCCGGTACTCGCTCGACCAGCTCGAGGGCTGGGCCGCGGACCTGGGCGACGACGCCGCCGCGGCCGCCGGCGTGACCGGCTGGCACGTGGACGTGCGGGACAACACGCTCGTGGTCGAGACGCTGGCGGGCTCGGACGCCCGGGCCGGCGTCGACGACGCGCTGGCCGCCGCGGGCGTGCCGAGCGGCGCCGTCACGGTGAGCACGACGACCGAACGGCCGCGCGTGCTGGACGACGTCGTCGGCGGCAACGCGTACTACATCGACGGGGCGTCGCGCTGCTCGGTGGGCTTCGCCGTCACCGACGGCTTCGTCACCGCGGGGCACTGCGGCTCCGCGGGCGACCCGACGTCGCAGCCGGAGGGGACGTTCGCCGGGTCGAGCTTCCCCGGCGACGACTACGGGTACGTCCAGGTGGGGCCCGGCAGCACGCCCGTCGGTGCCGTGAACGACTGGGCCGGCGGCCAGGTCGCCGTCGCGGGCGCCGAGCCGGCGCCGGTGGGGGCCCAGGTGTGCCGGTCGGGATCCACGTCGGGCTGGCACTGCGGCACGGTCGAGGCGCTCGACGTCTCGGTCTCCTACGCCGAGGGCACGGTCGACGGGCTCATCCGCACCGACGTGTGCGCGGAGCCGGGCGACTCCGGCGGCTCGCTGCTGGCGGGCGACCAGGCGCAGGGCGTGACGTCGGGCGGCTCCGGCGACTGCACGTCCGGCGGCACGACGTTCTTCCAGCCCGTGGGCGAGATCCTCGACGCCTACGACCTCACCCTGGTGACCGGCTGACCGCCGCGAGATTCTCTATCCCGCGGGGACGACGCGCGGGGCGGCCGGCCCGGCGAGGACGGCGGCGAGGATCGCCTCGATCGCGAACGCCGTCTCCTGCGCGAGGTCGACGGCGTCCGGGTCCAGGAGCCACTGCACCTGCAGGCCGTCCATGACGCCGATGACGGCGCTCGCAGCGCTGCGGGCCCGGGCCTCCTCGAGCGCCACGCCGCGCTCCTGCGCCACCTGCAGGAGGGCCGTGGCGATCTCGCCGCGCAGCACCGTGAAGCGCTCCGTGACCCACGCGGCCGCCGGGTGCCCGTCGGTGACGGACTCGCCGGTGAGCACCGAGTAGGCCTGCACGATGCCGCGCCGGTCGGCGTTGATCCGCGCGGTGGTCATCAGGTGCCGGAACAGGTCGAGCCCGCCGGGGATGTGCTGCCCCTCGAGGTGCTCGACGTCCACCCGGTCGCGGTACTCCAGCACCGCCCACAGGAGCTTGTCCTTGCTGCCGAAGTGGTGCAGCACGCCCGCGTGGGTGATGCCCACCTGCTCCGCGACGTCGACGAGCGACCCCGCGTGGTAGCCCTTCGAGCCGAACACGCGCGTCGCCGCCGCGAGGATCTCCTCGCGCCGCTCCGCCTTCGAGGGGCGGGTCCGTCGCGGGGTGCTGCCGTCTGCCATGGCGTCACCATACTGTGACCTTGCGATACTTACTTACCTGTCAGTAACTGTGCTTCACTGGGCGCAGTCGACGCCGACCAGGACGAGGGAGTACCGCCGCGTGTCATCGCAGACCGCTGTCACCAGTACCGACGCCAGTACCGACGCCAGCGCCGACGGGCAGATCGACGCGCTCGTCGACCTCCTCGGCGTCGACGAGAAGGCCGCCCTCGTCGTCGGCGCGTCCATGTGGGCGACCCGCGCCGTCGAGCGGATCGGGCTCGAGCCCGTCGTCATGTCCGACGGTCCCGTGGGGGTGCGCGACCCGTACGGCCGCGGCACCTCCGCGATGCTGCCCGCGCCGTCGGCGCTCGCGGCCACGTGGGACGTCCGCCTCGCGCGCCGGGCGGGGGAGCTGTTCGCGGCGGAGGCCCGCCGGCACGGGGTCGACATGGTCCTGGCGCCGCAGGTCAACCTGCAGCGCACGCCCGTCGGCGGTCGGCACTTCGAGTGCTACTCCGAGGACCCGCACCTCACGGCCGAGGTCGCCGTCGCGCTCGTCGGCGCGGCGCAGGACCGGGGCGTCGGGATGTGCGTGAAGCACTACGTGGCCAACGACTCCGAGACCGACCGCACCCGCTACCTCGCCCGCGTCGACGAGCGGACGCTGCGCGAGGTGTACCTGGCGCCGTTCGAGCGGCTCGTCGCCGCCGGTGCGTGGAGCGTCATGGGCGCGTACAGCGGGGTCGACGACGGCAGCACCGCCGCGCCCGCCCTCGAGCACCGCCCCCTGCTCACCGGCGTGCTCAAGGACGAGTGGGGTTTCGACGGTCTGGTCGTGAGCGACTGGGTGGCCACGCAGTCGGTGGCCGCGGCCGCGCGCGGCGGGCTCGACCTGCAGATGCCCGGCCCGGACGGGCCGTGGGGGGACGGCCTGCTCGACGCCGTCCGGTCCGGCGAGGTGACGGTCGCCGAGCTCGACGACAAGGTGCGCCGGCTGCTGCGTCTCGCGCACCGCGTCGGGCGGCTCCCGCTGCCGGGCGGCGGCGGCGCCGTCCCGGCGGCCGCGGCCGAGGACCCGGCGCCGCTGCTGCGCGAGCTCGTCGCCCGCTCCGTCGTCGTGCTCAAGGACGACGACGGCACGGTGCCGTTGGTCGACGCGGACGACGGCGCCGTCCCGCTGCGCGTCGCCCTGCTCGGCGCGCACGCGATGGAGCCGTTCTTCCAGGGCGGGGGCTCGTCGTTCGTGGTGCCCGACCGCCTCACCTACCCCGCGGACGCGCTGCGCGACGCGCTCCCGGCGCGAGCGGTCGTGGACGTCGTCGCAGGGTCGCGCGTGCTGCGCAACCCGCCGGCCGTCGACCTCGCCCGCTGCACCGACCCCGTGACCGGCGCGCCCGGCGTGCGGCTGGAGTGGCTCGGGGCCGACGGCACCGTGCGCCGCGCCGAGACCCGGACCGCCTGGGACGGCTGGTGCGCCGACGTCGGCCCCGACGACGCCACCCTGCGGCTCACCGCCCACGTGCGCACCGACGAGCCGGGCACCCACGAGCTGGGGGTCGGCACGGTGGGCGTGCACCGGGTCACGGTGGACGGCCGGACGGCGTCCGCGGGCGACGTCGTCGTCGACGAGGACGTCATCCTCGCCTCGGGCCACAACCACCCCCTCGCCGCGACGCTGGCCGTCGAGGGCGGCGCCGGCGGCGCCCTGCTGGAGGCGGAGCTTCAGGTGGTGCACCCCGTCGGCTACGACCGGTTCGTGCGCGGTGCGCTGGTGCACCGTCTGCCCGGCCCGTCGGCCGAGGACGAGCTGGCGGCCGCGGCCGCCGCGGCCCGGGAGGCGGACGTCGCCGTCGTCGTCGTGGGCACCACGCCCGAGGTCGAGTCCGAGGGCTACGACCGTGCCGACCTGGCGCTGCCCGGCAACCAGGACGAGCTGGTGCGGCGCGTGCTGGCCGCCAACCCGCGCACGGTGGTCGTCGTCAACGCGGGCGCGCCCGTGCTGCTGCCCTGGTACGACGAGGCCCCCGCGGTGCTGTGGGCCTGGCTGCCCGGCCAGGAGGCGGGCACCGGGCTCGCGGACGTGCTCACCGGCGTCACCGAGCCGTCCGGCCGCCTGCCGTGGACGCTGCCCGCGCGCGCCGAGGACGTCCCGGTGCCGCACGCGATCCCCGTCGCCGGCGTCGTCGAGTACGCCGAGCGGCTCGACGTCGGCTACCGGGCCTGGGAGCGGCGGCTCGGTGCCGGCACGGGCCCCGGTGGCCCGGCGCCCGCCGCCCCCTTCGGCCACGGCCTCGGCTGGACGACGTGGGACTACGAGGCCGCGGGCCTCGCCGCCCCCGGGCTCGCCCCGGGCGACGCGGACGTCGTCGTGCGTGTGACGGTGCGCAACACCGGCGCGCGGCCCGGGCGCGAGGTCGTGCAGGTCTACGTGACCCCGCCGCCCGGCACGGCGGACACCGATCCCGCACGGCCCGTGCGCTGGCTCGGCGGCTTCGCCGTCGTCGACGCCGTGCCGGGGGAGCGCGCCACCGCCGAGGTGCGCGTGCCGCGCCGCGCCCTCCAGACGTGGGACACCGCCGCCGGCGGCTGGACCACCCCGCCCGGCACCTACCGGCTCACCGCGGGCCGGTCGGTGCGCGACCCGCGGCTCGACGTCGACCTCGTCGTCGCGCCCGACACCCAGTCCTGACCATCCAGCACGGATCACCCGATCACCCACCCAGCGCCCCGCCATCGGCGGCGGGGCTCGTGCAAGGAGGCACACCGTGAGAATCCGCAAGCTCAGCACGGCGGTCGCGAGCGCCGCGGTCGTGGCCATGCTGGCCGCGGCGTGTGGCGGCGGCACCGGCGGGAACAGCCCGTCCGCCTCTTCCGGCGGCGTCGGCACCGAGACCCTGACCGTCGGCATGCCCAACGGTGTGCAGACGGAGAACCAGTCGCCGTTCGCGACCGGCTCGTCCGCGCTCTCGCTCGGCTACGCGTTCGTCATCTACGAGCCGCTCATGATGCGCAACCAGGCGAAGCCGTCCGAGGACCCGCAGCCCTGGCTGGCCGAGAAGATCGAGTGGAACGAGGACTACACGCAGGCAGTGATCACGCCGAGGTCGGGCGTGACCTGGTCGGACGGCGAGGACTTCACCGCCGACGACGTCGCGTTCTCGATCCAGCTGCGCATCGACCACGAGGGCCTCAACGCGGCCGCGCTGCCGTACGACAAGGTCGAGTCCGACGGGACGACGGCGACGGTGTCGTTCACGGCCCCGCAGTACGTCAACCAGTCCAAGCTCTACGACCTGCTCATGGTCCCGGAGCACCTGTGGAAGGACGTCGAGGACCCGACGACCTTCACGAACACCGAGCCGGTCGGGACCGGCCCGTACACGCTCGAGTCGTGGACGCCGCAGGCCGCGACCGTCACGGCGCGCGACGACTACTGGGGCGGCCAGCCCAAGGTCCCCGAGATCCGGTACTCGTCGTACAACGACAACAATGCGCTCACCACGGCCCTCACCACCGGCGAGGCGCAGTGGGGCTGGACGTTTATCGCCGACTACGAGAACGTCTACATCGCGCAGGACCCGGAGCACTACCACCAGTACGCGGCGGCGGGCCTCGGCATCGACGCGCTCTTCCTCAACAACGAGAAGAAGCCGTTCGACGACGTCGCCTTCCGCCGGGCGCTCAACATGGTGATCGACCGGCAGGAGCTGGTGGACGTCGCCACCTCCGGCGTCAACCCCCCGCTGACCAACGCCACCGGCCTGCCGCTGCCCGCCGGCGAGCCGTACCTCTCCGACGCCTACGCGGACGCCGACCTCGCCGTCGACGTGGAGGGGGCCAAGGCGCTGCTGACCGACGCCGGCTACACCTGGGAGGGCGAGAAGCTCGTCGACCCGGACGGCGAGAAGGTCATCTTCGAGCTCACCGACCCGGCCGGCTGGAACGACTACCTCACCGCGCTCGACCTCATCAAGAACGCGGCCGCGACGCTCGGCGTGGACGCCACGGTCAACCCGGTGAACCAGGACGGCTGGTTCGCCGACGTCGTCCCGCCGGGCGACTTCCAGGCCACGCTGCACTGGACCGACGGCGGCGCCACCCCCTGGGACATGTACTCCGACCAGTTCGACGGCGCGCAGTACAAGAAGCTCGGCGAGCCGGCCACGTGGAACTTCGGCCGCTTCCAGGACGACGCCGCGACGAAGGCGTTCGCCGACTACGCGGCCGCGACCGACGACGCCGCGCGCGAGGCCGCGATGGACACCATCCAGCAGGTCTACGTGGAGCAGGTGCCGGCCATCCCGATCTGGTCGCGACCCGCCACCGCGCAGTACTCCTCGCTGAACTACGTCGGCTGGCCGTCGGAGGACGACCCGTACAACCAGCCGCAGCCCACCGGGGTCCAGGCGGCCCAGATCGTCATGCACCTGGAGCCCGCGTCCTGATGTCCCTCCACACCACCACCCCCGGGGCGCCGGCCGGCGCCCCGGGGGGCACCCCCCGCACCGACCCCGGCGCGCCCGTGCTCGAGGCCGTCGGGCTCACCAAGCACTACCCGGTCAAGGGCGGCGGCCGAGGCTCCGGGCGCGGCGCCGTCGTGCACGCCGTCGACGGCGTGGACCTCGTTCTGCACGCCGGCCGCGTCGTGGCCCTCGTCGGCGAGTCCGGCTCCGGGAAGTCGACCGTGGCGCGGCTGCTCGCCCAGCTCCAGCCCGCCACCGCCGGACGGCTGCTGCTCGGCGGTACCGACGCGCGGGCGCGCGGACGGCGCGCCTTCCGCCGCTACGTCAACCGCGTCCAGATGATCTTCCAGGACCCTTTCGCGTCCCTGAACCCGGTGCACCCCGTGCGGTACACGCTCACCCGGGCGCTGCGCATCCACCGCGGCCGCCTGCGCGGGGACGAGCTGGAGCGGGCGCTCGCCGAGCTGCTCGAGCGCGTGCACCTCACGCCAGCCGAGCGGTACGTCGACAAGTACCCGCACGAGCTGTCCGGCGGGCAGCGCCAGCGCATCGCCATCGCGCGGGCGCTCGCCGCCGAGCCGGAGGTGCTGCTGGCCGACGAACCGATCTCGATGCTCGACGTGTCCATCCGGCTCGGGATCCTCAACCTGCTCGCGGACCTCCGCGACCGGCTGCACCTGGCCATCCTCTACATCACGCACGACATCGCCTCCGCGCGGTACTTCGCCGACACCACCCTCGTGATGTACGCGGGGCGCGTCGTGGAGTCGGGGGACAGCGAGTCGGTCACCCAGGACCCGAAGCACCCGTACACACGGCTGCTCCTGGCGTCCGCCCCCGACCCCGAGGACCTCGCCGAGCGGCCCGCGGGCGCCCCGCGCGGCGAGCCGCCCAGCCTGGTGCGGCCCCCGTCGGGCTGCCGCTTCCACCCGCGCTGCCCGTTCGCCACCGACCTGTGCGCCGCCGAGGCGCCGCCCCTGCTCGACGTCGGGCACGGGGCGGGCGGCGAGCCGCGGCAGGCCGCCTGCTGGGGCTACGCCGACCGCGCCGACGCCCCGGCCGTGCCGCGGACCGCGACGCCGACGGGAGGGGACGCATGAGGTTCGTCCTGCGCCGCGCGGCCTTCTACCTGTTCACCGCCTGGGCCGCGATCACCATCAACTTCTTCGTGCCGCGCCTGCTGCCGGGCGACCCGGTGACCGCCCTCATGGGGCGCATGCAGGGCCGGATCGACTCGAACGCCGAGGAGTCGCTGCGCGTCCTGTTCGGGCTCGACCAGGACATGTCCCTGTGGGACCAGTACGTGCACTACTGGCAGATGCTGCTGCACGGCGACCTCGGGCTGAGCTTCACCCACTTCCCGACACCGGTGGCCGACATCGTCACGCAGGCCCTGCCGTGGACGGTCGGGCTCGTGGGCATCGCCACGGTCATCGCGTTCCTGCTCGGGACGGCCGTGGGCACCGGCATCGGCTGGCGGCGCGGCACCTGGGCCGACTCGCTGCTGCCGATCACGACGTTCTTCTCCGCCGTGCCGTACTTCTGGCTCGGTCTCATCGCCATCGCGGTGTTCGCCGTGAACCTCGGCTGGTTCCCGTCGAACGGCAGCTACGACCGCGGCATGGTGCCGTCGCTGAGCTGGGAGTTCGTCGGCTCGGTGATCTACTACGGCACGCTGCCGGCGCTGACCATCGTCGTGTCGTCGATCTCCGGCTGGATCCTCGGGATGCGCAACATGATGGTCACCGTCTCCAGCGAGGACTACGTCACCGTGGCCCACGCCAAGGGGCTGCCCGCGCGGGCGGTCGTCGTGGGGTACGCGGCGCGCAACGCGATCCTGCCGCAGGTCTCCAGCTTCGCCCTGGCCCTCGGCTTCGTCGTCGGTGGCACGCTCGTCATGGAGATGGTCTTCAGCTACCAGGGCATCGGCTACACGCTCTACCAGGCGGTCTCCACCCACGACTACCCGCTGATGCAGGGCTGCTTCCTCGTCATCACGCTGTCCGTGCTGGTCGCCAACCTCGTGGCCGACCTGGCGTACGCGGCGCTCGACCCCCGCACCCGGCAGGAGGGCTGACATGGCCACATCGACCACCGCGATCGAGGTCGCGGCACCCACGGGGCCCGACGACGTCGGGCAGGGCGTCGCGCGCCCCGGCCGGCGCCCGCGGCTGCTGTTCCTGCGCAACTCCAAGGCGCTCGTCGGCATCGTGATCCTCGTCTTCTTCGGGATCCTTGCCGTCGTCGGGCCGTGGATCGCGCCCTACGACCCGGACCAGGTGAGCACAGCGCTGCTGCAGCCGCCGTCCGGCGCGCACTGGCTCGGCACCGACCACACCGGGCGCGACATCCTGTCCCAGATCATCGTCGGCACGCGCGGCGTGCTCGTCGTCGGGCTGGTCGCCGGGCTCGGGGCCACCGCGCTCGGCGTGATCGTCGGCGTGACGGCCGGGTTCGTCGGCGGCCTCGGCGACGAGGGGCTCTCGGCGCTGTCGAACGTGTTCCTCGTCATCCCGCAGCTGCCGCTGATCATCATCATCGCGGCGCAGCTGCCCAGCGCCGGCGGCATCACGGTGGCGCTCGTCATCGGCGTCACCGGGTGGGCCTGGGGCGCGCGCGTGCTGCGCGCTCAGACCCTGTCGCTGCGCAAGCGGGACTTCATCGAGGCCGCGCGGGCCACGGGCGAGCGCACGTGGCGCATCGTGCTGGCCGAGGTGCTGCCGAACCTCACGGCGATCATCGCGGCGGGCTTCGTCGGCACCGTGACGTTCGCCGTCCTGAGCCAGGTGACCCTCGCGTTCATCGGCATCACGCCGGTGAGCGAGTGGAACTGGGGCACCATCCTGTTCTGGGCCCAGAACAACCTGGCGCTGCAGCGCGGCGCCTGGTGGTGGTTCGTCCCCGCCGGCCTGTGCATCGCCCTGCTCGGCATGGCGCTCACGCTGATCAACTTCGGCATCGACGAGCTGGTCAACCCGCGCCTGCGCAGCACCGGCATGCACGCCCGCACCCTGCGCCGCCGCGGCATCCGCCCGCGCGTCGGCTTCACCCCGGTGGTGAGGCCGACGGGGCCCGGGGTGCGCGACGTCGGGCGCCCCGCCCTGCACCACGCACCGCACACCGAGGAGGAACGATGAGCGAGCCCGTGCTGGAGATCCGCGACCTGCACGTGGACTACGGCTTCGGCGACGACCCGACGCACGTGCTGCGCGGCGTCGACCTCACGCTGCACCGCGGCGAGGTGCTGGGGCTGGCGGGGGAGTCGGGCTGCGGCAAGTCGACCCTCGCGTACGCCGCGACCCGGCTGCTGCCGCCGCCCGGCCTCATCACCGGCGGGGAGGTGTGGCTCACCGACCGCGACGGCCGGCGCAGCGACGTCCTCGGCCTCACCGACGCGCAGCTGCGCGCCGCCCGCTGGCGCGACGTCGCCATCGTGTTCCAGGGCGCGATGAGCTCCCTCAACCCGGTCTTCCGGATCGGGCGGCAGCTCACCGACGGCATCCGGGCACACCGGCCCGGGCTGTCGCCCCGGGACCTCGAGGCGCGGGCCGCGGAGCTGCTCGAGATGGTCGGCATCTCCGCCGACCGCCTCCGCGCGTACCCGCACCAGCTGTCCGGCGGCATGCGGCAGCGCGTGATGATCGCGATGGCGCTCGCCCTGGAGCCGCAGGTGCTGCTCATGGACGAGCCGACGACGGCGCTCGACGTCGTCATGCAGCGGCAGATCCTCGAGCAGATCATGGAGCTGCGCGACCGGCTCGGGTTCTCCGTCGTGCTCATCACCCACGACGTCTCCCTGCTGGTCGAGGTCGCCGACCGCATCGCGATCATGTACGCGGGGGAGATCGTGGAGGAGGCCACCGCGCAGGAGGTCTACCGCAGGCCCCGGCACCCCTACTCGTCGGGGCTGCTCGGGTCGTTCCCGCCGTTGCACGGCCCCCGGCGCGAGCTGTCCGGCATCCCCGGCGCCCCGCCCGACCTGCAGCGGCTCGGCGCCGGCTGCCCCTTCGCGCCGCGCTGCCCGCACGCGATGGACGTGTGCCGGCAAGTGCGCCCCGTGCTGGGGCCGCCGAGCACGGGCGAGGACCGGCGCGTCGCGTGCCACCTGCACGACGCCGACCTGGTGGGCGCGTCGTCCGGCCTGCCGCCGGAGCTCGCGCGCTGAACCCTCCGTCGCCGCCCGCGGCGGCCTGCGCCCGCCGACGAGATACCCCAGGGGCGTATGAAGTTCGGCAAACTGGGCAAAAGGTGCCCTTGGAGGGCTAGATCGGCGCCTGACCTGCCGCTATGTTCCACGCAGTCTCGACGGAGGGTGGTGTGCGCGTGGGCGCAGGAGTGCGGCGGAGGATGGGGGCGATCGGCGCGATGCTGACGCTCGCCCTGATGTCGACCGGGCTGGCGGTGCCGACGGCCGTGGCCGACGTCGAGCAGGACAGCACGGTCGTCGCGCCCGTCCACGAGCGGTGGTGGCGGGGGCAGGACATCACCCTCGAGGTCAGCGTGACCCGGGACGGGGCACCCGGCGTCGGGCAGGTCTCCTGGCTGGCGGCCGGCTCGGGTGCACGCGCACCGCTGACGGACGGCCGGGCCACGATCGTGATCTCGAGTGCCGACCTCAGACCCGGCCCTCTCCGCGTCGTCGCGGGGCATGTCGACACGTCCGCGGGCGTCGACCCGGAGACCGGGCAGTACCCCGTCCGCTCGACCGGCTCGGTCGTGGTCGAGGTCGTCGAGCCCACGAGCCCCGTGCTGAGCGCGACGGAGTGGTACTACGGCGACGCGCACGCGCTCCGCTTCGACCTCACCGGCACGGACGAGCCGAGGGAGGGCGCGGTGACGGTCGACCTCGGCGGCGGCGTGGAGCGGTCGGCGCCGCTGGTCGACGGTGTCGCCGCGTTCGCCCTCGACGGAACGGAGGTGCCCGGCTGGCGGACCCTCCGGTTCCAGCACACGACCGCCGCGGGGGACCCCGTGTCGAGCTGGGGTGCCCGGGTGCACGCCACGAGCAAGCCGGTCACGGTGAAGGCCACGGTGCCGTCCTCGGTCCGCTACGGCTCCGACGTCGTCGTGCCGGTGCGGGTCACGTCCACGCTCGGGACGCCCGGTGGGCGCGTGTCCGTCACGCGCAGCAGCGACGGGAAATCGCTGGCCTCCGCCGCCGTGGTGGGCGGGAAGGCGACGCTGCGGTTCCCGGCGAGCCGGCTCGCGTTCGGCGACTCGTTCCTGGCGGTCGAGTTCGACGGCGCCCCGGAGTACGAGGAGCGCGTCGACCGGTGGCACGCGCTCGACGTCCGCCCGCGCGCCACGTCCGTCGCGGTGTCGACCGGGAAGACGTGGACCTACGGCAAGGGGCGTCGGATCGCCGTGACGGTCTCGTCGCCCGGCGCCACGCCGACGGGCCGGGTCGAGCTGTGGTCGTACGGCAAGAAGCTGCGCACCGGCACGCTCGCCAAGGGGAAGGCGTCCCTGTACGTCCCCGCCACCCGGGTGGAACCGCACGGCGGCGACAGGCAGTCCATGGTGGTCAAGTACGTCGGGCCGTCCACCTTCGAGCGGTCGCAGCGGTCCTGGAGCCAGAAGGTCGCCGAGGCGCGGCCGAAGGTCACCTTCCGCATGGACCGTCGATCCTTCCCCGCCGACTGGTCGGACCGGCGGTCGGTCCGCGCGACCGTCACGGTCACGACGGCGGGCCTCCCGGAGCGGGGCCGGCTGTGCCTCTGGACGCGCGACCCGCAGTCGCGCCACTCCAGGTGGGCCGGCTGCTGGACCAACTGGTCGTGGAAGGTCGACGACGGGCGGCGGACCATCCGGGTGCCCGGGGTGCTGCTGGCGGGCTCGCCCGGGAAGTCCTTCATCAAGGTCGAGTACATCCCCAAGGACCCCAACGTCCGCCAGGTCTTCTCCAACACGGTCACCCTGCGGCACACCGCCCCGTAGCGCTGAGAGGTCCCCACCCCGCGCATACGTTTCCGACACACCGGAGTCGGTAGCGTGGTCCCGTGCTCACGGAGACGCGCCCTCAGACGCCGCCGACCCCCTCGCAGGGGACGGCGGGCGTCGGTGCGCCGATCCTGCCGGTCGGCGCGTGGCGCGGACCGCGGGCCGTCCCGCAGGCGCGGACCGCGCCGCGGGTCGCGGCCGCGGTGGTCGCCGTCCTCGCCGCGCTCGGGGTGTGGCTCACCTGGCGGCTCTTCGTCGGCACCACGGCCGGCCAGCGGGTCGACGAGCTCGCGTTCCTCGGCGCCACGCACGGCCAGGGTCGCCTGTGGCGCGTCGCCGAGCCGGTGCTCGACGTCGTCTCCGTGGCCTTCGTCGTCGCGGGGGTCGGGGCGGCGATGCTCGTCGCCCTGGTGCGGCGCCGCTGGGCGCTGGCGCTGCAGGTCGCGGTGCTCGTGGGCGGTGCGAACGTCACGACGCAGGTGCTCAAGCACGGCGTCCTCGACCGGCCCGAGCTGCTCCCCGGGTGGACCGGGCCCAACACGCTGCCCAGCGGGCACACCACCGTCGCGGCGTCGGTGTCGGTCGCGCTGCTGCTCGTCACGCCGCGGGCCTGGCGACCGGTGGTCGCGATCCTCGGGGCCGCCTACACGGCGGCGACCGGCGTCTCGACGCTCGTGGGGCAGTGGCACCGCCCGTCGGACGTCGTCGCCGCGCTGCTCGTCGTCCTGGCGTGGGGGGCCGCCGTGTGCGCATTCACGCCCGCGTCGTCGACGGACGAGCCGCGCCGCCCGGGCGGTTCGTACGCGGCGCCCGCGTCGTACGTCGTCGCGGGCCTGCTGCTGGCCGCGTCGGCGGTCGGCGTCGTCGTCTCCGGGGGCACGCTGGTGGGGCTCGTCACGAACGGCGACCCGGTGCCCCTGTCGCCGGACCTCACCGCGTACGCGGCGGGCGCCCTGGGCGTGCTCGCGGTGACCGCGGCGGCGTTCGCGGCGCTGCTCGTGCTCCGCCAGCTCACCGCGCAGCCCCGCCGCACGTCTCGGTAGAGTGCCGCCCGGCGGCCGTGTCGGGGAAGTGACGAGCAGATGTCGTACCGTGACATGACCGGTCGGCCGGCCACCATCACCACCTCGGCAGCACGCCGCCCGCACCGCCGCAGCACCAGGGAAAGCAGGAACGGATGCCCCAGCCACGCAAGCTCGTGATCGTCGAGTCGCCCACCAAGGCCCGCAAGATCCAGGGCTACCTCGGTGACGACTTCGAGGTCGAGGCGAGCGTCGGGCACATCCGCGACCTGCCGCAGCCGCGCGACCTGCCGACGGACATGAAGAAGGGCCCGTACGGCAAGTTCGCCGTCGACGTCGACAACGGCTTCGACCCCTACTACGAGGTGCACGCGGACAAGAAGCAGAAGGTCCGCGAGCTGAAGAAGGCCCTCAAGGAGGCCGACGAGCTCTACCTCGCCACCGATGAGGACCGCGAGGGCGAGGCCATCGCCTGGCACCTCATCCAGGAGCTCAAGCCCAAGGTGCCGGTCAAGCGGATGGTGTTCCACGAGATCACCCGCGAGGCGATCCTGCGTGCGCTGGAGAACACCCGCGAGCTCGACGAGGACCTCGTCGACGCGCAGGAGACCCGCCGCATCCTCGACCGCCTGTACGGCTACGAGGTGTCGCCGGTGCTGTGGCGCAAGGTGCGCCAGGGCCTGTCCGCGGGCCGCGTGCAGTCCGTCGCGACGCGGCTCGTCGTGGAGCGGGAGCGCGAGCGCATGGCGTTCGTCCCCGCCGACTACTGGGACGTCACCGGGCAGTTCGCGCCGACCGAGGGCGACGACGCCGGGCAGGCGTTCCGCGCCCGCCTCACCGGCCTCGGGCCCGACCGCGTGGCGTCCGGCCGGGACTTCGACGACCGCGGCCGCCTCAAGGTGCGCACCGGTGTGGTCCAGCTCGACGAGGCGTCGGCGCGCGCCGTCGTCGCGGGCCTCGCGGACGCCGCCTTCGCCGTCCGGTCGCTCGAGACCAAGCCGTACTCCCGCAAGCCTGCCGCCCCCTTCACCACCTCGACGATGCAGCAGGAGGCCGGCCGCAAGCTCCGCATGAGCGCGCGCCAGGCGATGCGCACCGCGCAGGCGCTGTACGAGAACGGCTACATCACCTACATGCGGACCGACTCGCCGTCGCTGTCCGCGGAGGCGACCGACGCCGCGCGCCGGCAGGCGGCCGAGCTGTACGGCCCGGAGTACGTGCCGGGCGCCCCGCGCCTGTACGCCTCCAAGAACAAGGGCGCGCAGGAGGCGCACGAGGCGATCCGCCCCGCGGGCGACTCGTTCCGCACCCCCGCCCAGGTGGCCCGCGAGATCTCCGGCGACCAGTTCAAGCTGTACGAGCTGATCTGGAAGCGCACCGTGGCCTCGCAGATGGCCGACGCCAAGGGGTCGACGGCGTCCGTGCGCCTCGCGGCCTCGCTGGCCGACGCCGCGGGCGGGCTCGCGGGCCGCGACGCCGTGTTCTCGGCGTCCGGCACCGTCATCACCTTCCGCGGCTTCCTGGCCGCGTACGAGGAGGGCACGGACGTCGCCGAGGGCGACGGCGCCGGCGCGTCGGGCAAGGACGCGCGGCTGCCGCGCATGGCCGAGGGCGACCCGCTGCGCGGCGACGACCTCGCCGCCGAGGGGCACTCGACCACCCCGCCCGCCCGCTACACCGAGGCGTCGCTGGTCAAGGCGCTGGAGGAGCTCGGCATCGGCCGCCCCTCCACGTACGCGGCGACGATCTCGACGGTCCAGGACCGCGGCTACGTGCGCACCAAGGGCCAGGCGCTGGTGCCGACGTGGCTCGCGTTCGCCGTCGTGAGGCTGCTCGAGGAGCACTTCCGCTGGCTGGTCGACTACGACTTCACGGCCGAGATGGAGGCCGACCTCGACCAGATCGCGTCGGGCAGCCGCGACCGCGTGGCGTGGCTGACGCGGTTCTACTTCGGCGACGGCTCGGGCGACAGCACCGGCTGGGGCCTGCACGAGCTGGTGGAGAACCTCGGCGAGATCGACCCCGTGGCGATCAACTCGGTCGAGATCGGCGAGGGCATCCGCGTGCGCGTGGGCCGGTACGGCCCGTACGTCGAGGACCTGGGCGCCGAGGTGGCGGAGGGGGAGAACCCGCCGCGCGCGTCCATCCCCGACGACGTCGCCCCCGACGAGCTCACGGTGGCGAAGGCGCGCGAGCTCCTGGCCGCGGGCGCGGAGGACGGCAAGGTGCTCGGCACCGACCCGGTGTCCGGGACCGAGATCATCGCGAAGAACGGCCGCTACGGCCCGTACGTGACCGAGGTGCTCGACCTGCCGGAGATCGACCCGAGCCTGTCGGCGGCGGCGCAGAAGAAGGCGAAGGCCGCGCAGCCGAAGCCGCGCACCGGGTCGTTGCTGAAGTCGATGACGCTTGAGACGGTGACGATCGACGACGCCCTGAAGATCCTGTCGCTGCCGCGCGTGGTCGGCACCGACCCGGAGTCGGGCGACGAGATCACCGCGCAGAACGGCCGCTACGGCCCGTACCTCAAGAAGGGCACGGACTCGCGGACCATCGCGTCGGAGGAGCAGCTCTTCACGATCACGCTGGACGAGGCGCTGAAGATCTACGCCGAGCCCAAGCGCGGCCGGGGCGCCCGCGCGGCCACCCCGCCGCTGCGTGAGCTGGGCGACGACCCGACGAGCGGCAAGCCGATCGTGGTCAAGGACGGCCGCTTCGGCGCGTACGTCACCGACGGCGAGACCAACCGGACGCTGCCTCGCGACCTGACGCCCGAGAGCATCACGCCCGAGCGGGCGATCGAGCTCCTGGCGGAGAAGCGGGCCGCCGGCCCGGCCAAGAAGCGCACGACGACGCGCAAGCCGGCCGCGAAGAAGCCCGCGGCGAAGAAGTCCACCGCCAAGAAGTAGCGCCCCGCCACGAGGGCGGGGGTCAGTCCTTGCGCTCGACGAGGTACACGTGGCCGTCGGGGCGCGTGACGCGCTGCAGCGAGCTGCGGAGCGCGGCGTCCCGGGCCAGGTCCTCCGCGCTCGGCGGGATCGGCGGCGTGCGCCGGATGGACGCGGGCCCGAAGAACCGCAGCAGGCTCTCCGTGACCTTCATGCCCCAGGTCCGGTCGTCGTCCTCGCGGCGTGCCATGACACTCCCTCGCAAAACTTGGTGGGCCAACCATTGGTGCGCCAACTATATGTCGAACCGTAGGGTGGGCGCATGGACCTGCCCGCCGACCCGCTGCGCCTCGAGGCGCAGGTGTGCTTCTCGCTCTCCGCGGCCGCCCGGGCGATGGTGTCGATCTACCGCCCGATCCTCGAGCCGCTGGGTCTCACCCACCCGCAGTACCTCGTGATGCTCGGGCTGTGGCAGGACGACCGCGCCGGCGCGACGACGACGGTCACCGGGCTGAGCGCACGGCTCCTGCTCGACCCGGGCACCCTCTCGCCGCTGCTCAAGCGGCTGGAGCGCCAGGGGCTGCTGGAGCGGCGCCGCGGCTCCGGCGACGCGCGCGTCGTCGAGCTGCACCTCACCACCCCCGGCCGCGCGCTGCGGGACCGGGCGGAGGAGGTGCCGGCGAAGGTGGTCGCGGCGAGCGGGCTGAGCCTGGTCGAGCTGGAGCAGGTGCGCGACGTCGCGAACCGGGTGGTCGCGGCGTCGCTCGGCGCCCCCGCATGAGATCGAGACGTCCCGCCGAGGTCGAGGCGGGAGGCTCGAGGTCGAAGTCCGTGACATCGACTTCGAGCGCTCGCCTCGACCTCGCGCCCCGGCGGGTACCGTGTCGGCCATGACCGACGTCACACCTGCCTCGTTCGCGCCCGGCCTCACCACCGACGACCTCGCCGGGACGGTGCCCGACCCGCGGACCGCGCCGGCCGTGCGCTGGGGCGTGCTCGGCGCCGGCAACATCGCCGGGTCGTTCTCCGACGGCGTCCGGCAGCACACGGCGGCGGCCGTCGTCGCGGTGGGCTCGCGCGACGTCGCCAAGGCGGAGGCGTTCGCCGCCGCGCACGCCCCGGGCGCCCGGGCGCACGGCGACTACGACGCCCTGGTGACCGACCCCGACGTCGACGTCGTGTACGTCGCGACGCCGCACTCGCACCACCACGAGCACGCGCTGCTGGCGATCCGCGCGGGCAAGCACGTGCTCGTCGAGAAGGCCTTCACCCAGGACGCGGCGCAGGCGCGCGAGGTGCTCGACGCCGCCCGCGAGGCCGGCGTCTTCGTCATGGAGGCGATGTGGACGCGGTTCCTGCCGCACGTCGCGGCGCTGCGGGGCGTGATCGCGCGCGGCGAGATCGGCCGCGTCGTCGGCGTGATCGCCGACCACGGCCAGCAGTTCCCCTTCGACCCGGCCCACCGGCTCTACGCGCCCGGGCTGGCCGGCGGCGCGCTGCTGGACCTCGGCGTCTACCCCGTCTCCTTCGCGCAGGACCTGCTCGGCGCGCCCGAGACCGTGACCGCCGTCGGCGCGCTCACCGAGACGGGCGTCGACGGCCAGATCGGCATGGTGCTCGGCTACCCCGGCGGCACGCAGGCCACGCTGTCCACCACGCTGTGGGCGCGCACCGCCAACACGGCCGTGATCTCGGGCACCGAGGGGCGCATCGAGGTGGCGCGCACGTTCTACGCGCCCACCTCGTTCACCGTCGAGAGGCACGACGGCGCCACCTGGGCGTACGACGGCTTCCGCGGCGAGGGCAAGCAGTACCAGGCGGCCGAGGTGGCCCGCCGGATCGCGGCGGGGGACGTCGAGAGCCCGCGGATGTCGTGGGACGGCACGCTCGAGGTCATGCGCACCATGGACGACGTCCGTCGCCAGGTGGGCGTCGTCTACCCGGGGGAGTGACCGGGGGGCTCGCGCCCGTCAGCGCAGGTCGCCCGGCACCAGACGGCGGCCGGAGACCTCGCTCGGCGTGATGCGGACCCAGATGGTCTTGCCGTCCTCGAGGTAGCTGACGAGTCCGGTCGCGCGGGCCTCCTCCAGATCCTCCTCCCGCTCGAGGACCTGCGCGCGGCCCTTGACCACGACGCTCCACGCCCCGTCGTCGCCGATCTCGTCGGCCTCGAACGCGACGCGGGGGCTGATCGTCACCTCGGCGAGCTTGGTGCCGGGCTGGGTGCGCAGGAAGATGCGCTGGCCGGCGACCGCGAAGCTCACGGGGAAGATCTCGGGCTCGCCGGCCACCGACGTGGCCAGCCGGCCGGTCTTCTGCCCGGCGAGCAGCGCCCAGCACTCTTCCTCGCTGAGCACGGTCTGGGAGGGTTGCGGCTGGGTGGACATCGAACCTCCTGCGTGTCGAGGGATCACTGCCATCGTGCCCCCGCACCGAGCCGGGCGCTACGGCGGGCGGCGGTGTCGTCGGTCACGGCTAGGGTGTCGGGAGTGAGCAGCGCACCCGGGTACTTCGTCTCGTTCGAGGGCGGCGACGGCGCCGGCAAGACCACGCACGTGCGCCTGCTGGGCGACTGGCTGCACGAGGTCACCGGCCGTGAGGTGGTCGTGACGCGCGAGCCGGGCGGCACGGACCTGGGGGCCACGCTGCGCCGGGAGGTGCTGCACGGCGAGGACCTGGACCCGCGCACGGAGGCCCTGCTGTACGCGGCGGACCGTGCCCACCACGTCGCCACGGTGGTGCGGCCGGCGCTCGGGCGCGGGGCCGTCGTGGTGACCGACCGCTACCTCGACTCCTCGGTGGCGTACCAGGCCGGAGGCCGGGAACTGTCGGAGGAGGAGATCGAGGCGCTCTCCCTGTGGGCCACGGCCGACCTGCTCCCCGACGTCACCGTGCTGCTGGACCTCGACCCGCTGGTCGGGGCCGCCCGGTTGTCGGGCGAGCCGGACCGGCTGGAGAGCGCGGGGGACGAGTTCCACCGCCGCACCCGCGACACGTTCCTGCGGCGGGCCGCCGCCGACCCCGAGCGCTGGGTCGTGGTGGACGCCTCGGCGAGCCTGGACGACGTGCAGGCGCAGGTGCGCGTCGACGTCGCCGCCCGGCTCGACCTCACGCCCGTGGTCGAAGAGGCCGCGTCGTCGGGGGAGGGGCGCGAGTGAGCGTGTGGGACGACGTCGTCGGGCAGCCGGACGCCGTCGCCACCCTGCTCCGCGCGGCCACGGACCCGGCCGCGATGACGCACGCGTGGCTGCTCACCGGCCCGCCCGGCTCGGGCCGGTCGGTCGCGGCCCGTGCGTTCGCCGCGGCGTTGCAGTGCAGCGGCACGGACGGCGAGACCGGCGGCTGCGGGAGGTGTCACGCCTGCACGACGACGCTCGCCGGCACGCACCCGGACCTCACGGTCGTCGCCACGGACAAGGTCGTCATCACCATCGACGAGGTGCGCGACCTCATCATGACCGCGGCGCGGACGCCGTCGTCCGGCCGGTACCGCGTGATCGTCGTCGAGGACGCGGACCGGATGGCCGAGCGCACCACGAACGTGCTGCTCAAGGCGATCGAGGAGCCCCCGCCGCACACCGTCTGGGTGCTGTGCGCCCCGAGCGCGCAGGACGTGCTGCCCACCATCCGCTCCCGCTGCCGCGGCGTCGTGCTGCGGGTGCCGCCGGCCCGGGACGTGGCGGACCTGCTGGTGCGCCGCGACGGCGTCGACCCGGCGGTCGCGCTCACGGCCGCCCGCGCCGCGCAGTCGCACGTCGGGCTGGCGCGGCGCCTCGCCCGCGACGCCGACGCGCGCGAGCGCCGCGACGCCGTCCTCGAGATCGCGCGGCGCATCCGCGGCGTCGGGGACGCCGTCCTCGCGGCGGGGGAGCTCGTGGACGTCGCGAAGGCCGAGGCCGTGGCGGCCACCGCCGAGCGCGACGCCGTCGAGAAGGCGGAGCTGATGCGCGCCCTCGGCGTGCAGGACGGCGACACCCTGCCGCCGCGGCTGCGCTCGCAGCTCAAGCAGCTCGAGGACGACCAGAAGCGGCGCGCCACGCGTCGGCAGCGCGACGTGCTCGACCGGTCGATGGTGGACCTGCTGTCCCTGTACCGGGACGTGCTCGTGGTGCAGCTGGGCGCCACGGTCGAGCTCGTGAACGCCGAGCACGACGGCGCCGTGCGCGCGCTCGCGGCGGACTCGACGCCCGAGCAGACGATCCGCCGGATGGACGCGATCGGCGTCGCCCGCGAGCGGCTCGAGGGCAACGTGGCGCCGCTCCTGGCGCTCGAGGCGATGGCCGTCGCGCTCCGCCCCCAGGGCTGACCACCCCGCGCGTGTCCCTGCGGCGACAGTTGCCTCATCACCCCTACATGCGGTGAGGTGTTCCGCGGCGGGGGCCATGGTGGCCCCGCGACCAGACTGGGGGTTGGCATGAGGATCCTGCTGCTCGTCTCGGCGTTCAACGGGCTCACGCAGCGCGTGTGGGGGCACCTGGCGGACCGGGGCCACGACGTGGGCGTCGAGCTGGCGCCGGCGTTCGGCTCGCCGGAGGAGCTGACGGCGCGGGTCGAGGAGATCGGCCCGGACCTGGTCCTCGCGCCCTTCCTCAAGCACCGCGTGCCCGAGGACGTGTGGCGGCGGTGGACCACCGTCGTCGTGCACCCGGGCCCCGTGGGGGACCGCGGCCCCTCCTCCCTGGACCACGCGATCCTCGACGGCCGCGACCGCTGGGGCGTGACCGCCCTGTCCACGGTGGAGGAGATGGACGCCGGCCCCGTGTGGGCGACGTCGACGTTCGCGCTGCCCACGGGTCAGCAGGCGCCGATCGCCAAGAGCGCCCTGTACAACGGGCTCGTGGCGGACGCCGCTCTGGCGTGCGTCGAGGAGGTGCTGCGCAAGGTCGCGGCGGGGGAGGAGCCGACGCCCGCTGACCGCCTCGAGCGGGAGGTGCCGGGCACGGGCGAGCTGCCGCTGCTGCGCCGGGCCGCGTTCGAGCTCGACCTGTCCCGCCCCGCCTCCGAGCTGGCGCGCACGATCGCCGCGGCCGACGGCGCGCCCGGCGCCCCCGTGACGCTGCAGGGCGCGCGCTTCTGCCTGTTCGACGCCGTGGCCGTCCCCGAGCCGGTGGACCCGCTGGCCGCCCCCGGCACGGTGGTGGGGCGCGACGAGGACGCCGTGGCGATCGCCACCGGTGACGGCACGCTGTGGGTCGGGTACGCCGCGACCCTGGCCGAGAAGCGCGGCACCAAGCTGCCCGCGTCGTGGGTGCTCGACGTCGCCGGGGTGCCGTTCCGCCCGGCGCCGGCCGCCCTCGCGGAGTCCGTGTACGAGCGCGACGGCGACGTCGGCTACCTCACGATCCGGTCGTACAGCGGCGCCATGCACACCGCCCAGTGCCGCCGGCTGACCACGGCCGTGGAGAAGGCGCTCACGGAGGACACCCGGGTGCTGGTGGTGCGCGGCACCGAGCACGCGTTCTCCAACGGCATCCACCTGGGCGCGATCGAGGCGGCCGCAGACCCGGCCGCGGAGGCGTGGGCCAACATCCGCGCCATCGACGACCTGTGCGAGGCGATCGCCTCGGCCGACCAGCTCACCGTGGCCGCGTTCACAGCGAACGCCGGGGCCGGCGGCGTGATGGCGGGCCTGTGCGCGGACGTCGTCGTCGCGCGCGACGGCGTGGTGCTCAACCCCTACTACGACATGGGGATCTTCGGCTCCGAGCTGCACACGTGGACCGTCGCGTCCCGGCTCGGCGAGGTCGACGCCGACCGGCTGCTCAGCGACAAGCTGCCGGTGTCGGTCGCGGAGGCGGCGCGGACCGGCCTGGTGGACGCCGTGGGCCCACGCGACCCGGAGCGGTTCGCCGGGTGGCTGGCCGATCGCGCCGCCGCGCTGGCGACGCCGGAGGGCCGCGCGGAGGCCGCCGCGGCCGCCCAGGTGCGTGCACCCCGTCGCCCGCTGTCGTACTACCGGACCATCGAGCTCGCCGAGATGGCGCGGGACATCTTCGACGACCGGCGCGGCTTCGCGGCCAAGCGGCGGGACTTCCTCCGCAAGGCGGCCCCGCAGGAGACGCCGGAGCGGTTGCGTTTCACGGACGTCCGCGAGACGGTCGCCCCGTGACGGCTCGCCCCCTCCGCGCTCTCCGTGGCCCGCTGCTGGTGGGCGCCGCGGCCGCTCTCGCCGTGCTCGTGACGGCCTGCGCGTCCGGTGGTTCGCCGGGAAGCGGGCCGACGTCCGGGTCGCCCGCCCCGGCGTCGCCGTCGTCGAGCCCGTCGCCCAGCCCGTCGGTCAGCCCGGCACCGTCCGACGGCGCGGCCGCGCCGGCGCCCGGGGAGCACGCGCGCGGCCTGCCCGAGGGCGCGGAGGGGACGTTCGACAGCCCCGCCGGCGTCGCCTGGTCGCCCACGCCCGGCGTGCTGCTGGTCGTGACGTACGGGTCGAGCACGTGCCCGCGCCTGGCCGAGGCCGAGGCAGGCTGGGACGACGCGCACGAGGCGGTCGTCGTCGGCATGGTCGAGCCGGAGCCGGGCCCGTGCACGATGGACTACGCCCCGACGACGAGCGCCGTCGCCGTCCCGCCGGACGCCGACGCGGGGACGCCCGTGACCGTGCGCCTCGGCGACCTGGGCGAGGTCGAGGTGTCGCCGCGTGCGAAGGACGCCACCGCGGGCCCGGTGGCCTGGGTCCCGGCCGCGGGCTGAGCGCGTCGGGGCAGGGTCTGCGGCGACGGTAGGTTGGGCGAGTGATCTCCGACGAGCGCCGCCCGACCGCCCGCCGCACCACCCCCCGCCCGAGCCTCCGCCGCACGAGGCGTCTTCGTTCCGCCGTGCGCGGCCTGTCCGTCGTCGTCGCCGGGGCGGTGCTGCTCGCCGGGTGCACGGCGCCCGCCAAGGAGCAGTCGCCGGTGGGCTCGGCCTCCGGCCCGGCGGCGTCGCAGGCGCCGGACGGGTTCGAGCAGTACTACGGGCAGGCGCTCGAGTGGGAGGACTGCGAGGACGGCCTGCAGTGCGCGACGGCGTCGGCTCCGCTCTCCTGGCAGGACGCGGACGCGGGCAGCATCGAGCTGTCCCTGGTGCGCAACCCGGCGGACGGCAAGGACCCGGAGGGCTCGCTCCTGGTGAACCCCGGCGGGCCGGGCGCGTCGGGCGTCGACTTCGTGCAGAGCGACGCCCAGTCCGACGGGTCGATCTTCGGCAAGCGGCTGCAGGACGCGTTCGACATCGTCGGCTTCGACCCGCGCGGCGTGCAGCGCTCCACGCCCGTGGCGTGCTTCGACGACGCCCGCAAGGACGAGTCGTTGGCCAAGGACTTCGACCGCAGCACCGACGCCGGGCTGCAGGCGATGCAGGAGGAGTACGAGGCGTGGAACGGCGCGTGCGCCGAGAACTCGGGCGAGGTGCTCGGCCACGTGGACACGCAGAGCGCGGCGCGCGACATGGACATGCTGCGCGCGGTGCTCGGCGACGACGCCCTGAACTACCTCGGGTTCTCCTACGGCACCCAGCTCGGCGCGACGTACGCGGGGCTGTTCCCGGACCGCGCCGGCCGCCTCGTGCTCGACGGCGCGATCGACACCACGCTCAGCTCGGAGGAGATCTCCCACGGGCAGGCCGTCGGCTTCGAGAACGCCCTGCGGGCGTACGTGCAGGACTGCCAGGCGGGCGCGAGCTGTCCGCTCACCGGTGCGGTGGACGACGGCATGCGGCAGATCCGGCAGGTGCTGGACCATGCCTACGAGCGGCCGTACGAGACGTCGAGCTCCGGCCGCACGGTCACGCAGAGCCTCGCGTTCTACGGCATCGCCGTCACCCTCTACAACCAGGGCAGCTGGCCCGCGCTCACCCAGGCCCTGGACGAGGCGATCAACCAGGGCACGGGCAACGCGCTGCTCTACCTCTCCGACCAGTACTTCGACCGGAACGCGGACGGGAGCTACGCCACCAACTCGGAGGAGGCGATGCGCGCCGTGAGCTGCCTCGACGACCGGGCCACCACGGACGTCGAGCAGATGCGGGCGGACGCCGCCGCCATCGAGAAGGACGCGCCGACGATGGGCTCGTTCTTCGGCTACGGCGGGCTGACCTGCGCCGGCGCGGAGTACCCGCAGGTGAAGCAGGAGTTCGACCTGCACGCGAAGGGTGCCGCGCCGATCCTCGTCGTCGGCACCACCAACGACCCTGCCACCCCGTACGTCTGGGCCGAGGGCCTGGCGAGCACCCTCGACTCCGGGGTGCTGCTCACCTACGAGGGCGAGGGGCACACGGCGTACCAGCCGTCCCGGACGTGCGTGGCCGACGCCGTCGAGTCCTACCTCGTGGACGGCGAGGTGCCGGCCGACGGCGCGACCTGCTGAGCGCCCGTGCGCGACCAGTGCCGCAGGGCCAGCACGCCCAGCGCGGAGATGACGACCAGCCCGACCACGTAGAACACGGTCGACCAGGTGGAGGCGTTGTCGGCCGCGGCGGGCAGCAGCTGGCCGTACGCGAGCTCGTAGTGCACCCCGCCGGTGACCTTGATCGCGAGGTACGCGGAGATGAAGCCCATCGAGTCCCACAGGGCGTGCAGCGCGACCACGGTGAGGTAGGCGAGCAGGACGCCGCCGGTGAACCGGTACCTGCCGGCGGCCGACGCCGCGCCGAAGATCGCCGCGCCCAGGATCGCCGTCCAGAGGACGTGGCCCACCGGCGTCAGCAGGCCGCGGACCGCCTCCGTCTGCAGCAGGGAGTTCAGGTCGATCTGGCCCAGGCGGGTGAGGCTCGCGTTGAAGGCGTAGCCCGCGGACTCGAAGGCCGCGAACCCGGCGCCGACCGTCGCGCCGAGCAGCGCTCCCGTGAGCCCGGTCTTGTGCGCCACCCGGGCGCCGACCACCAGGAACACCGCGATCTTCACGGCCTCCTCGATCGCACCCACGCCCACGTAGATCCACACCGAGGGCGACAGGTGCGACTCCAGGATCGACGCGCCCAGCACGCCGAAGATGCCGCCGAAGAAGAACGCGCCCAGCAGCAGCATGATGTCGATCGAGCCGTGGGCCTTCTCGACGACGAACAGCACCACGCTGAACGGGACGAGGAAGCTGCCGAGCAGGATCACCGTCGGGATGAGGTTCGAGTTCTGCGTGCTGAACGTCACGGCGGCGGTGACGGCCCACAGCAGGATGCCGAGGACGAGGGTCTTCCACCACCACCCTCGGCCCGTGGTGATGACGGTGCTCTGCGACGTCGTGGGCTGCATGGGCACGAGTATGCGGAGGTCAGCGCGTGCTGTCGCGCGGAACCGGCCGGCCGTTTTGGAGCCGGGCCCGGGCGTCAGGTACTGTAGGCGCGCTCGTTGATCCGGTTCCGCACCGGCGCACGGCACGCCGCCTTAGCTCAGTCGGTAGAGCGATTCACTCGTAATGAATAGGTCATCAGTTCGATTCTGATAGGCGGCTCAGGTCACGAAGGCCCGGAACCTCGCGGTTCCGGGCCTTCGTCGTCCCGTCACGCGCGGGATGGCGGCGCTCGTCGTGCCGCTGTTCCTCCCGTCGAGGACGCCGAGGTGGAGGCCCCGCTCGGTCGTGAAGGTGCGAGCACCGGGTCGGCCAGGTCGGCCCACCCCCTGTCCTGCGGCGTCGTCCGATCCCTCCTGATGCGGTCCCGATCCCCCGCCATGAATCGAGACTCGCTGAGTCAGGGTCGAACCTGACCAGGGTGCGGGCATCGCGGCCCGGAGCGACGGTAGGAGCATGGCCACGGTGAAATTCGTGGCGTCGACCAGGTGCCTGGTGTGCGGTCAGGGGATCGCGGCGGCGGTGGTGCATGCGGAGCCCGGCTCCAGCAGCGCCGCCAGCCACACGATCATCGCCAACACCGGGTGGCACCTCCCGTGCAGGGGGCACGAGGACGTGGTGGAGGAGCTCTCCGCCCAGTGTCCCGAGTGCGAGGACCGCTGACCGCGGGACCCGCGCGAGGGGATCGACGCGACCGGCGGCGCGACGCAGAGGTCGTGCCGCGGGGCGCGGCCGTGCCAGGGTCAGGGCGTCCCGTGCGACGACGTCGGACGGTAGGCCGTGCCGAGGCCGCCGGAGAGAGTGGCGAACAGGCCGGCGACGGCGCCGCCGACGGCGGTGACGGTCTGCGCGGCGTCCGGCGCCACGGCGGCGGTGATGGTGGACGCGGCGGTGGCGAGCGCGCCGACGACGAGCGCGACGACGTACGCGTAGGTGCGCAGCCGGGGCGACACCGTGGCGTGCCCGGTCCCGCCCGAGACCACGGGCGCGGGCGGCGCGGACGGGGTGGGGAGGGGCGCCGGGACGGGGGCCGACGACGCCGGGGCGGCCGTCGTCGCGGCGGTGGCGGATGCGTCGATCGCGGACATCGGAGGGCTCCTCGGTGGTGCGTCGGGCCGGGCGCACCGGCCCCTGCTTGGAACGACGCGCGCGACGGCCGTCTGATACCCCACCGGGACGAGCAGGGCGAGACCCTTACCGCACGAGGCAGGGCCGCTTCGGGTCGAACTCCCAGCCCGGCACGAGGTACTGCATCGCGACGGCGTCGTCCCGCGAGCCCAGCCGGTGCTCGCGGTACAGCTCGTGCGCCTCGGCCAGGCGGTCGGGGTCGAGCTCGACGCCGAGCCCGGGGGTGGTCGGCACCCGGATCTCGCCGTCGACGATGCGCAGCGGGTCGGTGGTGAGGCCCTGGCCGTCCTGCCAGATCCAGTGGGTGTCGAGCGCGGTGATCTCGCCGGGCGCCGCGGCGCCCACGTGCGTGAACATGGCCAGCGAGACGTCGAAGTGGTTGTTGGAGTGCGAGCCCCACGTGAGGCCGAGCTCGTGGCACAGCTGCGCGACGCGGACGGACCCGGCCATGGTCCAGAAGTGCGGGTCGGCGAGCGGGATGTCGACGGCGTCGGACCGGATCGCGTGCCCCAGCTCGCGCCAGTCGGTGGCGATCATGTTGGTCGCCGTCGACAGCCCGGTGGCGCGCCGGAACTCGGCCATCACCTCGCGGCCGGAGAACCGGCCCTCGGCGCCGCACGGGTCCTCGGCGTACGCGACGACGCCCCGCATCCGGCGCCCGAGCCGGACGGCGTCGTCCAGCAGCCAGCCGCCGTTCGGGTCGAGCGTGATCCGGGCGTCGGGGAACCGCTCCTTGAGCGCGACGACGGCGTCGACCTCCGCGTCGCCGGCCTGCACGCCGCCCTTGAGCTTGAAGTCGCGGAAGCCGTAGCGCTCCCGCGCGGCCTCGGCGAGCCGCACGACGGCGTCGGGCGTCGTGGCGGCCTCGCGGCGCAGCCGGGACCAGGCGTCGGGCCCGTCGGGCTCGCGCAGGTAGGGCAGGTCGGTGGCGTCCGGGTCGCCCACGTAGAACAGGTAGCCGAGCATCGGGACGGCGTCGCGCTGCTGCCCCTCGCCGAGCAGCTCGGCCACCGGGACGCCGAGGGCCTGCCCGTGCAGGTCGAGCAGGGCGGACTCCAGCCCGGTGACGGCGTGCACGGTGGTGCGCAGGTCGAAGGTCTGGTTCCCGCGCCCGCCCGCGTCCCGGCCGGCGAACCTGGCCGAGACGCCACGCAGCACGGACCGGAACCGTGCGACCGGCCGGCCGACGACGAGGGCCGCGGCCTCCTCGACCGTCGCGCGGATCTTCTCGCCGCCCGGCACCTCGCCCAGCCCGGTCCGGCCCTCGGAGTCCTCGACGACCACGACGTTGCGGGTGAAGAACGGCGCGTGCGCGCCGGACAGGTTGAGCAGCATGGAGTCGTGCCCCGCGACGGGCACGACCTGCACGCGGGCGACGGTCGGGGCGCTCATCGGACCTCCTCCGCACCGGCGGCGGGCCGGAGCACGCCGTCGACGCGGCGCGTCAGGCGCCACGGGTTGTCAGGCCGTACGGGCTCCGGCAGCAGGAACTCCGGCAGGTCCTGGTAGGCGACGGGCCGCAGGAACCGCTCGATCGCCAGCGTCCCGACGGATGTCGTGCGCCCGTCCGAGGTCGCGGGGAAGGGGCCGCCGTGCACCATCGCATGGCCCACCTCGACGCCCGTGGGCCAGCCGTTCGCGAGGATCCGCCCGGCCGTGCGCTCCAGCGCGGGCAGCAGTCGGACGGCGGTGGCGCGGTCGGCCTCGGTGAGGTGCAGGGTCGCGGTGAGCTGCCCCTCCAGGCGGCCGACGGCGGCGAGCAGCTCGTCGTCGTCGCCGTACCGGACGACCAGGGACGCGGCGCCGAAGATCTCGTCCTCCAGCACCGGGTTGGCGAGGAAGGTGGCGACCTCGGCGACGAAGACGGACGGCGCGGGCGCGTTGCGCGTGGCGCCCGGGGCGCCGGTACCGGCGACGGCGACGCCGTCCTGCGCGGCGAGGGCGTCCACGCCGTCCTGCCACGCCCGCGCGATGCCGGCGGTGAGCATGGTCTGCCCGGCGGCGGCCTCGGCGGCCCGGCGGACGGCGTCGACGAACGCGTCGCCGTGCGCGGAGCGCGGCACGAGGACGATGCCGGGTGCCGTGCAGAGCTGGCCGGACGACCCGGTCACCGACGCCAGGTACGCCGCGGCGAGGGCGTCGACGTCGGCGCCTCCGTCCGGGTCGAGCGCGCCAGGCAGCACGATCACGGGGTTGACCGAGCTCATCTCGGCGTAGACGGGGATCGGCACGGGGCGGGAGGCGGCCGCGGCGACGAGCGCGAGACCGCCGGAGCGGGAGCCGGTGAACCCGACGGCCCGGACCACGGGGTCGCTCACGAGCGCCCGGCCCACCTGCGCGCCCGGGCCGTAGACCAGGGAGAAGACGCCGGGGTGCAGCCCCTCGGCGGCGACGGCGTCGGCGACGGCGCGGCCCACCAGCTCGCCGGTGCCCGGGTGCGCGCCGTGCGCCTTGACGATCACCGGGCAGCCCGCGGCCAGCGCCGAGGCCGTGTCCCCGCCGGCGACGGAGAACGCGAGCGGGAAGTTGCTGGCGCCGAACACGGCGACCGGGCCCACGGGGACCTGGCGCTGGCGGATGTCGGCCCGCGGCAGGGGCGTGCGGTCCGGCCGGGCCGGGTCGACGCGGACGCCGCGGTGGTCGCCCTGGCGCACGACGGCGGCGAACAGGCGCAGCTGCCCCGTGGTGCGGGCGAGCTCGCCCGTCAGCCGGGCCTCGGGCAGGCCGGTCTCCCGCATCGCCCGCGCGACGATCGCAGGGCCGGCGGCCTCCAGGTTCTCGGCGACGCGGTCGAGGAAGCGGGCGTGCGGCTCGGGGGCGAGCGCGGAGAAGGACGCGACGGCCTCCTCCGCGGCGGCCGTGGCGTGCGCGAGCTGGTCGACGGAGAGGAGCGAGTAGGCGGGCTCCAGCGCCTCGTCGGTGGCGGGGTCGTGGGCGACGGCCGTGCCGGCGGCGCCGACCAGCGGCTCCCCGGCGACGATCGAGTGCCCGGCGAGGACGGCGGTGACGGTCATGGGGTCCCTCCAGGGGTGCGCGGGTGGCGGGCGTCGGCGGTCAGCGGGCGAGGGCGACGTCGGCCGGGCGGACGCCGGCGGCGTCGACGAGGGCGCGCAGGTCGTCGACGTCGCGCTCGGTGAGGTCCTGCAGCGGGGGACGGACGCTGCCGAGGTCGCGCCCGACGGCCCGCAGGCCGCCCTTGACGATCGAGACGCCGTACCCCTTGGCCCGGTCGCGGATGTCGAGGTAGGGCAGCACGAAGCGCGTGAGCTTCTCGGTGACGGCGGCGCGGTCGAGGTTCCGCACGTCGCGATAGAACTCGAGCGCGAACTCGGGCACGAAGTTGTACATCGCCGAGGAGTAGGTGCTCATGCCGAGCTGCAGCAGCGGCAGCGCGAACGTCTCCGCGGTGGGCAGGCCGCCGAGGTAGAAGAGGCGGTCGCCGTTGGTGGCGACCACGCGTGTGAGCTGCTCGATGTCGCCGAGGGCGTCCTTGAAGCCGATGAAGTTCGGGTGCCGGTCGGCGAGCCGGGCGACGGTCTGCGCGGAGTACACGGCGTTGGCGCGGTTGTAGACGATGACGCCGACGCTCGTCGCGGCGCACACCGCGGAGGCGTGCTCGAGCAGGCCGTCCTGGTCGCAGTCGGTGAGGTACGGGGGCAGCAGCAGGACGCCCTCGGCGCCTGCCTCCTCGGCCGCCCGCGCGTTCTCGACGGCCTGGGCCGTGTTGCCGGCGGCGCTGCCGAGCACCGGCGTCGCGCCGTCGGCCGCCTCGACGGCGAGCTCCACGACGCGCGCGGTCTCGGCCGGCGTGAGGCTGAAGCCCTCGCCCGTGCCGCCGGCGGCGAAGAGCCCGCCGATCCCGAAGCTCGTCTGCCACGCGATGTGCTCGGCGTACCGGGCCGCATCGACCTCGCCGTCCGCGGCGAACGGGGTGACGGGGAACGACAGCAGGCCCTCCTTCAGTGTGTCGGCGAGCTCCGCGGGTGAGTACGTGGTCACTGGCCCTCCTGGTCAGACGTCGGCGGTGACAGGTCCGTCGACGGTCAACCTAGGAAGCTCTGACGATGCTTGTCCAAGCCTCTATTGGCATCAATTCATGCTAATCAGGCATCGTGGTTCGGTCTGACGCAGTGCCGCGCGGTCGCGACGCGGATCCAAGCGATCTCAGGAGCTCGTGGAGCGCCGGGTTGCGGGAGCTGCGATCCCAGATGGCATGCAACTCGACGATCCCGTCCGGCACGTCCGCGAGCCCGACGAAGCTCACGCCCGGAGGGTCGAGCCGGCGGACCGACTCCGGGACGAATGCGACGCCCCGGCCCGCGCCCACCAGCGAGCACATCGTGAGGATCTGACTCACGACATGCACCACGTTGACGTGCTCGACATCGACGTAGCGCACCACCATGTCGTAGAAGTAGCGCGCCTTGATCGGGTCGTGCCCGATCAGCGGCACGTCGCGGAGGTCAGGTGTCCGAACGGGTCGATGCAGCGCGGCGAGCGGGTGCCCGTCAGGCACCACCAGCACGAGATCCTCCGACAAGAGCAGACGAGAGTCGAACTCTGCGGGATCGAACGGCAGGCGCCCCAGGGCGAGGTCCAGCTCTCCGCGCCGGATCGACTCGATCTGCTCGCTCGTCACGAGTTCCTGGAGGTCCAGGTCCACGTCCGGCAGGAGCTCGCCGATTTGCTGCACCAGGGTGCCGAGCAGGCTGAAGCCGGTGGCGGCCGTAAAACCGAGCCGGATCATGCCAGCCCTCCCTGCCGCGATCCGCCGGGCCAGCGCCGGCGCGCCGTCGGCCGCCACAAGCAACCGTCGGCATTCGGTGAGGAACACGTCTCCCGCCATGGTCAGCTGCACGTGCCGGTTGTCGCGATCCAGAAGTGAGACGCCGATCGCCTTCTCGAGCTTCTGGATCTGGCGGCTCAGCGGCGGCTGGGTCATGTTCAGCCGCGCGGCCGCCCGGCCGAAGTGCAGCTCCTCAGCCACGGCGACGAAGCACCGGACCTGTTCGAACGTGTACATGCTGCTGCTCCTACATCGTCGCGTGATGCATTTCCTGGATCAGGCAATGTCCTTTGGGGGTTGGACTGGCATCGTATGGGGTCCTAGAGTCGACGCCCGACCGGAGGCCGCGGTGATCGGACCGCGTGGTCTGGAGGCGCTCGGTCCCGTGGGACGAACTGCGACCCATCTGGCGGGCGCCGGTCGCAGACCTCCGCTCGACGACGTGAGGAGTCCGGAGATGACCACTCGGAGGCGATACCTCATCACGGGGGGTGCGGGCGCAGCGGCCCGTGGGATTCGTCCCCTCTTGCGTGACCGAGGTGCCGACATCGTCCTCCTCGACGTCCTCCCGGTCGATCCGCAGCCAGGCGAGACGGAGGTCCTGGCAGACCTGACCGACGCCGACGCCGTGCGGCGGGCTGTCCGCGGGGTGGACATGGTGGTCCACTTGGGCGGGTTCAGCCGTGAACGGTCATGGTCGGAAATCGCGCGGGTGAACGTCGAGGGCACCAGGACCGTGCTCGAGGCGATGGTCGAAGAGAAGGTGCGACATGGTCTGATCGCCAGCTCGACACATGTGGTGGGGTTCTGGCCAGTCCCGGACGAACCGATTGAGGCGCTCCCGCCCCGTCCGGACTCGCTCTACGGTGTGAGCAAGCTTGCCATGGAGGGCCTTGCCTCGGCGTACGCCGACCGCCACGATCTCGTCCTGACGCTGGCTCGCATCGGCACCGTCGAATCGGTGCCGACCTCGCTGCGGTCTCTGGCTACGTGGCTCTCGCTGCCTGACCTCGTACGCCTCATCGAGGCCGCGGCAGGGCACGACGTCCCGGGTGCCCACCCCGTGTGGGCGATCTCGCGCAACACCCGAGCCTGGTTCTCCCACGCGCCGGGCCGTGCCATCGGCTTCGAACCGCATGACGACGCGGAGTGGCACGCGGGCGCGATCCCGCACCCGGGCGACGCGGGGAACGGCCTCATCGGCGGCGCCTTCGCCGACGGCGCCCACCCGCTCGGGGTGGCCTGGTGACTGCGACTTTCTGCGCCTACCCGTGGGACCTGATCGATGATCACGGGGCGACCGACCGCGTCCGAGACGCTAGGGCCGATGGCGTGGCGATCGCCGCCGCGTACCACTCCGTACGTGCCGCCACCCCGCTGCATCCGCATCGTGCCGTCGTCGACGCCGAGGCAGCCTCCTACGTGCCGCTGCACGACCGACTCTGGTCGGGCGCCCGATTGAGGCCACGCACGGACACGCCGTGGGTCGGCCCGGACGCCTTTGCCCGTGCCGCGCGTACGGCGCGCGCGACGGGGCTTCGGGTCGAGGGATGGGTGGTGCTCACCCACAGCACGCACGTCGGTGCCGGAGCACCCGACGTGACGGTGCAGAACGCGTTCGGCGAGAGGTACCCCTACGCGCTGTGCCCGGCTGCCCCGGACGTCCGCGACTACGCACGACGGCTGGTCGCCGGTGTGGTCCGGTCCTTCGACGTCGACGGCCTGATGCTCGAGGCCCTGGGCCCGTTGGGCGTCGGCCACCTAGGCCGGCACGAGAAGACCCAGGGCGCCGACTGGACCCCGGCGGCAGAGCACCTGTTGTCGGTCTGCTTCTGCGACGCATGTCGGGGTCTGCTGGACGACCACGCGGTCGACGTGGCGCGCCTCCGGCTTGAGGTGCGAGCGGGGCTGGCGGCCGAGCAGGCCGGCGACCATCGCACCGTGGAGGAGCACCTCACGCAGGCCGCCGCGGTCCTTGCTACCCGGCAGGAGGCCCGGTCTCGGCTCGTGGCAGATGTGAGGGAAGCGTGCGACCAGGTCCCTCGGGTCGTCGTCCATGCCCAGCCGGACCCTTGGGCGACCGGGCCGTTCGCCGCGCTGGACGACTCGGTCGCGGCGTTCGACGGCGTCGTCCTGCCTGGTCACCTGGTGACCGATGATTCCGGCACTGTCGAAATGCTGCGGGACCAACTGCCCGGCAGCCGCGTCGGTGGCTACCTCTCGGCCCTGCCTCCGGCGACGCCCGACTCGATCGTGTGCGAGTGGCCGGCCGGGCTCGCCCACCTCGACGACGTCTACGTCTACCACCTCGGCCTGCTGTCGCCGGCGCGGCTCGCAGCGGCTGCGTCGGCTCTGCTGTCCCACCACGGCGAAGGCCCCGCCCGGCGATGATGCCGAGCGGAGCCCATGACGCGCGACGACCCGTCAGTACCGCGGGCGTGCGTCGGTGAACGTCGGGTCCCATCGGCGCATGTAGCCGCCGTCGTCGCGCGTGCGATGCCCGGACTCCACGTACCGCTCGTGGAGCTCGGCCACCCGGTCCGGGTCCACCTCGACGCCGAGCCCCGCGCCCGTTGGCACCTCGACGGCGCCATCGACGATCTCGATCCCGCCTTCTGGCACCACATCGTCGACGCGGTTCCAGGGGAAGTGGGTGTCGCAGGCGTGGCTCAGGTTGGGGATCGCTGCCGCGACGTGCGTCATCGCGGCGAGCGAGATCCCCAGGTGCGAGTTGGAGTGCATCGACACCCCGATGTCCATCGCCTCGCAGATGGCGGCGAGCTCCTTGGTGCGACGCAGGCCGCCCCAGTAGTGGTGGTCGCTGAGCAGGACCTGCACCGCGTCTGCCCGGATGGCCGGGTGCAGATGCGCCGTCTCGACGACGCACATGTTGGTCGCGAGGGGCACTCCGGTCTCCGCATGCACCCTGCTCATCCCGTCGATGCCCAGCACAGGGTCCTCGAGGTACTCGAGCATGCCCTCGGTACGGCGCGCGACCTCGAGCGCCGTCTCGTGCGTCCAGGCACCGTTGGGGTCGATGCGCAGGGGCATGCCGGGGAACGCGTCCGCGAGCGCACGCAGCGACTCCACCTCGATGTCGGGGTGCAAGGCGCCGGCCTTGAGCTTGAACGACCGGAATCCGTAGCGGTCGACGAGGAGCTTCGCCTGACCGACGATCCCGTCGGGATCCAGCGCCTCGCCCCACTCGTCGGGCTCGCCGTCCAGGTGTCCGGCCCACTTGAAGAAGAGGTAGGCGCTGTAGTCGACGCGTTCGCGCAGGGCGCCGCCCAAGAGTTCGCTCACGGGACGCCCGAGCAGCTTGCCCTGGGCGTCGAGAGCTGCGACCTCGACCGGGGCGAACGTCACCAGCCGTGCCTGGGTGCCCAGATCCGGGCGGAGCCGGCGCATCACGGCGTCGACCGCGGCTTCGATCCGTGAGGTGGCGAAGACGTCGAGGCCGAGTACAGCCTCACGCAACGCAGGGACGACCTCGCCAGGCAGCGCGTCGCCGCGCCCTTCTCCCCACGCCACCACCCCGCCTGCCTCCAACCGGACGATCGTGCGCAGGGCCAGCGGCTCGTGCACGCCCGCCGCGTTCAGCAGCGGCGGGTCCGAGAACGCCAGCGGGTAGACCCGCAGGTCGGTGATACGGCTGTCCATGGTCGTCATCCCTTGATCGCCCCCGAGGAGATCCCGCGCATGAAGGAACGCTGGAACCCGAGGAAAGCGAGGATCGACGGCAGCATCGCCAAGGTCGAGGCGACCAGCACGATGCCGATCCCGACCTCCGGGTCGGCCCGCAGGCTGCGCAACGCAAGCGGGAGCGTGTAGTTCTGTGGGTCCGAGGCAACGAGCAGCGGCAGCATGTACTGGTCCCAGATCATGGTGAAGCCGAACACCCCGATGACTCCCAGAGCCGGGGTCACACTCGGCAGGATCACCGACCAGAACACCCGGATCTCGCCGGCCCCGTCGAGGCGAGCCGCCTCCTCGAGCTCACGTGGAACCTCCTTCATGAACTCGATCATCACGATGATCCCGAACCCCCAGGCGACGATCGGCACGATCATGCCGGGGAGAGAGTCCGTGATGTTGAGGTGCAGCAGCGGGAGGTCTGAAAGGACGATGGCGAGCGGGATCGCCAGGATCTCCTCGGGCAGCATCATCGTCGCCATGATCAGCAGCAGGACGATCCCCGCACCGCGGAACTTCTTGCGGGCCAGCGAGTACGCAGCAAGCACCGACACCGCCATCTGGAGCAGGAGCCCGAACCCGACGACGATCAGCGAGTTGGCGAGGTACCGGAGAACGTCGCGGTCCACGGCGGCTCGCCAGTTCTCCAGGGTGAAGTCGCTCGGCCACAGCGAGAGGCGCGACGGGTCGTGCGACCCGGAGAAGGCGCCCACCAGGAGTGCGACCAGCGGCCCCGCGAAGAGCAGCACGACCGCGGTGCAGGCAAGCGCCGTGAGCGCGCGGAGCCAGCGCGGGTTCTGCGCCCCGAGCCCGAGGGCGGTGTCCAGATTGCGATTCATGACTTCCTCCTCTGCGCACCGGCGCGCACCACCAGCGTCAGGACGATCGTCGCTACCAGGAGCACTACCGAACCCGCGGCCGCCACGCCCAGCTCATTGCGCTCGAACCCGAGCTGGTACACCAACGTCATGAGCACCTCGCTCGAACCGTTCGGCCCGCCGTTGGTCAACAGGAACACTTCGGTGAAGATCCGCATCGCGCGGATCGCCGCCAGGGTCAGGAGGATCACCATGACCGGCCGTAGTGCGGGGAGCGTCACGTATCGCACCCGGCGCACCCAGCCGGCGCCGTCGAGCGCCGAGGCCTCGTAAAGCGATCGGTCCACGCCGACCAGGCCGGCGATGATGATGATCATGTTGTACGGGGCGTCCCGCCAGATCCCGACGACGATCACGGACAGCAGCGACGAGTCCGGCGAGTTGATCCACTGTGACGGCTCCATCAAGAAGAAGCCGATGATCTGGTTCGCGAGGCCGTCCTCGGTCGGGTAGTAGATGATGCGCCACAGTTCGGCGATCACCGCGACCGGCACCACCACGGGCAGGAAGGCCGCGGAGCGGACGAACCACAGCCGGCGAGCCTGGCCTTCGAGCAGCAGAGCGAGCGCGAACCCCAGCACGAGGGCGCCGGCGATCTGGAAGAACGCGATGATCGCGGTGTGCCAGGTCGCCGCGAGGAACTCGTCCGTGGTGAACAGCGCTCGGTAGTTGTCGGTGCCCACCCACGAGTTGCCGAGGTAGGGCTGGACATCCTGGAAGCTCATGACGAGGGCCTGGCCCATCGGGATGAACTTGAAGTAAAGGAAGAGCACGAGGGCGGGGGCCAGGAACACCCACGGGACCCACGCCCTCCCCTCGCGACGCGCCGGGCGTCGGCGGGGCAGTTGCACCCTGGGCGGGGCGGTCGTCTCGGGTCGGGTCAGGACGGTCACGGGGCCAGCACCTCCTGGCGGCCGAGCTCGGCCGTGAAGACGTCGTCAAGCGCCTCCATCTCGGAACGGACGTCGAGCGAGCAGTCGCTGATGAGCGCGTTGAGCGTCTTGGCCGACTCGTTGAGGAACGGGTTCCAGTTGGGGACGGCGGGCACGTAGCGACCGTTGTCGTCGAAGAGTTGTTGGAACATCGCCCAGTCCGAATCCTCGCGCGTGTCGGCCATGTCGACGGTGGAGTTCACGGGCAGCCGGACGAGGTTGCCGTCCCGGTCTCCGGCCATGCCCATCTCCTGCCCCTGGGCAGAGATCAGGTACTCGGCGAACTTTTCCTGTGCTGACTGGTTCGGTGAGCCCGCCATCAGGTAGGCGTTGTTGCCCTCCGCCAGCGTCACGAGTCCCGCCGGACCGGGAGGTGGCTTGATCACTTCGAGGTCGCTCCCCAGCGCTTCCTTGAGGGACGGGAGCTCGTACGGGGCCACGAGGAACGACCCTGCGCCCCCGGACTTGAACAGATCCTTGGTGGTGCCCGTGTCGTAGCTGCTGGCCCCCGGCTGCAGGACGTCCGCCTGGCACGCCAGGTTCCGGATCCAGGTCGCCGCACGCACGGACCCGGTGGTCGCGACCGCGGAGCGGTAGCCGTCCGGGGTCTCCTCGAAGTACTCGCCACCGCCCGACCAGAAGAAGGTCGACGTATTCCAGGAAATGTAGCCGCGCTGGGTGGTTCCCGGCAGCGCGAGCCCGGCCACGTCCTTGCCCGTGCCGGTGGGATCGTCTTCGGCGAACCCCTGCCACATCGAGACGAGGGAGTCCCAGTCGTCGGGCACGTCGAGCCCGAGGTTCTCCCGCCAGTCCTTGCGGTTGAAGAGCGCGACCGTGTGCGCGGTCACCGGGACGCCGTAGTAGTCGCCGTCATAAGCCCGTGCGCCGTCCCAGGCACGCTCGTTGACGTCGTCGGCACCGTCGATGTCGTCCCGGTCGATCTGGCGCAGGAGCCCCTGGCTCTGCAGGTTACCGAGCTGGGCCGTGTCGTTGATGACGACGTCGGGCAGGTTGCGCTGTACCGCCCGCTGCTGGAGCTTGACCTCGAACTCGTCCGAGATCGACGTCATGGTCGCGGGGATACCCGTCTCCTCGGTGAACGCCGCGACGAGCTCCTGTCCGATCTTGTCGGACGGTCCCCCGGGCGACTTGCGCTGCCAGATCTCCAACGTCTGCTCGTCCGGCGGTGCCTGCTCGACCTGCACGGCAGCGGTCGCGCCGGAACAAGCGGAGAGCGCCAGCACAGCCGCGACGCCCAGGAAGGCTGCGAATTGTCTAGTCATGATCTCCGTCGTTCATGAGTGTCTGTCTGACCCGACCTCCGTTCCGGCGGGCGAGGTGCGGTCAGCCTAAGAACGCCCAGCGATACCTGTCCAAAACTCATTCGGCATCGATTGATACCGGGCCCGCATGAACAGGTCGTGCCGGGTGGGGCGAACGGGTCGGTCTCAGCGCGGTCGTCGCGGCGAGGCGACCTTGTCGAGGACGACGAGGTAGCGGCACGCCGACCGCGCCGCGTTGACGAACGTGCAGTCGGCGGGGGTGCCCAGCTGGAGGCAGTCGCCGGGCCCCAGGTCGTGCACCTGCTCGCCCTCGACGAAGCGCAGCTCGCCGTCCAGCACCCAGATCTGCTGGTCGACGAACCGGTACGACTCGGCGGGGTAGGTCACCTCGGCGCCGGGCGGGAGGTCGACCTCCACGAGCTCCAGCGCGGCGCTCGCCGGCGGGGACACCGCGCGCCGGACGTACCCCGTCCCCGCATCGGTCCACGTCGGCTGCTCCGCCCGCCGGGCCAGCCGCCTCGTGTCGCCCTCGGCGCGGGCCACCAGCTCGGACAGCGTCATGCCGAGCGCGGCGGCGAGCCGCCCGAGGAGCGCGGCGGTGGGCTGGGCGTCCTCGCGCTCGATGCGGGAGATCATCGCGCGCGAGACGCCCGACGCCTCGGCGAGCGCGGCGACGCTCAGCCCGCGGTCGGCCCGGGCAGCCTGCAGGGCGTGGGCGAGGGCGGCGCCGAGGTCGTCCGTCACGCGCGGCCCGCGAATACGATAGTGAACACGATCGCTACTATATGCGCATGATCCTCCGCGACGCCGTCCACTCCGACCTCGATGCCCTCCTGGAGATCCACAACGCGGCCATCCGCGCGTCGACCGCGATCTGGACGGACGACGAGGTGCCGCGCGGCGAGCGGGAGGAGTGGTTCGGCGCCCAGGCGGCGGCCGGCAACCCGATCCTCGTGGCCGACGACGACGGCACCGTCGCCGGGTACGCCACCTACGCGCAGTGGCGCGCCAAGGTCGGCTACCGCCACACGGTGGAGGACTCGGTCTACGTGGCCGAGGGATACCAGGGCCGGGGGCTGGGCCGGGCGCTGCTGGTCGAGCTCGTCGCCCGTGCCCGCGCCGCCGGGCACCACGTCATGCTCGCCGACATCGAGGCCGGGAACGCCGCGTCCGTCCGGTTGCACGAGTCGCTCGGGTTCGCCCCCGTCGGGCGGCTGCCCGAGGTCGGCACCAAGTTCGGTCGGTGGCTGGACCTGGCGATCCTCGCCCTGCCGCTGGGCGGCACGCGGGCGGGCTGAGCCCGCGGTCAGCGGCCGCCCGACTCCGCCAGCAGCCGGCGCCGGGAGCCGGCCAGGTGCACGCGCATCGCGGCCGCGGCGGCGAGCGGGTCCCGGGCGGCCAGGGCGTCGAGGATCGCGCGGTGCTCCTGCGTGACGGTCGCGAATCGCCCTGTCGTGCCGTCCCCCGTGCCCGCGGACGGCGCGGCGGAGGAGCCCAGGCGCCCACGCGGCATCGCGATCATCTGCGGGCCGAGGCGGTCCAGGGCGTCCAGGAGGTACCGGTTCTGCGCCGCCTCCGCGACGAGCCGGTGGAACGCGAAGTCGTGCTGCATCGCCGTCGCCGGGTGCCCCGGGGTGCCGTCGAGGTCGCGCAGGCGGGCGGCGAGCGCGTCGAGGTGGGCGTCCGAGCGGCGCTCCGCGGCGAGGGCGGCCGCCTGCGTCTCGACGCCCAACCGGAAGTCGATCAGGCCGAGCCGGTCCTCGAGCGAGCGCGCGACGGGCACGTCGTCGCCGTCCCCGGCGGGCGGCGCGAGCGCGTAGCTGCCGCTGCCGCGCCGGGTGTGGACCAGCCCCTCGAGGTTGAGGCGGGCGATCGCCTCGCGCACGACGGTGCGGCTGACCTGGTGCTCGACGGCGAGCGCGGTCTCGCTGGGCAGCTTCTCGCCGGGGGCGATGTCACCGTCGACGATCCGCGCCCGCAGCGCGGCGACGAGCGCGCCGCTCAGGGTCGGGGGCATGGGCTCATGCTTCCATCATCCGGCGCACCCCGGCCGGCGCGTCCTGACCGGGCCTCACCGCGACCCGACCAGCACGCTGTCCGTGGTCCACGCCCGCGCCTGCTCGGTGAGCGTCACGCCGAGCCCCGGGCGGTCGGGCACCAGCATCCGGCCGTCCTTCGTCTCCAGGCGCTCCTCGAACAGCGGGTCGAGCCAGTCGAAGTGCTCCACCCATGGCTCGCGCGGGTACGTGGCCGCCAGGTGCAGGTGGATCTCCATCGCGAAGTGGGGCGCGAGGTCCAGCCCGGCCTGGTCGGCGAGGGTGAGCAGGCGGAGGAACTGCGTGATGCCGCCGACGCGCGGGGCGTCGGGCTGGATGATGTCGCAGGCCCGGGCGGCGATGAGGCGCTCGTGCTCGGCCACCGACGCGAGCATCTCGCCGGTCGCCACCGGCGTGTCCAGGGCGGCGGCGAGGGCGGCGTGGCCCTCGGCGTCGTAGGCGTCCAGCGGCTCCTCGATCCACACCAGGTCGTACGGCTCGAGTCGCCGCCCCATGCGCAGCGCGGTGGTGCGGTCCCACTGCTGGTTCGCGTCGACCATGAGCGGGACGTCCGGGCCGAGGTGCTCGCGCACGGCCTCGACGCGGGCCAGGTCGGCGCGGGTGTCCGGCAGGCCCACCTTGATCTTGATGCCCCCGATGCCCTCGGCCAGCGACAGCGACGCACGGTCCTTCACCTCGTCGATGCCGGCGTGCAGGAAGCCGCCGGAGGTGTTGTAGGTGCGCACCGAGTCGCGGTGCGCGCCGAGCAGCTTGGCCAGCGGCAGGCCCGCGCGCTTGGCCTTGAGGTCGTAGAGCGCGATGTCGATCGCGGCGAGGGCCTGCGTCGCGACGCCGGAGCGGCCCACGGACGCTCCCGCCCACAGCAGCTTCGTGTACAGCCTGGCGATGTCGTTGGGGTCCTCGCCGAGCGCCGCGTCGGCGACCTCCTTGGCGTGCGCGTACTGGGCCGGCCCGCCCGCGCGCTTGGAGTAGGAGAAGCCGAGACCCTTGTGGCCCTGCTCGGTGGTGATCTCGGCGACGAGGAACACGACCTCGGTCATCGGCTTCTGCCGCCCGGTGAACACCTTGGCGTCGGAGACGGCGGTGGCCAGCGGCAGCGTGAGCGTCGAGAGCTGCACGGACCGGATGGCGTCGGGCTGGTAGGGCAGCTGGTGAGACATTGGCGCTCCTTCGCGTCTGCGGGCCGCCGTCGCGGCCGGCCCGGGGTCGTCCCCGGGCTCGTCCCCGGCGACCCGAGTGAGCATACAAGTCTGAAACCTGTATGACTAGAAGCGACGGGGGCGCCGCCACCACATGGTGAGCACCGCCTCGGCCGACGCCCCGCCCAGCGCGCGGTACCCGTGCCGGGAGTCGGCGGTCCACTGCAGGGACTCGCCGACGCCGAGCTCGACGGTGGCGTCGAGGGGGCCGACCTCGGCCCGGCCGCGGGTGACCAGCAGGTGCTCGGTCACGTGGGCGCCGTGCGCCTCCGAGCGGTGCATCGGACCGCGGTCGAGCCGCAGCGCGAAGACCTCCACCGTGACCTCGTCCTCCTGCGTGGCGGCCAGCAGCCGGGTGTGGATGCCGGGGGAGGACACCTCGGCCCCCGCGCGTTCGGCGAGCAGCCACGACATCGGGACGTCGAGGGCTCCGGCGAGGGCGTAGAGGGTGGCGAGGTTCGGGTTGCGCGACCCGCCCTCGATCTCCGACAGCGAGCCCTTGCCGATCCCGGCGGCACGGGCGAGGGCCCCGAGGGAGAGCCCCCGGACGGCGCGGGCGGAGGTGAGGCGCGCGCCGATGAGCGCGGAGAGCTCGGCGGATCGCACGGCGTCATCCTAGCGTTCTGTTTGCGGAACGAGGCGGCCCGGGCCTACCGTTCCGTTCGTGGAACGTTCGCTCGCGCAGCCGGTCGGTGTCGGGATCGTCGCCGCCCTCGTCGGCTTCACCAGCTCGTTCGCGGTCGTCGTCACGGGCCTGCGGGCGGTCGGTGCCACACCGGAGCAGGCGGCGTCCGGCCTCCTCGTACTGTGCGTCGTCCAGGGGCTCGGGATGATCTGGCTCAGCCGCCGCCACCGCGCGCCCCTGACCCTGGCGTGGTCGACGCCCGGCGCCGCCGTCCTCGCGGGTGCGGGCGGGGTCGCCGGCGGGTGGCCCGCCGCCGTCGGGGCGTTCGTCGTGTGCGGCGCCCTGATCGGGCTCACCGCGGCGTGGCCCGCGCTCGGCCGACTCGTCGCGGCCATCCCCGTGCCCGTGGCCCAGGCCATGCTCGCGGGGGTGCTCCTCTCGCTGTGCCTGGAGCCCCTGGTCGCCGTCACGGCCGCGCCGCTGCTCGTCGGGCCGGTGATCGTCGTGTGGCTCGTCCTCGCCCGCCTGGCGCCGCGGTGGGCCACGCCCGTCGCCTTCGGGCTCGGCGTCGTCCTCGTCCTGGCGGCGGTGGCCGCGGGGGACGCCTCGCTCGGGCTCCGGCCGCCGGGCCTCGTGCTGACGCCGCCCGAGCTCACGCTGCCCGCCGTCGTGGGCATCGCCCTCCCGCTGTACGTCGTGACGATGGCGTCGCAGAACGTGCCCGGGGTCAGCGTCCTGGCCTCCTTCGGCTACGCGGTCCCCTGGCGCGAGACGCTGCTGGTCACCGGGGCCGGAACGATGGTGGGGGCGTTCGCCGGCGGCCACGCGGTCAACCTGGCCGCCATCACGGCGGCGCTGCCGGCGTCGGCCGAGGCGCACCCCGACCCCCGGCGTCGCTGGGTCGCGACGCAGAGCGCCGGGTGGGCCTACCTCGTCCTCGCCGTCCTGTCGCCGCTGGTCACGGCGCTCGTCGCGGCGTCCCCGGCCGGGGTGTTCGAGACGGTCGCCGGCCTCGCGCTGCTCACCACCCTCGGCACCGCCCTGGCGGCCGCCCTCCGCGACGAGTCGCACCGGGTCGCCGCGACGGCCACGTTCCTCACGGCGGCCAGCCCCCTCGTGGTGCTCGGCGTCGGGTCCGCCTTCTGGGCCCTCGTCGTCGGGCTGGTGGTGTGGGCGCTGCTCGTCGCGCGGCCGCCGCGGCGCGCCCGTCGCCGGGTTGTTGGCGACCGTGCCGCAGTGGGACGACAGTGGGGGCCATGGCGAACAACGAGGTGAAGTTCAAGATCGACGTCCCCGCCGAGCTCGAGGGAGGGGTCCCGGCGGACTTCGCGTCGCTGTGGCACACGTCGACGTCGTTCGTCATCGACTTCGTCGCCGCCACCAAGCCGCCGCAGCCGGTGACCGACCCCGACACCGGGGCGGTCACCGGCCGCGTGGTGCCGGGCAAGGTGGTCTCTCGGGTACGCATCCCGCCGCAGCAGGTGTTCGAGCTGGCGCGGGCGCTCACCCAGCAGCTCGACGCCTGGGAGCGGGAGACCGGGAAGAAGACCGACGGCTCCGCCGGCTGACCCGCGACGTCAGAGCGCGCGCTCGGGCCGGGCGAGGATCCCCGGCACGAGGCGGGCGCTGAGCGCCGCCGCGCCACGGACGGAGAGGAACCCGAGCGCGAAGACGGCCAGCGCGGTGACGATCGCGACGGGCTGGACGAAGATCGCCATCCCGACCAGCGGGAACAGCAGCACGGCCGCGCAGAGCGCCGAGCCGCCGGCCACCATCCACAGGGCCGACATCACGGCGCGCCGCGCGGCCTCGCTCATCACCTCGCGCGGCACGCCGAGCCGGTCGAGCGAGACGTGCACGGCGGCCCGGTCGAGCGTCGAGGCGGCCTGGTTGATGCCCACCGAGCACGCGACCATGAGGAACGACACCGCCACGGTGACGAGGACGCCGGTGGAGACGTCCTGCATGAGCCACCGCTCGTCGGGGTCCATGCCCTCGGTCGACGTCATGTCCGCCATGGCGAGCCCGACGGCGCCGAAGACGCCGACGAAGCTGGTCATCGCCACGCCGCTGACCTGCCGCCACGCCGCCTTCGGGTCCTCGAGCACCATGCGCGCGGCGAGCAGGCGAGGCACCGTCTGCGCCTTGCGCGCCTGGCGCCGCGCCCGCACGCGCACGAACCACGGGCCCAGGGCGTCGAGGGCGAGCAGCATGCCGCCGAAGATCGCCGCGAGCGTGCCGACGATCGCGACGATGCCGCCCATCTCGCCGAGCACGCCCAGCACCTGCATGAGCCCCAGCCCGACGACGAGCACGCCGACGGCGATCACGACGCGAACCCAGTGCGCGGTGCCGGCCTTCTGCCGCGTCCGCACGCCCAGCGGCGTCACGACGACGGCGCGCAGGCCGACGACGGCGCTCGCCGCGGCCAGCAGCGCCACGCCGAGCACGGCGAGCGGCAGCCACCACCAGGGCACCCACATCTGCGCGCCGAGCGCCTCGCCGCGGAAGTGCAGCAGCCCCACGAGCGGCGCGAGGACCGCGTAGAGCACGACGCCGAGGACGGCGCCGGCCAGCGCCGTCACCGCCGCCTCGAGCACGGTGAGCGCGGTGATCGTGCCGGTGGTCGCGCCGAGCAGGCGCAGGGACGCGAGCCGCTCGTCGCGCCGTCGGGCGGCGAGGCGGGCGGCGGACGCGCCCACCGTGGCGAGCGGCACGAGGAGCAGCACGACGGCGATGACGGCAAGCGTCTCGTAGGTGGAGGCGAGCTCGTCGTCCCAGCCGAAGAAGGCCTGCGCACCGCCCAGCACCACGAGCAGCAGGGCCGTGACCACGGCGAAGCTCGCCACGGGCAGCGCGGTGGCCAGGCGGTCGCCGTCGCGTCGCCGCCGGAACAGCGGGGCGAGGTGGACGGCCGTCGCGAGGGCTCCGGTCGGCCGCGCGCCCGGCACGGTGGTCGGCGCGGGTGCCGGGGCGGTGGCGGTCATCGCGACACCTCGGCGGCGGGCGCGGCGGTGCCCGAGGTGGCGGCCGGGGCCGCCGTGTCGGAGACGACGCGGCCGTCGCGCAGGACGACGGTGCGGGCGCAGCGGCGCGCGACGTCGGCGTCGTGCGTGACGACGACGAGCGTGCGGCCCTGCGCGGTGGCGGAGAGCAGCAGGTCGAGCACCTCGACGGACGTGGCGGAGTCCAGGGCGCCGGTGGGCTCGTCGGCGAAGATCAGCCGGGCGCCCGTCACCTGGGCGCGCGCGATCGCGACGCGCTGCGCCTGGCCGCCCGACAGCTCGCCGAGGCGCCGCTGCTCCAGGCCCGCGAGGCCCAGGTACTGCAGCCACTGCGCGGCCTCCGCCTCGGCCTGGCCGCGCGACACCCCGCCGAGCATCCGGGCCACGGCCACGTTCTCGAGCGCCGTGAGCTCGTCGAGCAGCAGGCCCTGCTGGAACACGAAGCCGAGCTCCTCGCGCCGCAGCCGCGACCGGGCCGCGTCGTCCAGCGACTCGACCCGCACCACCCCCTGCCCCGACGCGAAGGTCACCGACCCGGCGGTCGGCCGCAGGATGCCCGCGAGGCAGTGCAGCAGTGTCGTCTTGCCGGAGCCGGACGCGCCCATGATCGCCACCGACTCGCCCGCGGCGATGTCGAGGTCCACGCCGTCCAGGGCGGGCGTGACCCCGCCGGGGTACTGCATCGTCAGGCCACGCGCGCTCAGCAGAGGTGTCATGACACCTACGGTGCCCGCGGCGGGCCGCCGGCCGCGTCGGACCATGAGCGGATTCCTCCCGGACCGGGGTCCCCCTGGGGTATGACGCGCCTCCGGGGGACCCCGGAGGTCAGGCGGTGGGGGGCCCGGCCCTGCCGCCCTCGCCTAGGCTCTGTCCCATGGCTTGGAGCTTCGGTCGACGTCGGCCCACCACGTACCTGCTGGGGGAGCCGGCCGACCCGTACCCGGCCCAGGCGCCGGAGGCGGCGCGCGGCCGCGTGCTGCGGATCACCGAGATCGGCGAGCCCGTGCTGCACGCGCCGGCGGCGACGGTCGAGGAGTTCTCCACCCCGGAGCTCGCGCGCCTGATCGACGACATGTTCGCCACGATGGAGAACGCCGAGGGCGTGGGGCTGGCGGCGCCGCAGGTCGGCGTCGGGCTCCGGCTGTTCGTGTACGACGTCGCGGACGAGCGCGGCGACCGGCACGTGGGGCACGTGGTCAACCCGGTGCTCGAGGTGGACGCGGACGCCGACCCCGAGACCGAGGACGAGGGCTGCCTGTCCGTGCCCGGCGCGTACGAGCCGCTGGAGCGGCCCGGCGCCGCCACCGTGCGCGGCGTCGACCAGCACGGCGGGCCGGTGCAGCTCTCGGGCCGCGGGTTCCTGGCGCGCGCCTTCATCCACGAGGCGCAGCACCTGGACGGCACCCTGTACTGGGACCACCTCTCGCCCGAGCTCCAGGCGGACGCGCTGCGCCAGCGCGACGAGGAGCGCCCGGACATCCTCGCCGGCCGGCACGAGCTCGCCGTCGAGCTGGGCAAGCGGCCCGCCGAGTACCCGGAGAAGCCCGCGGGCGGCCGCTGAGCGACCGTCCGCGGGCGGTCGCTCAGCCCAGCATCCCCGGGGCGATGGAGAAGAACTCCTTGACGCCGTCGTCCAGGCTCGTGCTGCCGAACCCGACGTCCTGCGCGATGCGGGTGAACTCGACCTCCACGGCGCCGGCGCCCTCGGGCGGCGGCGGGGGAGTGTCGCCGGCCACCTCGGACAGCTGCGTCCAGTAGTCGAGGATCTCCTTGTCGAGCCCCTCCGGCTCGAGCGCGTCGAGCGCCGGCTGCGAGATGGGCGCACCGCGCGACAGGCCGAACTCCTTGCTCACGGCGGGGTCGTTGGCGATGAAGTCGATGAACTTCGCCGCCTCCTGCGGGTGCTCGCTGCTCGCCGACATCGACAGCTCCAGCGACGGCTTGAGGTAGAGCCCGCGGTTCCCGGCGTCGTCCGCCGGGGGGAGCGTCATCGCGAAGTCGCCGGCCGCGCTGCCCTCCGAGAAGCGGACCAGGAAGTTGTAGAAGCTCAGCTCGCTGGCCGTGATGCCTGAGCCGAGGGGGTCCGCGCCGTTGAGCTGCTCGGCCCGCTTGGGGTCGATGAACCCGCTGTCCTCGAACAGGGGCGTCGCTCGCTCCCACCAGGTCGCGAGGTCCGCCTCGGTGAAGCCGAGCGCCCCGTCGGCGGTGAACAGCGCCTTGCCCTGCTGCGCGAGCCAGATCTCGAACACCGTCCAGATCTGGGTGTACTGCACCGAGCCGCTCACCTGCGGGTCGGCGTCCGCGCCGGCCTTGCCGACCTGCGACAGAACCGCGTCGTACTCGTCCCACGTCAGGTCGCCGGTGGGCACGTCCACGCCCAGGTCCCCGAGCAGCCCCGTGTTGAAGAAGGTCGCGATGCCGCCCGTGCTGGTCGGGATACCGACGATCTTCCCGTCCACCTTGGCGGCCGGCATGACCGTCTCGGGGAACGTGGAGATGTCGATCGTGCCGTCCTGCGTGAACTCGTCGAGGGGCGCGATCTGGCCGCTGCTGCCGTACTGCGACAGATAGGTCACGTCCATCTGGAACACGTCCGGCAGGCTGCCGCTCGCGGCCTCCGTGTTCCGGGAGGTCCAGTAGTCGGCGAACGACGCGTACGACGACTGGACGGTGACGTGCGGGTTCTTCTCCTCGTACAGGTCGATCGCCTTCTCGTACCGCTCGGCGCGCGACGCGTCGCCCCACCACGCGAAGGTGAGGGTGACGTCCTCACCGTCGCCGCCCGAGGCGTCGCCGCCGCTGCAGGCGCCGAGCGCGGCGACGGCGCCGACGGCGAGGAACGCGACGCCGGAGCGTCGGAGCTTTCTCGTGGACATGAGGGCCTCCTTGCACACATGTGCCGTCGGTCGACGGTCGTGACGTGTCAGATGCTGGCAGGCCGACGGTCGTGCCGAGCGCGAGCGGACAAAAGCGCGCATCGGTGGACATGCGAGCGGGAGGGGACGGTCAGAGCGTGCGCGCCCAGTCCGCGACGGCGGCCGCGACGTCGTCGTCCTTGCCCCGGACGTCGTGCGCGCCGGGCAGGATGACGGCCGTGACGGGACCGGGGATGGCCGCGGCGTGCTCGGCCAGCTCGTCGGGGCTCCCGAACGGGTCGCGGTCGCCGGAGACGAACAGCACCGGCACCGCGAGGTCGGGGAAGTGGTCGACGCGCAGCTTCTCGGGCTTGCCCGGCGGGTGCAGCGGATAGCTGAGCAGCACCAGCCCTGCGGCGGGTAGGCCCTCGGCCACCGCCATCGAGCACATCCGCCCGCCGTACGAGCGGCCGCCCAGCAGGAGCGCGTCGGTCCCGACGCCGAGCGACCCGGCGAACCGTTCCGCCTCGGCCCGCAGGTGCGCGACGGCGACGGGAGGCCGGTCCGGCATCCGCTTGCCCGCCAGCCGGTACGGGAAGTCCAGACGCTCCGTGGGCAGCGGCGGGTCGAGCGCGGCCAGCCGCTGCTCCACCGCCACGAGCGTGTGGTGGTCGCGGCTCGCGCCCGCGCCGGGCGTCAGGACCAGGCCTCGGGGCGTCGTCGTGTCGGGCACGGGACCAGTGTCACCCGCGCCGCCGAGGGACCACCCGTTCACCGCGGGGGAGCACGGAACCTGCCGAGGTAGTACCGGACCTGCCGAGGTAGTACGGAACCCCGTGAGGTAGTACTCGTGCCCGCGAGGTAGTCCCGGGCGGGCCGTGCCGTCCGCGCGATGTCGGACCGAGACGCGCGGTCAGGTACTACCTCGCCGGTTCCGGTACTACCTCGGCAGGTCCGGTACTACCTTGCCGGTTCCGGTACTACCTCGCCGACTCGGGTACTACCTCGCCGACTCAGGTACTACCTCGCGGAGGTCTCTGGCCGGCTCGTGCAGGGGGTGTCGCCGGGGCGGGCTAGCGTGCGGGGATGAGCGACGTCGAGCGGGGGCCCGTACCGGACGCGATCGAGCCGGGCAGCACCGTGCGGGGAGAGGACTGGTACGGCCGGGACCTGTCCGGCGGCACCTTCGAGCGGGTGGAGCTCGTGGAGGTCGACCTCACCGAGGTGACGGCCACCGGCGCCACCTTCGTGGAGTGCACGTTCCGCGGTGCGCGGTTCAACGCCTCGGTGTGGCGCGAGACCGCGTTCACGGGGTGCACGTTCAGCCGCACCAACCTGTTCGACGCGTCGTTCGAGGGCTGCAAGCTCGTGGGTTCGCGCTTCGACGACTGCCGCTTCGACCTGCTGCGGGCGGAGCGCGGCGACTGGTCCTTCGTCACGCTGCGGCGGGCGGCGATGGACGGCGTCCACCTCGAGGGCCTGCGGATGCGCGAGGCCGACCTCGACGGGGCGCGGCTGGCCGGTGCCACCGTGATCGGGGTGGACCTGTCCGGCGCGGAGCTGGGCGACGTCGACCTGCGCGGCGCCGTCCTGCGGGGCACGGACCTCTCGGCGCTGGACCCGCGTGCGGCGCGCCTGACCGGTGCCGTGATCGACCACGCCCAGGCCGTGGTCATCGCCGAGTCGCTGGGGCTCGTCGTCACGCCCTGAGCCGCCTCGGGCCCGCGCGCCGCGTGGGCCTCGTCACACCGCGCTCCCCTTCGTCCAGGTCATGGAGCCGTTGTCGGCGCCGACGTCGCGGACGTCACTCCGGTCACTGGTTTACATCGTTTACATTCTTGGTGGAGCAGCGCTCGATGCGCTCTGCCGGACCAGTGCAGGACACCGGAGGATGAGACACCAATGACGGACCAGGTCACGGTCAACCCGATCGTGCTGCAGCGCGCCGACCCGTGCGTGCTCCGGCACGAGGGGACCTACTACTTCACGGGCTCGCACCCCCGGTACGACCGCATCGTGCTCCGGCGCGCCGACCGCCTCGAGGACCTGCAGAAGGCCGAGGAGGTGACCGTCTGGGAGCGGCACGCCACCGGGCCGCAGTCGCAGCTCGTCTGGGCGCCCGAGATCCACCGCGTGCACGGCGCCTGGTACATCTACTACGCCGCCGCCCCCGTGGACCACGGCACCGTGGACGCGCCGAGCGAGAACGAGACGTTCAACCACCGCGTCTTCGTGCTGGAGAACACCGCCGACGACCCCTTCGAGGGGGAGTGGGTGGAACGTGGCCAGGTCGACACCGGCTGGGAGTCGTTCGCCCTGGACGCCACGAGCTTCGTGCTCGGCGGCGAGCAGTACCTCGTCTGGGCGCAGCAGGACCTCACGGTGCGCGGCCACTCCAACCTGTACATCGCCCGCATGGCGAACCCGTGGACGCTCGCGACCCCGGCCGTCGAGCTGACCCGTCCCGAGTTCGACTGGGAGACCAAGGGCTTCTGGGTCAACGAGGGCCCGTCCGTCCTCGTGCGCGGCGGCCGCGTGTTCCTCACCTACTCCGGCGCCGCCACGGGCATCGACTACGCGATGGGCCTGCTCACCGCCGACGCCGGCGCCGACCTCCTCGACCCGGCGTCGTGGACCAAGAGCACCGAGCCCGTGTTCGTCAGCGACCCGTCCGCGGGCCAGTACGGGCCCGGCCACAACTCGTTCACCGAGACGCCCGACGGCGACGCCGTCCTCGTCTACCACGCACGCACCTACACCGAGATCTCCGGCGACCCGCTGTGGGACCCGAACCGCCACGCCCGCGCGCAGGTGCTGCCCTTCGACGCCGACGGCGACCCCGTGTGGGGCACGCCGGTGCCCGACACCCGCCCCACCCCCACCTCGACCGAGGTCCTCCCCGCTGACGGAGCGTTCTGATGAGCACCACCACCGCGACGCCCGACGGCGCCACCGCCACGCCTCGCGCCCGCGACTCCCTGAAGAAGCTCGCGTTCTGGAACTTCGGCGGGCTGTTCTTCTTCTACTTCGCCATCTGGCAGCTCGTGATGACGTTCCTCGCTCCCTGGCTCGAGGAGCAGCTGGGGATGTCGTCGGGCAACATCGGCCTCCTCCAGTCGATGATGGCGCTCACGGCCCTGTGCCTGCAGCCGTTCTACGGCTACATCCAGGACCGGCTCGGGTTCCGCAAGAACCTGTTCGCGTTCGTCGTCGTCATGGGCGCGCTCATGGGCCCCTTCTTCGCGTTCGTCTTCCCGGCGATCGTGGACGCCAACCAGGTGCTGGGCGCGCTCGTCGGCGGCGTCTTCCTGTCGCTGGTGCTCAACTCGGGCGTCGGCGTGGTGGAGGCGTTCAACGAGCGCAACTCCCGGGCCAACGGGTTCGAGTACGGGCACGTGCGGCTCTTCGGCTCGCTGGCCGGCGCGACGGCGTCGCTCGTGGGCGGCTTCATCTGGGCGGCCAACCCTGACAACATCTGGTGGGTCGGCACGTTCTCCGCGATCGTCCTCGGGGCGCTGCTGTTCGCGGCCCGCACGCCGAAGGCGGACTCCGCGGCGCAGGCCCAGGTGGCCGCCGAGACCAAGGAGCGGCCGAAGGTCAGCAAGGACACGCTCAAGCACCTGCTGCGCGACCGCTCGTTCGTCGGCTTCATGGTGCTGATGTTCGGCACGGCCGCGCTCTACGACGTCTTCGACGGGCAGTACGCGATCTACTTCGGCCACCACGTGACCGGCTCGGGCGACCCGCAGGTGCTGTTCTCCCGCGTCGTGTTCGTGCAGATCCTGCTCGAGGCCGCCGTCATGGTGGCGATGCCGTTCATCATCAACAAGATCGGCGCCAAGCGGGGCCTGCAGATCTTCGCCCTCGTCCTCGTGGTCCGCGTGGTGGGCTCGGCCCTCTTCACGTCGACCGAGATGCTCATCGTGTGGCGCCTGCTGGCCTCGATCGAGATGCCGCTGATGCTGGTCTCGGTGATGAAGTACATCACCCGCATGTTCGACGTCCGGATCTCCGCCACCGCCTACATGGTCGGCTTCAACACGGCCAAGCAGGTCGGCGTCTTCATCTTCTCGTGGGTCTTCGGCCTGTCGTACGACGCGATCGGGTTCTCCTCGTCCTACCTCGTCATGGGGGCCGTGGCCCTGGCCGTCCTCGTCGTCGCGAGCTTCCTGATGCGCAACGACAAGGGGCGCCCCGACCCCGTGGGCCCCGCCGCCGAGCCGGCCGCCCTCCCCGCCTGACCGGGTCCGACCTGTTCGGCGTCGGCGGCGGCGGGCGGCAGAGGCCCGGCGGTGCCAGGGTGGGCGCATGACCGCACCGCTCGTCGTCCGCTCGCTGGCGCTGGGGGTGGCCGCGGGGTCGCGCGCGACGCTCGGCGTCGCCGGCCCGCTGCTCGGCCCGGTGCCGGCGCACCGGCCGCCCACGCACCGCCTCCGCCGACCGGCCACGCTGCCGCGCCTGCTCGCGGGGCTCGCCGTCGCCGGCGAGCTCGTGGGCGACAAGCTGCCCACGACCCCGAGCCGCCTCGACCCGCCCGGGCCCGACGTCCGGGCGGCGAGCGGCGCCACCGGCGGGCTGCTGCTGGCGCTCCGGCACCACGCCCCGGCGCCGTCGGTCGTGGCGGCGATCGTCGCCGGGGCGGCGGGAGGCGTCGTCGGCACCGGCGCGGGGGCGGCGTGGCGCGCCGCCGTCGCGCGCCGCGGCTGGCCGGACCTGCCCGCCGCGCTCGCCGAGGACGCCGTCGCCCTCACCCTCGCCACCTGGGCCACCCGCGCCTGACCCGCCCCGATGTCGACCATGCAGCGGCGCACGTCCTCCGCCATGAGAACGAGCGCCACCGCATGTTCGGCACGACGGGCCGGGGCCGGGTCCGGAAGAGTGGGCGTCATGGTGCGGGTGACGACGGGGCGGTCATGGACGCGGTAGGCGGCGTGGTGGGCGCGATCTTTGCGTTCGTGTCGACGGTGGCGATGCTGGCGCTGCTCGCCTGGACGGCGCGGCGGGTGATGGGCGCGCCGGTCGGCTGGGTCAGGGCAGGGCTCGTCTCGCTGGTGGCGATCTCGGTCGCGTCGGCGGCGCTCACCAGCGGGCTGCGCGCGGCGGGCTGGTGGAGCGGCGACGGCGCGCTGGAGGTCGACCCGTGGGTCGCCCTCGTCGGGATCGTCCTCGTCTTCTGCTGGGCGTTCGTGCTGGGCCTGTGCGTGCTGCTCGTGCTGGAGCTGCTGGTGCCCACGGGCACGCTGCCCACCCCCTGGCGCGCCGCCCGGCGGCTGCGGCAGGGGCGCCGCGAGACGCGCCGGTACGCGCAGGTCGTGGCGATCGGCGTCCGGCACGGCCTCGGCGGCGCGTTCGGCCGGAACCGGCGCGACGGCGCGACGTCGCGATCGGACGTCCGCCGCCTCGCGGTCGGGCTGCGCGACACCCTGTCCGACGCGGGGGTCACGTTCGTGAAGTTCGGCCAGATGCTCTCCACCCGGCGCGACCTGCTGCCCGACGCCGTCACCGAGACCCTCGCGACGCTGCAGAGCGACGTGCCGCCGGCGCCGTGGGACCAGGTGGAGGCCGTCGTCGAGCGGTCGCTCGGGCGCCCCGTGGCGGAGGTCTTCGGGTCCTTCGACCCGCAGCCGCTCGCCTCCGCGTCGGTAGGGCAGGTGCACGCCGCTCGCCTGCTCGACGGACGCGACGTGGTGGTGAAGGTGCTGCGCCCCGGCGCCCGCGAGCAGGTCGCCGTCGACCTCGCGATCCTCGGCCGGCTCGCCCGGCGCCTCGAGCGGGACACGGCGTGGGGCCGCAGCCTCGGCGTCGTCGCGCTGGCCGACGGCTTCGCCGCGTCGCTGCGTGAGGAGCTCGACTACGCCGTCGAGGCGGAGAACACGCGCGCCCTGCGCACCGCGCTGGACGTCGTGACGCACGACGGCGCGTCGTCGGGCCCGCTGGTCGTGGTGCCGCAGGTGGTCGACGGGCCGTCGAGCGACACGCTGCTGGTGCTGGAGCGCCTGGACGGCACGCCGGTCGGCCAGGCCCGGGAGGTGCTGGCCGGGCTCGACGACAGGGCGCGCGCCGCGCTCGCCGACCGGCTGCTGCGCGCCGCGCTCGACCAGCTGCTCGTGGCGGGCACGTTCCACGCCGACCTGCACCCGGGCAACGTGCTCGTGCTGGCCGACGGTGGCCTCGGCCTGCTCGACATGGGGTCGGTCGGGAGGCTCGGCGAGCCCGAGCGCATCGCCCTCGGCGCGCTGCTGCTGGCGATCGACGGCGACGACGCGATCGCCGCCACCGACGCCCTGCTCGAGCTGCTCGACGCGCCGCCCGGGCTCGACGCGCGCCGCCTCGAGCGCGAGGTCGGCCGGCTGGTGCTCCGGTTCCGGGCGGGAGCGGGGGCGGGCGCGGCGTTCGCCGGCCTGGTCCGGGTCGTGACGTCGGCCGGCATGGCGGTGCCGCCGCAGGTCGCGGCCGCGTTCCGCACCTTCGCGTCGCTGGAGGGCACGCTCGACCTGCTCAGTCCCGGCTACGACCTGGTGGCCGGCGCCCGCGACCACGGCCGACCCCTGCTGCACCGGCTCGTCACGCCGGAGGCCGTGCGCCGGAAGGCCACGCAGCAGCTCCTCGGCTTCGCGCCCGAGCTGGAGCGGCTGCCCCGCCGCGTGACCCGCCTCGTCCGGGACCTGGAGGAGGGACGGTTCACCGTCACCGTGCGCGCGTTCTCCGACCCCGCCGACCGGGCGTTCCTGTCCGGCCTGGTGCAGCAGGTCATCATGACCCTCGTGGCCGTGGGCGCCGTCGTCGGCGCGGTGGTGCTGTTCGTCGCCGACGGCGGGCCGATGCTCGCTCCGCAGCTGCCGTGGTTCACGGTGCTCGGCGCCGCGCTGGGCTTCGTCGGCACCGTGCTCGCGGTGCGGGTGCTCGTCGTGGCGTTCCGCGGCACCACGCGGGACCGGTGGTGAAAGCCCCACAGAGGGGCATGATCGGCTCATGAGATACGCGGAGCACATCTCGGAGCTCGTCGGGCACACCCCGCTCGTGCGGCTCACCCGTGTCACGGACGGCCTCAGCGCGACGATCCTCGCCAAGGTCGAGTACGTGAACCCCGGCGGGTCGGTCAAGGACCGCATCGCGCTGAAGATGGTCGAGGCGGCGGAGGCGTCCGGGGAGCTGCGGCCCGGCGGCACGATCGTCGAGCCGACGTCGGGCAACACCGGCGTGGGCCTCGCGCTCGTCGCGCAGCGGAAGGGCTACGACTGCGTCTTCGTCTGCCCGGACAAGGTGAGCGAGGACAAGCGCGACGTGCTGCGGGCGTACGGCGCGCGCGTCGTCGTGACGCCGACCGCCGTCCCGCCCGACCACCCCGACTCCTACTACTCGGTCTCCGACCGGCTCGTGCGGGAGATCGACGGGGCCTGGAAGCCGAACCAGTACGCCAACCCGAACGGCCCGCTGTCGCACTACGAGTCCACCGGGCCCGAGGTGTGGACGGACACCGACGGCCGCGTGACCCACTTCGTCGCGGGCGTCGGCACGGGCGGCACGATCACCGGCACCGGCCGCTACCTCAAGGAGGTCTCGGCGGAGCGGGCCGACGGCGGCCCCGTGCGGGTCGTCGGCGCCGACCCGGCGGGCTCGGTCTACTCCGGCGGCGACGGCCGGCCGTACCTCGTGGAGGGCGTCGGCGAGGACTTCTGGCCGGGCGCCTACGACCCGACCGTGCCGGACGAGGTCATCGCCGTCACCGATGCGGACTCCTTCGCCATGACGCGCCGGCTCGCGCGCGAGGAGGGCCTGCTCGTGGGCGGGTCGTGCGGGATGGCGGTGGAGGCGGCGCTGCGGCTCGCGCGCCGGCTCGAGGACGAGGACGCGGCGGCCGCGGCGGAGGCCGTGATCGTCGTCCTGCTGCCCGACGGCGGTCGCGGCTACCTGTCGAAGATCTTCTCCGACACGTGGATGCGGTCGTACGGGTTCCTGCCCGACGAGGAGGGCGTCACCGCGGGCGACGTCCTGCGGGCCAAGGACGGGCGGCTGCCCGACCTGGTGCACACCCATCCCAGCGAGACGGTGCGCGACGCCATCGAGATCCTGCGGGAGTACGGCGTCTCGCAGATGCCCGTCGTCGGGGCGGAGCCGCCCGTGAAGATCGGCGAGGTCGCGGGGTCGGTCACCGAGCGCGCGCTGCTCGACGCCGTGTTCTCCGGCCGCGCCACCCTCGCCGACCGTGTCGACGCGCACATGGAGGCCCGCTTGCCGCTCATCGGCGCCGGCGAGGGCGTGGAGGCCGTGCGCGCCGCGCTCACCGACGCCGACGCGCTGCTCGTCGTCGAGGACGGCGACCCCGTCGGCGTCCTCACCCGCCACGACCTCCTCGGGTTCGTCGCGGGCCGGTGACCACGCTCGTGCGTAGTCTGACCGGGTGAGCAACAGCGAGCACAACGACTGGACCCGCACCGGCTTCTCGACCCGCGCCATCCACGCGGGCCAGGACCCGGACCCGACGACGGGCGCCGTCGTGCCGCCGATCCACCAGGTCTCCACGTACAAGCAGGACGGCGTGGGCGGCCTGCGCGGCGGGTACGAGTACTCCCGCTCCGCCAACCCGACGCGCACCGCGCTGGAGGAGGCGCTCGCGGCGGCGGAGTCCGGGGGCCTGGACCCGGCGCAGGGCTTCGCGTTCGCCTCCGGCCTGGCGGCGGAGGACACGCTGCTGCGCGCGGTGCTGCGCCCGGGCGACCACGTGATCGTGCCCGACGACGCGTACGGCGGCACGTACCGGCTCATCGCTCGGGTCTTCGGGCCGTGGGGGATCGCGCACACCCCGGTCGACCTGTCCGACGTCGAGGCGGTCCGGGCCGCGGTCCGGCCCGAGACCAGGGTGCTGTGGGTCGAGACGCCGACCAACCCGCTGCTCGGCATCAGCGACGTCGCGGCGCTCGCCGGCGTCGCGCGGGACGCCGGCGCGCTGCTCGTCGTCGACAACACCTTCGCCACCCCGTACCTGCAGCAGCCGCTCGCGCTCGGCGCGGACGTCGTCGTGCACTCGACGACCAAGTACATCGGCGGGCACAGCGACGTCGTCGGGGGAGCGCTCGTCGTCGCGGCGGGCGCGGTGCTGCCGGGCGGGCTCGAGTCGCCCGCGGGCGGCACGGACGTGGCGGGCGCCGTCGGCTTCCACCAGAACTCGTCGGGGGCCGTCGCGGGACCGTTCGACGCGTGGCTGACCCTGCGCGGGCTCAAGACGCTCGCGGTCCGGATGGACCGCCACCAGGCCAACGCGGCCGCGGTCGCGGCCTTCCTCGTCGACCACCCGGCCGTGACCGAGGTGCTCTACCCGGGCCTCGCGTCGCACCCGGGGCACGACGTCGCCGCCCGCCAGATGACCGGGTTCGGCGGCATGGTGTCGTTCCGGGCGGGCAGCGAGGCGAAGGCTCTCGACGTGTGCGCGCGCACGCAGGTGTTCACGCTCGCGGAGTCCCTGGGCGGGGTGGAGTCCCTGGTCGAGCACCCGGGGCGCATGACGCACGGCTCGGTCGCGGGCACGTCGCTCGAGGTGCCCGACGACCTCGTCCGCCTGTCCGTCGGGATCGAGGACGTCGAGGACCTGGTCGCCGACCTCGGGCAGGCGCTCGCCTGACGAGGGCGGGTACGGCGGTCAGCCGCGGACGACGGTGACGGGGCAGGGCGCGAAGTCGAGCACCTGCCGGCTGACCGAGCCGAGCAGCAGCCGGTCGAAGCCGCCGAGGCCGCGCGCCCCGACGACGAGCCGCTCGGCGCCCTGCGCCGCGAGCACGAGCTGCTTGGCGGCCTGGCCGTGCACCACCCGGCGGGTCAGCCGCTCGGGCGGCAGCGTCACGCCGGCCGCCCGTACCGCCTCGGCGAGCGAGTCGGCCGCGAACTTCTCGTAGTCGTCGACGGGCGGCGCCCAGCCCCACGACCCCGGCAGCGGGGCCAGCGTCGTGATCTGCCACGCGAAGACGGCGTCGATCGACGCCCCCGTGCGGCCCGCGACCTCGCACGCGTGCCGCAGCGCGGCGACGCTCGGGGCGGACGTGTCGACGCCGACGACGATGCGCGGCGCCGCCTCGGCGGGCACGTCGTCCTCCGGGGCGCCGTCGGGGTTGCCGTGGCGCACCACCGTGACGGGGACGACGGCGTGCTCCACGACCGTCGTCGACACCGAGCCCAGCACGGCCCGGCCGAGCCGGCCCCGCCGGCGGCGGCCGAGGACCAGCATGTCGGCGTCGGCGCCGAGCTCGAGCAGCCGGTCGGCCGCCGGGCCGGGGAGAGCCGAGACCGTCCCGTCGACGTCGACCCCCGTGCGGGCGCGGGCCGCGTCGAGCAGCCCCTGCGCCTCCTCGCGCACCGGGGCGAGCGCCGCCTCGTGCGCGGCGGCGTCGGCGCCCTTCCCGGCGCCCGCGTCGACCATGACCAGCGTGAGCGGCACGGCGGCCGCGGCGGCTTCCCGCAGCGCCCAGTCCAGCGCCTCGTCCGACTCGACCGAACCGTTGACCCCGACCACGATGCCGCGCATCGGCCACCCCGACTCTCTCGTCGTGCGTCCGCCGCCCCCGCCACGACCCGCGGGACGGCCCTGGCTTGCAGCATAGGTCGGGCGTCGTCGTCCGTCAGGGCGAGGTCACGGGACGTCGATCACGCGCCGCCGTCAGCACGACGTCGGCCCGACAGGAGGGCGTCGACGGGCCGGGTCACGACCTCCACCCGGTCGACGAGGTCGGCGGGGCCCGTGACCACGAGGGCGCGGTCGGCCGCCGCCACGTACACGGCGGTGGTCTCGCGGGCGGTGACGCGCACGCAGCCCGCGTCGTCGCCGTCCACGACGAACGTCCCCGTCGTCAGCGGGGCCTCGTCGACCTCGGCGACGAGGGCCCGCATGGCGCTGCGGTAGTCCTGGAACGAGTCCGCGAAGTCCGACCCGTCGTCCGCCGCGGCCTCGTCCCCGCCGTCGGACGGCGCGGCCTCGACGGGCGCGGCGATGTCGGCGTGCAGGGGTGCGGCGAGGGCGCCGCTGCACGCGGCGCGGACGACGTCCTCGACGTCGGCGTCCGCGACCCGGGTGCGCAGGGTCTCGACCTCCAGCGCCTCACCCGTGAACGACCGGTAGGCGCGCACGAACCGCTCGGACGTCGGGTCGTCGGAGTCGGCGGGCCCGGTGAGCGACTGGTCCTCCAGGTCGAGGCCCCAGGTCAGCGGGTCGTGCACCTCGCCGAGGACGCCGGAGAACTGCGCCAGCCGCGCGTCGTCACCGTTCCAGGCCCGCCGGCCCGCGTCGTGGCCCGCCCCGCCCGTGGCTCCAGGCTGCTGCTCGATCTCGTCCATCGGTACCCCCTGGGTGGAACCTCTGCGGCGACCTCCGCGGCGGCGACCGCCTTTCCCCGAGCCTGGACCGCCTCGCCCGCGGCTGGCAATCCGGCACGCCGTCACGCCCCTGGCGAACATGGGCTTACCGAGGGGTGTCGGCGAGTTGGGAGCGCATAGAGTCGTAGCGGTCAGGCTGTAGCCGTCAATCCGACGGGGTGCAGGTAACGCCGCTCGTGAGGGAGCAGCACATGTTCGAGAGATTCACCGACCGAGCCCGTCGGGTGGTCGTCCTTGCTCAGGAAGAGGCAAGGATGCTCAACCACAACTACATCGGCACCGAGCACATCCTGCTCGGACTCATCCACGAGGGTGAGGGCGTCGCCGCGAAGGCCCTGGAGTCGCTGGGGATCTCGCTCGACGGCGTCCGCACCCAGGTCACCGAGATCATCGGCGAGGGCCAGCAGGCCCCGAGCGGGCACATCCCGTTCACGCCGCGCGCCAAGAAGGTGCTGGAGCTGTCGCTGCGCGAGGCGCTGCAGCTCGGGCACAACTACATCGGCACCGAGCACATCCTGCTCGGCCTCATCCGCGAGGGCGAGGGCGTCGCCGCCCAGGTCCTCACGAAGATGGGCGCCGACCTGAACAAGGTGCGCCAGCAGGTCATCCAGCTGCTGAGCGGCTACCAGGGCAAGGAGCCCGTGGCCGCCGGCGGCCCGCAGGAGGGGCAGCCGTCCGGCTCCGCCGTCCTCGACCAGTTCGGCCGCAACCTCACCCAGGCCGCGCGCGAGGGCAAGCTCGACCCGGTCATCGGCCGCTCGACGGAGATCGAGCGCGTCATGCAGGTGCTGAGCCGCCGCACCAAGAACAACCCGGTGCTGATCGGCGAGCCGGGCGTCGGCAAGACGGCCGTCGTCGAGGGCCTCGCCCAGGACATCGTGCGCGGCGACGTGCCGGAGACGCTGAAGGACAAGCAGCTCTACACGCTGGACCTCGGCGCCCTGGTCGCCGGCTCCCGCTACCGCGGTGACTTCGAGGAGCGCCTCAAGAAGGTGCTCAAGGAGATCCGCACCCGCGGCGACATCATCCTGTTCATCGACGAGATCCACACCCTCGTCGGGGCGGGCGCCGCCGAGGGCGCGATCGACGCGGCGAGCATCCTCAAGCCGATGCTGGCCCGCGGCGAGCTGCAGACGATCGGCGCCACGACGCTCGACGAGTACCGCAAGTACGTCGAGAAGGACCCGGCCCTGGAGCGCCGCTTCCAGCCGATCCAGGTCAACGAGCCGTCGCTCGAGCACGCCATCGAGATCCTCAAGGGTCTGCGCGACCGCTACGAGGCGCACCACCGCGTGTCCATCACGGACTCCGCGCTGGTCTCCGCCGCGCAGCTCGCCGACCGGTACATCAACGACCGATACCTGCCGGACAAGGCGATCGACCTGATCGACGAGGCGGGCGCGCGCCTGCGCATCCGCCGCATGACGGCGCCGCCGGAGCTCAAGGCCCTGGACGAGGAGATCGCCGAGGCGCGCCGGGACAAGGAGTCGGCGATCGACGAGCAGGACTTCGAGAAGGCCGCCGGGCTGCGGGACAAGGAGAAGCAGCTCACCGCCCAGCGCGCCGACAAGGAGAAGGCCTGGAAGTCGGGCGACCTCGACTCCGTCGCGGAGGTCGACGACGAGCTCATCGCCGAGGTGCTGGCGATGTCGACCGGCATCCCGGTCGTCAAGCTCACCGAGGAGGAGTCCAGCAAGCTCCTGCACATGGAGGACGAGCTGCACAAGCGCGTCGTCGGGCAGAACACGGCCATCAAGGCGCTGTCCCAGGCGATCCGTCGCACGCGTGCCGGGCTCAAGGACCCGAAGCGACCCGGTGGCTCGTTCATCTTCGCCGGCCCCACGGGCGTCGGGAAGACGGAGCTGGCCAAGGCGCTCGCCGAGTTCCTCTTCGGGGACGAGGACGCGCTGATCCAGCTCGACATGTCCGAGTTCTCGGAGAAGCACACCGTGTCGCGGCTGTTCGGCTCGCCCCCCGGGTACGTCGGTTACGACGAGGGCGGCCAGCTCACGGAGAAGGTGCGGCGCAAGCCGTTCTCGGTGGTCCTGTTCGACGAGGTCGAGAAGGCCCACGCGGACATCTTCAACTCGCTGCTGCAGGTGCTCGAGGACGGTCGCCTGACCGACTCGCAGGGCCGGGTGGTCGACTTCAAGAACACCGTGATCATCATGACCACCAACCTCGGCACGCGGGACATCGCCAAGGGCGTCCAGACCGGCTTCAACGCCGGCGGCGACCTGGTGACCTCCTACGAGCGCATGAAGGCGAAGGTCAACGAGGAGCTCAAGCAGCACTTCCGGCCGGAGTTCCTCAACCGCGTCGACGACGTGGTGGTCTTCCCGCAGCTCTCGCAGGACGAGATCATCGAGATCGTCGACCTGGAGATCGCCAAGCTGGACAAGCGTCTGCGCGACCGGGACATGGCCATCGAGCTCACGCCCGCCGCGAAGAACCTGCTGGCGGAGAAGGGCTACGACCCGGTGCTCGGCGCCCGTCCGCTGAAGCGGGCGATCCAGCGGGAGATCGAGGACACGTTGTCCGAGAAGATCCTGTTCGGCGAGCTCAAGGCCGGCGACCTCGTGCTGGTCGACGGCGCGGGCGAGGGCATCCTCGGGGAGTTCAGCTTCCGCGGGGTCCCCAAGAGCGAGCACGAGCGCGGGCCGGTCACGGTCGGCGCGGCGGCGGCGCTCGACGCCCCCACCGGCGTCTCGGTGCACGACCTGCCCCCGACCGGGCAGATGCAGGCCGGCGCGGAGTGACGCGCTGAGCCCACCGACCTGACGGTCGACGACGAAGGCCCCGGACCCCCTCACAGGGTCCGGGGCCTTCGTCGTGCCCGTGGGCGTCGGGGGCGACGTCTTGAATTCTGGTCCCGCATCGTGAGACATTCCGGGGAACTCTCGCGCGGGGCTTGCGCGGCGCCTACCTTCCCCGCCATGCACGCCGACACGAACGGACTCCGGTCCCCGGGCACCCGCGCCGCGGGGGCCGTCGAGCCGTGCGCCCGCCGGGGCTGTCGGCCCTGTCGCCGCTGTCGCCGCTGACCCGACGCACGCCGTCGCCTCCGCCTTCCCGGCAGCAGAACCCGCTCGAGACCACCGCCCCGTCCGCCGTCGCGCGGTCGGGTGACGTGGCGTACCCCCGCACGCCCCGAGAGGACCCCGCCATGCCCCGAACGATCCCCTTCCGCCGCGCCCGCGGTGCCCGACGGACGGCAGCCGCCGTCGTCGGCCTCGTCGGACTGCTCGGCACCGCCGGCTGCGTCGCCGACGCCGCCGCGGACGGCCCGGGCGGCACGCTCGCCGCCTCCGACCCGCTGCCGTCCGCGGTGCCGGACGGCACGACGCTCGTCGTCGGCGACCCGACCACCGAGGTCGCGCTCGAGCTGGCCGGCGACGAGATCGAGCACGACTTCTCGTTCGACCTGGAGTGGGCCAACCTGTCCGGCGGCCCGCAGACCATCGAGGCGTTCCGCGCCGAGTCGCTCGACGTCGGCGCCGTGGCTGACATCCCGCCCATCCACGCGACGTGGACCGGCGTACCGGTGTCGATCATCGCGACCCAGTACCGGGAGAACTGGCAGGAGGCGCCGATCTACGAGCTCGCCGGGCGGCCCGGCATCGCGCTCGGCTCCCTCGACGACCTGGCCGGCAAGCGGATCGCGTTCAGCCCCGGCCAGGCGCAGGGCGCGCTGGTGCTCAAGGCGCTGGCCGCGGCCGGCCTCACCCAGGACGACGTGGAGCTCGTCGAGCTGCCCAGCACCGGCGACGTGTACTCCACCGCGCTGGCAGCGGGAGAGGTCGACGTCGCCCCGCTGGGCGGCACGCAGCTGTTCCGCTACCTCACCAAGTACGAGGCCGACGGCGCGCAGTCGGTCAAGCACGGCCTGCGCGACGACGCCGGCCACCTGTACGCGCCGAAGGCCGTGCTCGAGGACCCGGCCAAGGCCGCCGCGCTCGACGAGTACGTCGAGGTGTGGGCCAAGGCGAAGGTGTGGGTCGCCGCGCACCCCGAGGAGTGGAAGCAGGGGTACTACGTCGAGCACGAGGGCCTGACCGAGGAGGACGCCCAGTACCTCACGGACCACGCGGCCGTGCCCGACATCCCTGCCGACCTCACCGACGGCATCGCCCGCACGCAGGAGACGGTCGACCTGCTCGCCGAGGAGCTGGGCGAGGACCCGCTCGACGCCGCCGACCTCTTCGACCAGCGGTTCGTCGCGGCGCAGACCGCCGGCGTCGAGGCCCAGGGCGGGGCGGAGGACGACCGATGACCGCCGTCGGCACCATCACCAGGGCGGGCACCGCGCCCCGCACGTCTCCGGGCGCGGCACAGATCGCCGGCGCCCGGCCCCAGGCACGGCCCGACGTCCGCCCCGCTGGTCGGCGGCTCGGGCTGGGCCGCCCGATCCCCGCGGCCGGGCTGCTCGGCGTCGTCGTCCTGGTCGGCGTGTGGGTGGCCGGCTCCGCCACCGGCCTCATCGACCAGCGGGTGCTCAGCGCCCCGTGGACCGTCGTCACGACCGCCGGCGACCTGATCGCCAAGGGCGACCTGCAGGAGAACCTGGGCGTCTCGCTGACCCGCGCGGCCCTCGGCCTGGCGTGGGGCGTCGCGGCGGGCGTCGTGCTGGCGCTCGCCTCCGGCCTGAGCCGGGTGGGCGACGCGCTGCTCGACGGCCCGATCCAGGTCAAGCGGGCCATCCCGAACCTCGCCCTGCTGCCGCTGCTCATCCTGTGGTTCGGCATCGGCGAGCCGATGAAGGTCATCACCATCGCGCTCGGGGTGTTCATCCCGATCTACGTGCACACGCACAACGGGCTGCGCTCCATCGACTCCCGCTACGTCGAGCTGGCCGAGACGGTGCGGCTGGGCCGGCCGCAGTTCGTGCGTCGCGTGGTGCTGCCGGGCGCGCTGCCCGGCTTCCTGCTCGGCCTGCGGTTCGCCGTCACGGGCTCCCTGCTGTCGCTGGTCGTCGTCGAGCAGGTCAACGCCACCGCGGGCATCGGCTACATGATGGAGCTCGCCCGCACCTACGGCCAGACCGAGGTCATCATCGTCGGCCTCGTGGTCTACGGCGTCCTCGGGTTCACCGCCGACGCCGCCGTCCGGTTGCTGCAGAGGAGGGCGCTCGCATGGCGACGCACGCTGGAGGACTGAGCGCCACGCCGGCCGCGACCGGCACGGACGTCGTCGCCGGGGCGCCCGCCGTCGCCGTGCGCGGCCTGGTGCGCGCGTACGGCGAGGAGCGGGTGCTCGACGACCTCGACCTGGAGCTCGCGCCGGGGGAGTTCGTCGCGATCCTGGGCCGCAGCGGCTCGGGCAAGTCGACGCTGCTGCGGGCGCTCGCGGGTCTGGACCACGGCGTCGCGGGCGCCGGCGAGGTGCGCGTGCCCGACCAGGTGTCCGTCGTGTTCCAGGACTCCCGGCTGCTGCCGTGGGCGCGGGTCCTCGACAACGTGGTGCTGGGCCTGGACGGCGTGGGCCGCCGGGACGCCCGCGACGCGGGCCGGGCCGCGCTCGCCGAGGTCGGCCTGGCCGGCCGGGAGCGGGCGTGGCCGAACGAGCTGTCCGGCGGCGAGCAGCAGCGCGTGTCGCTGGCCCGCTCGCTCGTGCGCTCGCCCCAGCTGCTGCTGGCCGACGAGCCGTTCGGCGCCCTCGACGCCCTCACCCGCATCCGTATGCACGAGCTGCTGCGCGACCTGTACGACCGGCACCGGCCCGCGGTCCTGCTCGTGACGCACGACGTCGACGAGGCGATCGTGCTCGCCGACCGCGTCGTCGTCCTCGACCGCGGCCGCATCGCCGTCGAGCGCCGCATCGACCTCGACGGGGCGCGGGACGCCGCCGATCCCCGCTTCGCCGCCATCCGCACCGAGCTGCTCGACGCCCTCGGCGTCGAGCGGAAGGACGTGACCGCATGACCCGCACCGCCGGCCGCGACGGCCACCGCCCCGGACCGTTCCACCTCAACGCGTTCCTCATGAGCACCGGCCACCACGAGGCGTCGTGGCGGCTGCCGGAGAGCTCCCCGGAGCACACGTCCACCAACATCGCCTACCTGCAGCGGCTGGCCCGCACGGCGGAGGAGGGGCTGCTCGACTCCGTCTTCTTCGCCGACGGCCCCGGCCTGCGCAGCGACGTCGGACGCCGCCCCGCCGGGTCGTTGGACCCGCTGATCGTGCTCACCGCGCTGGCGGCCGTCACGGAGCGCATCGGGCTCATCGCGACGGCGTCCACCACCTACAACTCCCCGTACAACCTGGCCCGGCGGTTCGCGTCGATCGACATCGTCTCGGGTGGCCGCGCCGGGTGGAACGTCGTGACGACGGCCGGGCCCGACATCGCGCGCAACTTCGGCCTCGACGACCAGCCCGCGCACGCCGTGCGCTACGAGCGCGCCGCGGAGTTCCTCGACGTCGCGGCCAAGCTCTGGGACTCGTGGGACGACGACGCCGTGCTCGGCGACAAGGAGCAGGGCGTCTGGGCGGACGCGGCGAAGATCCACGCGGCCCGGCACGTCGGCGAGCACTTCTCCGTCGCGGGCGCGCTCACCACCCCGAGGACGCCGCAGGCACGACCGCTCATCGTGCAGGCCGGGTCGTCGGAGGACGGCAAGGGGCTCGCGGCGCGGTACGCCGAGGCGGTCTTCACCGCGCACCAGACGCTCGACGACGCGCGGGCGTTCTACGCCGACCTCAAGGCCCGGACCGTCGCGGCCGGCCGCGACGCCGACGGGATCAAGATCCTGCCGGGCCTCGTCCCCGTGCTCGGGTCGACGGAGGCCGAGGCCCTCGCGGCCGAGCGTGAGCTCGACGAGCTCATCGTGCCCGAGTACGCGCGCCGCCAGCTCGCCGCGACCCTGCGCGTCGACCCCGACGACCTCCCGCTGGACCGGCAGCTGCCCGCCGACCTGCCCGACGAGGAGGAGATCGAGGGCGCCAAGAGCCGGTACACGCTGATCGTGGAGCTCGCGCGGCGCGAGCGGCTGACCGTCCGCGAGCTGATCGGCCGCCTGGGCGGCGGTCGCGGGCACCGCACGCTGGCCGGCACGCCCGAGCAGGTCGCCGACGCCCTCCAGGACTGGTACGACGCCGAGGCGGCGGACGGCTTCAACATCATGCCCGCCGTGCTGCCGCGCGGGCTGGAGGAGTTCACGGCGCACGTCGTGCCGATCCTTCAGGCGCGCGGCCTGTTCCGCACCGCCTACGAGGGCACCACGCTGCGCGAGCACTACGGGCTGGAGCGGCCGGCGAGCCGCTACTCGTCGTCGGGCGTGTCGGTCGAGGCCGTCGAGCTGGCGACCGCGGGGGTGGGGGCATGAGCGCCGACGTCCTCTGGTACATCCCCAACCAGGTGCGCGCCGGCCACCGCGGCGACGTCGTCACGGCGGACCACAACAGCCTGGACACGCTCACCGAGCAAGCCCGCGCGCTCGAGGAGCACGGCTGGGACGGCGCGCTGCTCGGCACCGGCTGGGGCCGCCCGGACACCTTCACCGTCGCGGCGGCGCTCGCCGCCCGCACGACGACGTTCAACCCGCTGGTCGCGATCCGGCCCGGCTACTGGCAGCCGGCGCACCTGGCGTCGGCGGCCGCCACGCTCGACCACCTCACCGGCGGGCGCGTCCGGATCAACATCGTGTCCGGGCAGGACGGCGTCGCGCAGTACGGCGACACGGTCACCGACCGGGCGGCGCGGTACGGGCGGACCCGCGAGTTCCTGCAGCTGGTGCGCCGGCTGTGGACGCAGGACGCCGTGACGTACGAGGGCGAGCACTACCGGGCGGACACGGCCTCGCTGCCCCTCAAGCCGGTGGTCCGCGAGGGGCGCGCGCACCCGACGCTCTACTTCGGCGGCGCGTCGCCGGAGGCGGAGGAGGTGGCGGCCGCCGAGGCCGACGTGCAGCTCTTCTGGGGCGAGCCGTTGGACGGCGTCGCCGAGCGGATCGACCGGCTGCGCGCGCTGAGCGAGCGGGTCGGCCGGGAGCACGCGCCGCTGCAGTTCGGGCTGCGCGTCACCACCTTCGTCCGCGACACCACCGACGAGGCCTGGCGCGACGCCGAGGCCAAGGTGGCGCAGCTCGCCGCGTCGTCCGGGGCGCAGGGGTGGCGGCGCGACGCCGACCACCGTGACGCCGATCATCGAGCGGCGGACCGGCCCGTCGCCGTGGGGCAGCAGCGCCTGCTCGACCTCGCCGCCCGCGGCGACGTGCTCGACGAGAACCTGTACACCGCCCCCGCCCGGGCCGGCGGCGGCGGCGCCGGGACCACGTGGCTCGTGGGCTCGCCGTCCGACGTCGCGAAGTCCCTGCGCCGCTACCAGGACCTCGGCGTCACGCACTTCGTGCTCTCCGACACCCCGTACCTGGAGGAGATCCGCCGCCAGGGCGAGCAGCTGCTGCCCCTACTCCGCGACTGACGACTCTCAGGAGAGCCGGGCCAGGACGGTGTCGGTGAGGTCGGCGACGTCGTCCACCAGGGCGACGGCACCGGCGTCGACGAGCTCGCCGGGCGCGGCGTACCCCCAGGTGACGCCGACGCAGCGGATGCCGTGCTCGGCGGCGCCGTGCACGTCGTGCTCGCGGTCGCCGACCATGAGCGCCGTCCCGTCGGCCGGGTCGGCGGGGGAGGTGCGGCCGAGGGACGCGAGGGCCTGGGCGATCACCGTGGCCTTGGTCGACGTGCCCTCGTCGAGCGGGGCTCCGAAGACGCCGTCGACCAGCTCCGTGATCCCGTACCGGTCGCAGATGGGCTTCGCGTACACCTCGGGCTTGGACGTCGCGACGGCGAGCGTGCAGCCGGCGGCCCGCAGCGCGCGCAGCACCTCGGGGATGCCGTCGAACACCCGGTTGTCGTACATGCCGCCGGCGGCGTACGCCTCGCGGTACGCGCGCACCGCAGCGTCCACGCGGTCGGCGGGGACGCCGTGCGCGGGGAACGTGTCGGTGATCGGCGGGCCGACGAACGAGCGCAGCGTGGCGTCGTCGGGGACGGGCAGCCCGAGGGCGCCGTAGGCGTGGCGGATGCCCGCGACGATGCCGGGGGCGGAGTCGGTGAGCGTGCCGTCGAGGTCGAGCAGGACGAGCGGGGAGGGGGAGCGGGTCACCCCGGCAGGGTACGTGCCGGGGTGCCCGCGCCGGTGCCGGTGCCCGGGCGTCAGACGGCGCGCGCGTGCGCGACCAGGCGGTCGAACGCGGCGTCGAGGGCGTCGTCCACCCGCTGCGCGTCCGGGTGCGCGTCGTGCCAGGCGATCTGCTCGACGGCGGCCTGGTCGTAGGTGATCGTCGTGCCGAACTCGGGCACCAGGGCGCGCAGCTTGGCGCAGTCGAACACCATCGAGTGGGCCTTGTCGCCCAGCAGCCCAGGTCCGACGTCGGGCAGCGCGCGGGCGATCGTCTCGGACGCGACGTGCACGAGCTCGGGCTCGTCGACGCCCGCGGCGGCCGCGAGCCAGCGGTAGACCTGGTCCCACGTCGGGGCGTGCGTCCCCATGATCTGGAACGCGTCGCCCACGGCGGCGGGGTGGCCGAGCAGGCCCACGAACCCGACCGCGAAGTCCTCCGTGTGGGTCAGCGTCCACAGCGAGGTGCCGTCGCCGTGCACGACGACGGGCTTCCCGGCGCGCAGCCGGGCGACGTCGGTCCAGCCGCCCGTGGTGGGCAGCAGCGTGCGGTCGTAGGTGTGCGACGGGCGCACGATCGTCGCCGGGAAGTCGCGGTCGCGCCAGGCCCGCACGAGGACGTCCTCGCCGGCGATCTTGTCCCGCGAGTACTGCCAGAAGGGGTTGCGCAGCGGCGTGGACTCCGTGACGGGCAGGCGCTCCGGCGGCGTCTGGTAGGCCGACGCGGAGGAGACGAAGACGTACTGGCCGACCCGTCCGGTGAAGCGCTCGACGTCGTGCGCCACGTGGTCCGGCCGGAACGCGCGGAACTGCGCGACGACGTCGAACTCCCGGCCCGCGAGGGCGGCGTCGACGGCGTCGTCGTCGGTCACGTCGGCCACGAGCGTCTCGACCTCCGGCGGCAGCGGCCGCGTCGTCGAGGTGCCGCGGTTGAGGACCGTGACGCGGTGCCCGAGGGCGGCGGCGCGGGTGACGCTCGCGGCGCTGATGACGCCGGAGCCGCCGATGAACAGGACGTCCTGAGGGCTGCGGATGCTCATGGGTCCATCGTGCCCGCCTCGCGGCCGCGAGGCCTCCGTCGGGCCCGCGGTTTGACAGGCAGCCCCGGCAACTGGTTCCGTACTGCAGAACTGAGTTCCGTGTGACGGACCATGAGGCACCGGGGGTGCCTCGCTCGACGAGGAGCAGAAGGAGGGGGCGATGAGGCTCAGACAGCTGGCCGCAGCAGGGGCTGCGGCGCTCGTGGCGGTGACGCTGACCGCCTGCGGCGCGGGGTTCACGACCGCGACGGCGGGGGGCGCGGCGTCCGACGGCGCGGGCGCACCGGAGGCGGACCGGGTCTTCAAGGTGGCGTTCAACCAGAACGCCGACCAGCCCGAGGCCGTGGCGATGACCCACCTGGGGGAGCGGCTCGCGGAGCGGACCGACGGCCGCTACTCGGTGGAGGTGTACCCGAACGAGACGCTCGGCGCGCAGAAGGACACCGTGGAGCTGGTGCAGTCCGGCGCGGTGGACCTCGCGCTGGTCGCCGGGTCGCTGCTGGAGAACATCAACGCGGACTTCGTGGCGCTGAACATGCCGTACGTCTACGACTCGCAGGCGCACCAGGAGGCCGTGCTCAACGACCCCGCGATCACCGGTGACCTGTACTCCTCGCTCGAGGAGCAGAACATCCGCGTGCTGGGGGGATTCTCCGCCGGCGTGCGCAGCGTCTACACGTCGGCGCACCCGATCGAGACGCCCGAGGACCTCGCCGGCCTCAAGATCCGCGTCATGGAGACCGACACCAACAGCCGGATGATGGACCTCATGGGCGGCGTCGGCACGCCCATGGGCCAGGGCGAGGTGTACACGGCCATCCAGTCGGGCGTCATCGACGGCGGCGAGAACAACGAGTCGATCTACCGCAACCTCAAGCACGACGAGGTCGCGCCGTACTACTCGTACACGAACCACCTCATGATCCCGGACTACCTCATCACCAACCCGGCCACCTTCGACGCCATGTCCGAGGCCGACCGCGCCGTGTTCCTCGAGGAGCTCCAGGCGGCCTACGACGAGTCGAGCCGCCTCACGACCGAGGTCATGACGGAGAGTCAGCACGCCGCCGAGGAGGCGGGCGCCGAGTTCAGCTCGCCCGACGTCGCGCCGTTCCGCGAGGCCGTCGCCCCGCTGCTCGACGAGAAGCTCACCACGCCCACGTCGCGCGAGCTCTACGACCGCACGCGCGCCGTCGCGGAGCAGATGGCGGAGGAGGAGCGATGACCCGCGTCAAGAACGGGCTCGACGTCGTGCTGCGCTGGCTGTGCGTGCTGCTCCTGGGCGCGCTCGTGCTGGTCGTGGCGTGGCAGGTCTTCACCCGCCAGGTGCTGTCGGCGCCCAGCGTGTGGTCCGAGGAGCTCGCCAAGTACCTGTTCGTGTGGCTCAGCTTCTTCGGCACCGCCCTCGTGTTCGGCGAGCGCGGGCACATCGCCGTCGACTTCCTGGTGCGCAGGGCGCCCGAGCGCCTGCAGCGCGCGGCCGCCGTGCTCAGCCAGGTCGTGACGTTCGCGTTCGCCGCGCTGGTGCTCGTCTACGGCGGCTGGCAGCTCGCCCAGCTCACCTGGACCCAGGACGTGCCCAGCCTCCCGCTGATGGTCGGCTGGCTCTACCTGGTGCTCCCGGTCTCGGGCGTGCTCGTGCTCTTCTACACCGTCTACCACCTGGTGGCCGTCGTGCGTGGCGTGGAGAACGCCACGACCGACGGCGAGCCGGACGCAGTCTGAGGGGGCTCACATGGAGGTGGCAGCAATCGCCGGGCTGGTCCTGATCGTCGGGATCGTCGCCCTCCTCGCGCTGGGGATCCCGATCTCCGTGGCCGTCGGCACGTCGTCGGCGCTCGCCGCGATCACCGTGCTCGGCTTCGAGAACGGGCTCCTCACGTCCGCGCAGCAGATGTTCCGCGGCGTCAACAACTTCTCCCTGCTGGCGATCCCGTTCTTCGTGCTCGCCGGCGTGATCATGAACAACGGCGGGATCGCCCTGCGGCTCGTCAACTTCGCCAAGATGCTCGTGGGCCGCGCTCCCGGGTCGCTCGCCCAGACCAACGTCGCGGCGAACGCGATGTTCGGGGCGGTCTCCGGCTCGGCGGTCGCCTCCGTGGCCGCCGTCGGCTCGACGATGGGGCCGCTGCAGGCGAAGGAGGGGTACCCCAAGGACTTCGCCGCCGCGACCAACATCGCGTCCGCGCCGTCCGGCATGATCATCCCGCCCAGCAACCTGATGATCGTGTACTCCCTCGTGTCGAGCACGTCCGTCGCGGCGCTGTTCGTGGCCGGCTACGTGCCCGGCATCCTGTGGGCCGCCGTCTGCATGGTCATCGTGCACCTGTACGCCCGCAAGCGGCCCGAGCTGCGCGTGACCGAGAAGCTGTCGGGGCCGGCGAGGCTCAGGGTCGCCGGGCAGGCCGTGCCCGCGCTCCTGCTCATCGTCATCGTCATCGGCGGCATCCTGGCGGGCGTCTTCACGCCCACCGAGGCGTCGTGCATCGCCGTCATCTACTCGCTGGTCCTGTCGTTCGTGTACCGCTCGATCTCGGTGCGCGACCTGTCCGGCATCCTGCTCGAGTCGGCCCGCACGACGGCGATCGTCATGTTCCTCGTCGGGGTGTCCGCGGTCATGTCGTGGGTCATGTCGTTCGCGCAGATCCCGCAGCTCGTGACCGACGCCCTGCTGACCGTCAGCACCAACCCGTACGTGCTCATCGTGCTCATCGTGGTGCTGCTGCTGGTCATCGGGTGCTTCATGGACCCGACGCCGGCCGTGCTGATCTTCGCGCCGATCTTCCTGCCCGTGGTCACGGCGTTCGGCATGGATCCCGTGCACTTCGGGATCTTCATGGTGCTCGCGCTGTCCATCGGCACGATCACCCCGCCCGTCGGGCCCGTCCTGTTCGTCGGTGCCAGGGTGTCGGGCATGTCCATCGAGAGCGTCATGCGGCGCCTGGTGCCGTTCTTCGTGGCCCTGGTGCTCCTGCTGCTGGTCGTGGCCATGACGCCGGCCCTGTCGCTCTGGCTGCCCGGGCTCCTCGGGCTCGCCTGACCGCGCCGCCGGCACCGCCCACGCCCGTCCCACCGTCCACCACCGATTCGGAGGTTCCCATGGAACAGCGCTACGCCACGGCCCCGGAGCAGATCCCGGGCATGACCACCCAGGACCTGCGGGACCGCTACCTCGTGCCCGACCTGTTCGTCGACGACGAGATCCGCACGGTCTACACCCACCACGACCGCGTGGTGCTGGGGGGCGTCAGCCCGGTGTCCGCGCCGCTGACCCTGCCGGGCTACCCGGAGATCCGCTCGGAGCGGTTCTTCGAGCACCGTGAGGCCGGCATCGTCAACGTGGGCGGGCCCGGCACGATCACGGTGGACGGCACGGAGCACCGCCTCGCGCACGGCGCGTGCCTGTACGTCGGGCGCGGCGCGGCGGACGTCGTGCTCGCGTCCGACGACGCGGCGGGGGAGGCCGGGCCCGCCCGGTTCTACCTCTTCTCCGCGCCGGCGCACACCGCGTACCCGACCACGCTCGTCGAGCCCGGGCAGGGGACCGTGCGCGAGCTCGGCGATCAGGTCACGTCCAACCGCCGCACGCTCAACCAGTACATCCACGAGAACGGCGTGCGGTCGTGCCAGGTGGTCATGGGCGTCACGACGCTGCACCCGGGCAGCATGTGGAACACGATGCCCGCGCACACCCACGACCGGCGCACGGAGTGCTACCTGTACTTCGACCTGCCGGCCGAGGCGCGCGTCGTGCACCTGCTGGGCGAGCCCACCGAGACGCGGCACATGGTCGTGGCGGACCGCGAGGCGATCATCTCGCCCAGCTGGTCGGTGCACTCCGGCGTCGGCACCGCCGCATACTCCTTCGTGTGGGCGATGGCCGGCGAGAACCAGGCGTTCGACGACATGGACGGGTTCGACGTCGCAACCATGCGCTGAGGACGCGCGGACGCGCAGGGACGAGGAGGAACGATCGATGAGCGAGGCGACGACGGCCAGCGAGAAGACGCTGCTGGTGCTCGAGGCGGCGATGACGCACGGGCGCTTCAGCGAGATCGTGGCGGCGGTGGACCTGCCCAAGGCGACGGTGCACCGCATCCTCGCCACGCTCGTCGACCGGGACTTCATCCGGGTCGCCGACGGCGGGACGCACGTGCCCGGCCCGAAGATCCTGTCCCTGGCCGGGGCGGCGTACGACCGGGTGGACGTCTCGACGATCGTCCAGCCGTACGTCGACGACCTCGTGCGCCGCGTGCAGTGCACGGTGCACATCGGCGTGCGCAGCGGCGACGAGATCATCTACCTGGTCCGCACCGACTCGGACAAGCCGTACCGCATGCCGTCGCGCGTCGGCGCGTCGATCCCGCTGCACACGTCCGCGATCGGCAAGTCCATCCTGGCGCGGCTCGACGACGACGCCGTCGAGCGGTTCGTCAACCGCGCCGGGCTGCCGCGCCGCACGGCGCGCAGCCTGGCCACGCTGGAGGACCTGCGCGCGGAGCTGGCGGACATCCGCCGCGACGGGTACGCGTTCGACCGCGAGGAGAACGTGCCCGGCGTGGTGTGCATCGGCACCGCCGTCCGCGACCACTCCGGCCACTCCAACTACGGCCTGTCGATCTCGTCGCTCGCCCTCGAGCACACCGAGAGCCAGCTCGCCGCGATGGCGGACGACCTGCACAAGACGGCGGCCGACATCACCCACGCGCTCGGGGGCGACCGGTAGGGCCCAGCGCCCCGCCCGCCCCGGGCCCGAAGAAGGAACGAGACACGTGAGCACCAGCACCACCGACCGCCCGACCGCCCAGGCGCCCGGGCTCGACCCCGCCGTCGCGCGCCTGTTCAGCCTCGAGGGCCGCACCGCGGCCGTGACGGGCGCCAGCAAGGGCATCGGCCTCGCGATCGCGACACTCCTGGCCCGCGCGGGCGCCGACGTGATCGGCATCAGCACGACGATGCCCGACGGCGACTCGGACACCCGCCGCGCGGTCGAGGCCGCCGGGCGCCGGTTCACCCCGGTCGCGACCGACCTGTCCGACCGGGACGCCGTCGCCGCCCTCGCCGCGACGCTCGTCGAGCGCGAGGTGGACGTGCTGGTCAACAACGGCGGCACCATCCGCCGCGCCCCGGCCGCCGAGCACCCGGACGCCGACTTCGACCACGTGCTCGAGGTGAACCTGCGGTCCGCGTGGATCCTCTCGCGCGAGGTCGGTCGCGCCATGCTGGCCCGCGGGCACGGCAAGATCATCGGCACCGCGTCGATGCTGAGCTTCCAGGGCGGCGTCAACGTGCCGGGCTACACGGCGTCGAAGTCGGCGCTCGCGGGCCTGACCAAGGCGCTCGCCAACGAGTGGGCCGGCCGCGGCGTCAACGTCAACGCCGTCGCCCCCGGGTACGTGGCCACCGCCAACACGGGCGCGCTGCGCGCCGACGAGGACCGCAACGCCGAGATCCTCGCCCGCATCCCCGCGGGCCGCTGGGCCACGCCGGAGGACATCGCCGGCGCGGTGCTGTACCTCGCCTCGCCCGCGTCGGACTACGTGCACGGCGCGATCATCCCCGTCGACGGCGGGTGGCTGGCGCGCTGAGCCGGGCACGGACCACCTCGACGTAGCGATTCGTCGTTTGCTCCCCAGAGGAGGGAGGCAAATGCACGCCCTGG
>NZ_JBHJVM010000006.1:213661-216451 GCF_042264825.1 Isoptericola sp. NPDC056134
GGGGGGGAGGGGGGAAAAAGGAAAGCGGGCGAAAGGAGAAGCGCCCCCTTGCGTCGCCATTTTTTTCCTCCCCCCCCCCGAGGCCCCCCACCGAATCGCTACGTCGAGGGCGCCGGAACGGTCAGGCCGGTCGGGAGCACCCGCGGCAGCAGGTCGCGGAGCGCAGCCACGCGGGCGTCGCGGGCGGGTCCGGTCATGCGCTCGACGGGCGCGGTGATGCTGACCGCCGCCACCGGCCGGCCCGCGCGCAGCAGCGCGACGGCGACGCACGCGATGCCGGGCTCGTTCTCCTCGGTCTCGGTGGCGTACCCGCGCTCCCGCGCCGCGGCGAGGGCCGCCCGGAGCGTGACGTCGGGGGTGACGTCGGGGGTGGCGTCGGGCTCGCCGCCGTACCCGGGCGACGGTGCGCCGTCCGGCGTGGCGGCCAGGAGCGCCCGGCCCAGCGCCGTCGTCGCGACGGGGATGCGCCGCCCGACGGCGGACCACACGCGCAGCGGGCGCTGCGGCTCGACCTTGTCGAGGTAGACGACCTCCTGCCCGGCGAGGGCGCCGAGGTGCACGAGCTCGTCGACCTCGTCGCGAAGCGCCTCGAGCGCCGGGCGCAGCAGGCCGGGCAGGTTGTCCTCGGCGAGGTAGGCCGCGCCGAGCGAGAGCACGGCCGCCCCCAGCGTGTAGGCGCCGTCGGCCCGCTGGTCGGCGTACCCGCGGTGGCGCAGGGCCGCGAGGGTGCGGTGCAGCGTCGACTTGTTCGCGCCCACCTCGGCGGCGAGGTCGGCCAGCGCGACCCCGCCGGCGCCTGCGCGCGCGAGCGCGTCGAGGGTCAGCAGCGCCTTGTCCACGCTGCCGAGCGGGCTGGGGGGTTGGGTCATCGGTGCTCGTCCTCTATGGTGTTCCGTAGTGAACAACGTGCGTTCACCATAGCGAAACGGAGCCAGGATGTCTTCCCCCTCGACCCCGGCCGGCGACGTCGTCGCCGCCCTCGGCGCCCACCGCCTCGTGCCCGTCGTCGTGGTCGACGGCGCCGACGAGGGCGCCCGCCTCGCCGACGCGCTCGTCGCCGGCGGCCTCCCCGTCGCCGAGATCACCCTGCGCACCGCCGGCGGCATCGACGCGATCCGCGCCGTCGCGCGGACCCAGCCCGACGTCGTCGTGGGCGCGGGCACCGTCACCACCGTCGAGCAGGTCGACGCCGTCGTCGACGCGGGGGCGCGCTACATCGTGTCGCCGGGGCTGTCGGCCGCCGTCGTGCGCCGGGCCCAGGAGCACGGCGTGCCGGTCCTGCCGGGCGTCGCCACGCCCAGCGAGATCATGGCCGCGCTCGACCTCGGCCTCGACGTCGTCAAGCTCTTCCCCGCCTCCGTGGTCGGCGGCCCCGCCGCGATCAAGGCCTTCTCCGCGCCGTTCCCCGGCCTGCGGTTCGTGCCGACGGGCGGCGTGAGCGCCGCCAACCTCGGCGACTACCTCGGCCTCGCCCCGGTGCTCGCCGTCGGCGGCTCGTGGATGGTCGAGAAGTCCCTCGTCGCCCAGGGGGACTGGGCCGAGGTCACCCGCCGCACCGCCGAGGCCGTCACCCTCGCGCAGCCCGCCTGAGTCGGCCCGCAGAGCCTGCAAGGAGACACGATGACCAACCCGTCCATCACCACCCGCCCGGCCGCCGAGTGCCGCTACGACGCCGTCGCGCTCGGCGAGGTCATGCTGCGCCTCGACCCGGGCGACCGCCGCGTGCGCACCACCCGCTCGTTCGACGTCTGGGAGGGCGGCGGCGAGTACAACGTGGCCCGCGGCCTGCGCCGCGCGTTCGGCCTGCGCGGCGCGATCGTCACCGCCCTCGCGGACAACGAGGTCGGCCGCCTCGTCGAGGACTTCATGCTCACCGGCGGCCTCGACACCTCCTGGGTGCAGTGGCGCGAGTACGACGGCATCGGCCGCAGCGTCCGCAACGGCCTCAACTTCACCGAGCGCGGCTTCGGCGTGCGCGGTGCCGTCGGCGTCAGCGACCGCGGCAACACCGCGATCGCGCAGATGAAGCCCGACGACGTGGACTGGGACGCCCTGTTCGGCTCCGGCGTGCGCTGGCTGCACACCGGCGGCATCTTCGCCGCGCTGTCCGAGTCGGCCGCCGACGTCGCCGAGGCGGCCATGACCGCGGCCAAGAAGCACGGCACGATCGTGTCGTACGACCTCAACTACCGCCCCTCCCTGTGGAAGGGCATCGGGGGCGTCGAGCGGGCGCGCGAGGTCAACCGCCGTCTGGCGCACCACGTCGACGTGATGATCGGCAACGAGGAGGACTTCACCGCCTCGCTCGGCTTCGAGGTGGAGGGGGTGGACGAGAACCTCACCGACCTCGACACCGGCGCCTTCCGCGCGATGATCGGCACCGCCGCCGAGGCCTACCCGAACTTCCAGGTCATCGCGACGACGCTCCGCGGCGTGAAGTCCGCGTCCGTCAACGACTGGGGCGCCATCGCCTGGTCGCGCGCCGAGGGCTTCGTCGAGGCCACGCACCGCGCCGACCTGGAGATCTTCGACCGCGTGGGCGGCGGCGACTCGTTCGCCTCCGGCCTCGCCTACGGCCTCATGGAGCTCGACTCGTTGCAGCAGGCCGTCGAGTACGGCGCCGCGCACGGCGCGCTCGCCATGACAACGCCCGGCGACACGACGACGGCGACCCTCGCCGAGGTCGCCAAGCTGGCCGGCGGCGGCAGCGCGCGCGTCCAGCGCTGACGCCGAGATAGAGAAGCGAATTCCACGAGATAGAGAGGGGCGGACCGAAGCCGGCTTCGGTCC
>NZ_JBHJVM010000007.1:0-92729 GCF_042264825.1 Isoptericola sp. NPDC056134
GGGGGGAGAGGGGTTGTGTTGTTGTTCGGGGCTGCTGGGGGGGGTGGGGGGGGGGTGTGGGGAGGGAACGGGGGGTGTGGGCCGTTCGGGGGGGGGACCGCCCGGCACCCTGTCCCTGAGTGGGTTCAGGACGCCTTGCCCTTGTGGAACAGGTCGCCGTCGTAGTCGAAGGCGAACTGCTGCTCGAGCGTGACGTCCTTGACCGAGCCCACCTCGGTGATGCGCGGTGCTTCGTACATCGGAGCACTCCCCTCTCCTCGTTCGTGCAGGACGCGCCCAACGTCGCGCCGCGTGCAACGACCGGTCAAGGGCTTCGGGCCGAAGTCACCCCGCTCCCGGACGCCTTTCACCCGACGCCGGGTGAAACCTCCGTCCCGCCCCCACCCGGTGCCCCGGATCGGCCTATTCTCGGGGCGGCACGACCCGAGAACCGCGACGAGAGGCACGGCGATGAGGCTGCGCGAGGACGGCGTCACCTGGCAGGAGATCGACGGCGAGCTGGTCATCCTCGACCTCGCGTCGTCCACGTACCTCACGACCAACGGCTCCGGCGCCTTCACGGCGAAGCTGCTGCAGGAGGACCGCACCACCGGCGACCTCGCGGACGCGCTCGCCGTCGAGTACGACATCCCCGCCGACGTCGCGCGGCGCGACGCCGAGGCCTTCGTGGACGCGCTCCGCGACCGCGGCCTGCTCGTCGAGGAGTGAGCGCGGTCAGGCCGTGAGCAGGGCGAGGTCGTGCCGCACCATGCGGTCGACGATCTCCTCGAACGCGAGCGTGCCGCCCCATCCCAGCACCGTCCGGGCCCTGCGGGCGTCCCCCACCTGCTCCGTCGGGTCGGCAGGGCGCACGAACCGCGGGTCGACCGTGACGTGCGGCTCCCAGTCGTGGACGCCGGCCGCGGCGAACGCGGCGGCCACGAAGTCGGCCACCGAACGAGTCGTCCCGGACGCCACGACGAAGTCGTCCGCGACCGGGTGCCGGACCGACCGCACCATCGCGTCGACGTAGTCGGGCGCCCAGCCCCAGTCGCGGCGCGCGTCGAGGTTGCCGAGCGCCAGGGTGCCGGAGCCGCGGTGCGCGATCCGGGCCGCGGCGGCGGTGATCTTGCGGGTCACGAACGTCTCCGGGCGGCGCGGCGACTCGTGGTTGTAGAGCACGCACGTGGAGACGCCGAGCCCGCGCACCCGGAACACCGCGGCCATCTGGTGGGCGTACGCCTTGGCGGCGCCGTAGGGCGACGACGGCCGTACCGTCGTGCCCTCGTCCTGCGGCGCACGGTCGGGCACGCCGAAGATCTCCGCGCTCGACGCCTGGAGCACCCGGACCGCACGCCCCGAGTCCTCCTGCAGGCGCCATGCCGCCTCGTAGAGGGCCACCGCGCCGAGCCCGGAGACGGCACCCGTCTCGACAGGGTGCCGCCACGAGTACGCGACCGAGCTGATCCCGCCCAGGTTGTAGATCTCGTCCGGCCCCGTGCGACGCACGAGCTCCGCGAGGCCCTCGGCGTCGCGGAGGTCGCCCCCATGGAGGCGCACCCCGCCGGGCAGCCCGACCGGGCGTTCGCCGGCGCGCACCAGACCGTGCACCTCGGCCCCCTCGGCGGCGAGCCGCTCGGCGAGGTACGACCCGTCCTGGCCCGCGACGCCGGTGACGAGGGCGACCGTCACGGGCGCATCCCGGCCAGCTCCGCCTGCTCGTCGAGGTCGTTCTCGACCATCATCGCGACCAGCCGCTCGAAGTCGACGCGCGGCTCCCAGCCCAGCACGTCGCGGGCCTTCGACGGGTCCCCGATGAGGAGGTCGACCTCCGCGGGCCGCATGAAGCGGGGGTCCTGCGCGACGTAGCCGCTCCAGTCCTCGACGCCCACGCACCCGAAGGCCGCGTCGAGCAGGTCACGGATGGAGTGGGTGCGGCCGGTCGCGACCACGTAGTCGTCGGCCTGCGGCTGCTGGAGCATCCGCCACATCGCGTCGACGTAGTCGCCGGCGAAGCCCCAGTCGCGGCGGGCGTCCAGGTTGCCCAGGGTGAGCGAGTCCTGCAGGCCGAGCTTGATCCGCGCCACCGCCTGCGACACCTTGCGGGTGACGAACTCCGGCCCCCGGCGCGGCGACTCGTGGTTGAACAGGATGCCGCTGGAGGCGTGCAGCCCGTACGACTCGCGGTAGTTGATCGTCATGTAGTGCCCGAACACCTTCGCGACGCCGTACGGCGACCGGGGCCACAGGAGGGTCGACTCGCGCTGCGGCACCTCCTGCACCTTGCCGAACATCTCCGAGCTCGACGCCTGGTAGAAACGCACGGCGCCCGGGTCGTCGCCCGCGTGCAGCCGGACCGCCTCGAGCATGTTGAGCACGCCCTTGCCGGTCACCTCGCTGGTGAGCGTCGCGTTCTCCCACGAGTAGGCGACGTAGGAGATCGCGCCGAGGTTGTAGACCTCGTCGGGCCGCGCCGCGCCCAGCGCCCGCAGCAGGGACGACAGGTCGGTCAGGTCGCCGGTCACGAGGCGCACGTCCGGCACGGTGTGCCGCACGAGGTCGAGCTTCGGGTTGTTCTGCCCGCGGATCAGACCCCAGACCTCATAACCTTTCGAGAGCAAGAGCTCGGAGAGGTAGAGACCGTCCTGGCCGGTGATCCCGGTAATCAGTGCTCGAGGCATTTTGCTCACCGTTTCTGTGCGCCGAATCAGCGCCGTCCCCCGGCGGCACTCCCCTTCTGGGACGCCACCACGCTAATCAGCAAGAGGGGCGCGGAGACCGTCCGCACCGGGTGAACAGGGCCCGTACCGGGGTGAAAGTGCGCCCGGCGCGCCTGCCCGCCCGCTCGAACTTCATCCGCCCGCGCCCTCGACCGGCCCGCACGCGAGCGAGAACCATCGATGGCATGTCACGCCGGGAGCGGGGACGCCGCGACCACGCCACGCAGGCCGCAACGCTGGCCGCAGGCTTCGTGCTGCTGTACGGCGCCGGGGTCGTCACGCCGTGGGGACAGTGGGTCGACGCGGTGGCGTTCAGTGTCCTGACCGGCGCGGGCGCGATCCTGCACCCCGTCGCAGCCGTCGCCCGTGAGGTCCTGGTGCTGGGGCTCGGCGTCGTCGTCGCGGCGCTCGCCGTCCGCGCGGTCCGCGACCGGCGATGGCGGGCCCTGGCGGCCTGCCTGGTGCTCGCCGCCGCGGCGGTCCTCGCCCTCGTGCTGCGTGGCGCCGTCCTGCCGCGCCCCGTGCACGAGGTCGCGCTCGGCTACCCGTACAACACGTTCCCGAGCACGCACGTCGCGGCGACGGCGGCGCTCGCCATCGCGCTCGTCGTCCTCTGGTCCGGCCGTACCAGGGCCGGGCACGTCGTCGTGCGCGAGGTGGCGGTCGCCGCGGTGCTGGTCGCCTGCGTGGTCAACGTGGTCGCGTTCGCCCACCGCCCCGTCGACGTCCTGGGGTCGCTCCTGCTCGTCGGGGCTGCCGCCTCGGCGGCCTCCGCCGCGTTCCCCGGAGCGCTTTCACCCCGGGTCGACGGCAAGTTCACCCAGGTCGCCGCCCTGCGGGCGCGGGACGCGGCATAGCGTCACCGTATGACCACGCGACGCCGCCGCGCGGCACGGCTCCTGGCCCCCGCCCTCGTCCTCGCCGCCGGCTCGATCTCCCCGGCCGCGGCCGAGGACGGAGAAGCGCCCGCGCGCACGGAGTCCCGGGCGGTGACCTGGACCTGTACCGGCGAGCCGTGCCCCTGGGGGGAGACGACCACCGGGAACGCCGCCGTGTGGCCCGACGGCTCGGGCGCGCTGTCGGAGCGGTACGGCTACACGACGTCGGGCGCCATCTACCTGCCCGACGACGCGGCCGAGGACGCCACGATCACCGTGGTCGAGGGTTCGGCGGGCGTGTGGGCCGGCCAGCTCGACGGCCCGCACCGCCACCTCGCCGCGCTGTCGGCCGGCGACGCGTTCACGGTCGGCGACCTCGCCGACGGCGAGGTGGTGTCCCTCCAGAACGACGGCGCGACCTTCGCCTACGCGTTCACGCCCGGGGGCGAGGCCCCGCCCGACCCCGAACCGACGCCCACGCCCACGCCGTCCACCGAGCCGACCCCCGGGCCGAGCGAGAGCGCCGGCGCCGCGTCGCGTCCCGTCACCTGGAGCTGCACCGGTGACCCGTGCCCCTGGGGTGCGTCGACGACCGGCCACGCCGTCGCGTGGCCCGCGGGCTCCGGGGCGATCACCGCACGGCACGGCTACGTGACGTCCGAGCCCGTCTACCTGCCCGCCGAGGCGGCGAACGGCGACACCATCACGGTCGTCTCCGGGTCGGCCCGGCTCTACGCGGGCACGCCCTCCGGACCGCACCGGAGCATCGGCCAGCTCTCCGCGGGCGACGAGCTCACCGTCACCGGCCTTCCGGCGGGCGAGGTGCTGTCCGTCCAGAACGACGACGGTCCGTTCCGCTACCTCCACACCGCCGGAGACGCCACCACCCCGGAGCCGACGCCCACCCCGACGCCCACCCCGACGCCCACGCCGACGCCCACGCCGACTCCGACGCCCACGCCCGGCCAGGACGCAGCGTCCCTGCCGGTCACGTGGCGCTGCACCGGCGAGCCGTGCCCGTGGGGAGAGACGACGTCGGGCCATGCGATCGCCTGGCCCGAGACGTCCGGCGCGATCACGACCCGCCACGGGTACACGACGTCGGAGGCCGTCTACCTGCCCGCCGCCGCGGCCAACGGCGACACCGTCGCGGTCCTCACCGGCTCCGCGACCCTGTACGCGGGCACGCCCACGGGGCCGCACCGCAGCATCGCGCGCCTGTCCGCCGGCGAGCAGCACACGGTGACCGGCCTGCCGTCCGACCAGGTGCTGTCGGTGCAGAACGACGACTCGTCGTTCACCTACGTGCACACCCCCGGGGACGGCTCGACCCCGGACCCCGAGCCGACCCCCACGCCGACCCCCACGCCCACGCCCACGCCCACGCCCACCGTCCCCGCGGACGCCGTCGTGATGAGCTCGACGCTCGCGCTCTGGCACTGCGACGCCTACGCGACGTGCGCGGACGACGGCTGGACGCCGTGGGTGGGCGGCGCGCTCGCCTGGCCGGAGTGGGCCGCGTACCCCACGAACGCGCGCGAGGGTTCGAACTCACGCACCGTGCGCGACCTCGACGGCGAGGTCATCCACCCCTACATGGGGTCGTGGGCCGACGGCTGCCGGATCCAGGTGCTCGAGGGCGACGTGCTGGTGATCGAGTGGGAGCGCGGCACGGACACGTGGCGGCCCACGTACCTGTCCCCCGGCGACGTCTACACGATCGAGCTCGAGGGCGACGAGGACGGCGCCATGATCGAGACGCCGGACACGCCCACCACGTTCAGCGTCGCGCTGACCGGCTGCGCCCCGCAGCCGGTGCCCTGACCGTCGCCGTCGGGCGTGCCGAGGGGTACGGGTCAGGCGCGGTAGAGCGCCTCGTACCGGTCGACGACGCGCTCCAGCGTGAACTCCTGGACGCGCTCGAGCGCCGAGGCCGCGAGCTCCTCCCGCCGCGCGTCGTCCGCCAGGAGCTCGGCGAGCGCCGTGCCGACGTCCTCCAGCGGCACGACGACGGCGGTGCGGCCGCCGTCCGTCACGTACCGCGCCCCGGGGTTCGGGGTCGCGACCACGGGCAGGCCCGACGCCATCGCCTCGACGTACGGGATGCCGAAGCCCTCGTAGTCGCTCGGCAGGCAGAACGCCCACGCCTGCTGGAAGGCGAGCGCCAGCTCGTCGTCGGTCAGCCGTCCCAGGGCGCGGACCCCGGGGCCCACGTCGTCGGGCACGTCCTGGCTGACCATCCACAGCTCCGCGTCGGGGTGCTTCGGCAGCACCGTCTCCTGGAACTGGCGCGCCAGCTCCTCGCCGCGCTTGCGTCCGCGCCAGTAGCCGACGAACAGGACCACCGGGTGGTCCGCCCGCCGCGCGGCGTCGGGCCGGAACCGGCTCACGTCCGTGCCGCAGGGCACGACGTCGCGCACCCACGGGTACCAGCGGCGCGTCTCGGGCGAGATGACGACGGTGCGGTCCGCGACGAGGGACGCGAGCACCTCGGACAGCCCGAGGAGCACCATCCGCGTCTTCTCCTTGACGCCCTTGATGGTGCGCGCCTCCTCGAAGCACGACCCTGCGAGGGTCCGCACGTGCCGGGGCACGCGCCGCCGCCACAGCCAGTAGTCGTCGCCCCAGGCGTGCAGCACGTCGTAGGACGAGAGGTCGACGCGGCGCAGCGCGAGCGCGAACCGGAACGTGCGCAGCGAGCCGGTCATCCGCACGTGCCGGTGCCCGTAGACGGCGCCGTCGACCGCCGGGCAGTCGCTGAGGACCGTCACGTCGTGGCCGCGCCGTGCGAGCTCGGTCGCGAGCTCGTGCACCTGGTAGCCGATGCCCTGCTTGCTGGTGCTGGGCAGGTAGTAGGAGACGATCGCGATCCGCAGCGGGCGGACGGCACCGGCGGCCTCGGCCGTCATCGCAGGCCGTCCCGCAGCGCCTCGAGCCAGCCGCGACCGTGCCGCAGGTCGGGCTCCAGGTGGTTGCCCTCGGCCCACTCGTTCCACGACTTGACCCACAGCAGTCGTTCCTCGGCCGGCCGGTGCGCGATCGACGCCACCGCCTGCCGCACGTTCTCGCCGAACTTCTCCGGGCTCGCGCCGTGCAGCACCACGCCCCCGCGGCCGGAGCGCGGCGTGTTGTCCCAGTTGGGGTAGACGCACGGCTGGACCAGGTCGCCGGTGCGGTTCTGCCCGGCCCAGTCGGTGGAGTACGGGAAGACCTCCGGCCCGCCGGCGACCTTGCGGAAGGCGCGCATCCGCAGCAGCTCCGACCGCGACGTCCCCGCCGGCATCCGCATGTACACCCCGGCGTCGAACCCGTCCTCCTTGACCCGGTCGTACCGCGGCCCGCCGCCGAGGAGGTCGCTCATCTCCGCGACGAGGTACAGGCCCTCCAGGCCAGCCCTGCGCGCCAGCTTCTGCCAGAGGTCGACGAAGTCCGCGGCGTCGGGCAGCTCCTCGGGCCGGAAGACGTAGAACACGGGGCGGCCGCCCACGCGCAGGTAGCGGGGGTCGCGGAACGCGGGCAGCACGGCCTCGAAGTGGGCCGTGTAGTCCTCGACGCCCGGGTAGTGCTGCTGCACGAGGATCCGGTCGGCCTCGCCGTGCCAGATGCCGCTCCACGTCTGGTTCGCCCACGCCAGGCAGAACGACACGTCGGGCGCGCCGGAGGCGAGCACCTCCGCGAACGGGCGCTCCAGGATCCGGCGCCCGTTGCCGAACCAGTAGTGCCAGTAGGCGAAAGATTCCACGCCGTACTGGTGCGCCAGCTCGGACTGCGCCGCCCGCGCCTCGGGCAGCCGCAGGTCGTAGAACCCGAGGTCCGCGGGCACCAACGGCTGGCGGTGCCCCGGGTAGAGGCGCCGGGCGCGTGCCACGTTGGTCCACTCCGTGAACCCCGGCCCCCACCAGGCGTCGTTCTCGGGGATCGGGTGGAACTGCGGCAGGTAGAAGGCGACGGCCCTGGCTTCCAACGTTTCGTCCCTCTCGTTCGACGTCATGCCCGGCTCGCGGAGACGACCCTGAGCAGCGGCACGGCCACGGCGCGCACCCGCGCCGGCACGGACCGGGCCACCGCGTCGGCATCGGCGGGCGTGAGGCCCGACCGGGTGAGCCGTACCGCGCCCACGAACAGCCCGAGGCCCAGCACGGCGGCCACGACCGCCGACGGCACCGGGGGCGCCCCGACCGCGTCGACGCCCCACCACGTCAGCACCGAGATCGCGGCGCCGAGCAGGAACGGCTGGACCATGGCCAGCGCCCGCCGGACCGGCAGGTCCAGCGACCGCGCCTCGAGGATCAGCAGGCCGCTGAACAGCAGCACCGCCGCCGTCGCGTTGCCGAGCACCGCGGCCCAGACCCCGAGCGGCCGGATCAGCGCCACCGTCAGCCCGACGTCCACCACCAGGCAGGCGAGGTTGGCCCACAGCAGCCAGGTGCCCTTGAGCCGTGCCATGAGGAACGCCTTGAGCGGTCCGGCCATCACGAGCAGGCCGCCGGCCACGCTCAGGACGACGAGCACCGGGGGCACGGCGGAGAACTCGGCACCGTAGATCGTCGGGACGAGCAGCGCGAACGCCGGGGTCGCCGCCGCCACCACGCCCGCCGTCGCGGTCGACGACGCACGCAGCGCGCGGCCCAGCGCGCGCGCCACCGCCTCGTGGTCCACCTCGCGCAGCCCCGAGATCGCCGGCACGAGCGGCCCCAGCAGCGACTGCGCCGGGGCGAACAGGTGGACGCCGAGCCCGATCGCGAGGGCGAACACTCCCGCGGCCTCCGGCTCCGACATCCAGGTCAGCACCAGCACCTCGCTGCGCGACGAGACGAACGCCTCGACCAGGCCGGCCGCGCCGGCCGGCAGCGCGAACGCCCAGAAGCCCGGCGGGAACCGGCGCAGGCGCGGGCGCAGCAGGACCCTGCGGTACATGGGAGCCACGAAGTACAGGTAGGCCACCGCGCCCAGGCCGGCCGCGACGAGGCGCACCGCCCAGATGGCGTCCGCGGTGCCCACCGTCGTGGCCGCGACCACCACCAGGACCTGCGCGACGAGGTTGACGACCATCGCCGCCTGCGCGTTCTGCGCCGTCTTGTTCTCGATGGCGAGCGCGTCGCCCGCCCCGGAGAACGTCAGGGGCACCAGCACGCCGAACACGAGGGCGATCACCGTGAGCACGGGGTCGGCGTCGATGAGCAGCAGCACCGCCGTCCCCACCACGGGCACGCCCACGAGCATCTTGTAGCCCTGCGCCGCCTGGAGCATGTGCCGCACCTCGGAGAACCGGCCCGCGGCGTGCGCCTTCGACCCGAACTGGACGAGGCCGGTCCCGACGCCCAGGTCGATGGTCGTGAGGACGAGCGCGAGCACGGTCGAGAGGTACGCGAGGCGCCCGTAGTCGACGACCCCGAGGACCCGCGCGACGACGATGTTGACGGCGAAGGCCAGCGGCAGCATCACGGCGACGTGCACCAGCGTCCACAGGGCGCCTCGGATCGCCCGGTCCTGGAGCTCGCCGCGCGTCATGGCCTCGCCGGGCGTGTCGTCGCTCGGCACCGGCGCCGGCGGGACGGACTTCTCGTCCGTGCTCATCGCACGCACCGGGCCGCCGCCGGACGGTCGGCGCGGAGGAGGACGACGTGTGCTGTCACACCGGCCATCGTTTCCGACGACAGCCGGCATTCCGAGGGCTGGAGCGGTTTTTCAGCCGGGCGCGGGCACGTTTCACCCCCGGGAGGACACCGCTCCCGACCTAGGCTCGACGGCATGGCCATCGGAGTCCCGGCCGGGAGCCACCTGCACGTGATCACGCCCGGCGACCACTTCTCCCCGTCGACCGGGAGCGCCCTGCCCTCGGTCGTGCACGGCCTCGCGGCCGCGACCCCGCCCGGAGCCCCGCGGTCGGTCGTCGCCGTCGCGCGCGGCACCTACCCCGACCGCTACCCGAGCGCGGACGTCGTCGAGTACGACCCCGTGCCGCAGCAGCGCGCCGACCGCTATCGCGACGCCGCGGCGGCGCGCCTGGGCCTGCCCCGGACCGGCGCCCGGCGGCCACTCGCCGCCGCGCTCGCGGACCAGGCGCGGTGGCCCGCCTCCGTGGTCCTCGGCCACAACCTCCCCCAGCTCGTCCCGCTCGTGGACGCCGACCGGCACGCGGCCGTGCTCTACGCGCACAACGAGCTGCTGCGCACGTACTCCCCGCGGGAGGCGGCCCGGGTGCTCGACCCCGCGGGCGCCGTCGTCTGCGTCAGCGGCTACGTCGCCGAGCGGACCGCGGACCGTCTGCCCCCAAGGCTGCGCGACCGCGTGCGAGTGGTGCACAACGGGGTCGACACCGCGCTCTTCCGTCCCGGTGACGCGGACCGGGTCGCCGGGGAGCCGCTGCGGGTCGTGTTCGTCGGGCGCACCGTGCCCGACAAGGGGCCGGACGTCCTCGTGGACGCCTTGCTCCGGCTCCGCCGGCCGGACGTGGTCGCCACCGTCGTCGGCACGCCGCACTTCGCCCCCGGCGCGCCCCTCACCCGGTACGAGCGCGAGCTGCGGGCCGCCGCCCGGCCGCTCGGCGACGCCGTGCGCTGGCTCCCGTTCCGGCCCCGGGACGAGGTGGCCGCCCTGATGCGCGCCGCCGACGTCGTGGTGGTGCCCTCCCGGTGGGCCGAGCCGTTCGCCCTCACCGTGCTGGAGGGGATGGCGTCCGGCGCCGCTGTCGTCGCCGCACGGACCGGAGGCATCCCCGAGGCGGCCGGCGACGCCGGGGTGCTGGTGCCGCCCGGGTCTCCCGACGCCCTGGCCGCCGCTCTGGAGGGGCTCGCCGACGACCGCGCGTTGCTGGCCACGACCCGTGAGCGCTGCCTGCGACACGCGCGGGCGCACGACTGGCGCGCGGCGCGGCGGACCCTCGACGTCGTCCTCGGCGACCTCGGCCTGACGTCCGTCAGGCCGGCGGGGATGCCCGCGGCCTGAGCCGGCGTCAGCCCGGCCCGATCACCAGCAGCCAGTCGCCCCCGCCGTCGGCGTTGCGGCCCGGGGTCCTCATGCGGTCGGTCAGCGCCACAGGAGTCGCCGCGCCGGACGACGGGTCCACCCAGCGCGCCCTCCCCGCGGAGGCGAGCACCGCCAGGTCGAGGCCGAGCTCGCGCTCCGTCGGGACGTAGACGACTGCGGCGCGACCGTCCGCCGTGACCGCCGCCGTCGCGCGGTCACCGTCGAGGACGTCCGTCGTGTCACCGGTCCGCGCCGCCCCGGCGCCGGAGCGGACGAGGTCGTCGGAGGGGCGCAGCTCCCACCAGGGCAGCGCCTCGACCACGTCTCGCACCACGCCGACCTGCCGGAGGCCCGGCGCGTCGAGGCGGCCCTGCCAACCGTCGAGGAACTCCCAGTCGTCGCTGCCGTAGACGTCCCCCGGCGATCCCGACGTCAGGGCCCACGCGGCCTGCCGTCGCAGCGACTCGGGGGTCGTCGGCGGCCCGCCGTCGTTGTTCTCGCCCTCATAGCCGCCCTCGGCGAAGAGCGCGGGGACGGCGGGCTCGCGGTCGTAGGCCCGCCGGACGGCGTCGTAGGCGGGCGGGTAGGAGTAGACGAAGGTGAAGTCCACCCGGGAGGCCCAGTATCGGTCGTCGGTGGAGACGGAGCGCGGGTAGCCCAGCTGGATCGAGAACGGCCGGTGGTCTCCCGTGTCGCGAATGCCCTGCACCACCTGGTCGAAGCACCGGTCGACGTCGCTGCCGGCCGCCGGGTCGTCCGCTGCGGGGAAGTAGTCCCCGCCCGTCATCCAGACGACGCCGGGCAGGTCGGCTGCCCAGGCGCCCACCCGCTCGCCGTAGGTACGGCACTCCTGCTGCGAGGACGGCGAGAACGCGCGGCCCACCGTCCAGCCGTCCACCGGGTAGAGGAACACCGACATGCCGCGCTCCGCCGCGGCCGCGAGGGTCGCGTGCGCCCGGTCCCAGTACTCCGGCACCCAGGACAGGACGTCACCGTCCACGAACGGGAGCAGACCGTCCGCGGTCGCGCCGTCGTCGGACGGCCCGCCGTTGGCCGTCGCGCCCAGCAAAGAGACGATCAGGGCGTTGACCCCGCGCCCCTGCCGATCGTCCAGGTAGGTCAGCGCCTCCTCGGGCGACAGGTCGACCAGCAGCGACCAGGGCGAGTCTCCGCGCACCAGGACCGGCGCGCCGTCCTGGTCGACGAAGTACCGCCCATCCGGACCGATGCCCGTGACGAGGTGTGCCCCGTCCGGCGTCTCGGGCGCCGGCGGCGGCGTCACGGGCAGCTCCGCGGCGACCGGCCCGGCCGTGCCACCGATCCGGCTCGCCTGCCCCTGGTGCTCCCGGTCCCACCACCATGCGGCACCGGCGACCGCGAGCGCGACGACGGCCGTCGTCGCCACGAGGGCGACGACCCGGCGTCTCCGCCTGTGCGACCTCTCCCGCACCACGACGCCGCCCGCTCAGCCCGCGAACCCGGCAGCGGTCGCGACGTCGCGGGCCATCCCCCGCCACCTCGGCAGCACCCAGCCCGGCACGATCCGCGACCAGCACCGCGCCTTCTCCCGGAGCGGGAGGCCCGTCGTCGCGACGGCCCGGTACAGCTCGAGGTTGAGCCGCGTCTGCGGGAAGGCGAAGCGGACCCGCGCGGACGGCGCGTGCCACTTCACCTGCTCCTGGCCCTGCAGCGAGAGCTGCTCGGGCACCCGCCGCTGCAGGAACGCCCGGTCGTCCACGACGACGGCCGGTCCCTGGCAGAGCAGCTCGGTCAGCAGCACGATGTCGTCGCCCACCATCGGGCGCAGCGGGCGCGCGCGGGCCAGCGCCGAGCGCCGGATCACGCCGTACATGACGTGCGACGCCTGCGACCGGAACAGGCGGCGCAGCCGCTCGTGCGCGGCGTCGGCGTCCAACCCGAGGTCCGCATCCCCGAGGCCGTCGGTGACCGTGCCGTCGCCGTCGACCAGCCGGGCCCGCGTCATCGCGAGCACGGCGTCGGGGCGCTCGTCGAGGGCACGCACGCACGAGGAGGCGAACGTGGGGAGCCAGAGATCGTCCACGGCCGCCCAGCTGAACAGGGGGGCCGAGGACCGTTCGAGGACGCGCCGGTAGTTCCACGTCCCACCGCGGTTCGCCTCCGCGCGGAGGTACCGCACGCGGGGGTCCGCCGCGGCGACGGCACGGCAGATCTCCTGGGTGCCGTCGGTCGAGCCGTTGTCGGAGACGACGACCTCGAGGTCCTCCAGGTCCTGCGCGAGCAGGGACCGGAGGGCTCCCTCCAGGAACCGCTCGCCGTTGTACACCGGCAGCCCGAAGGACAGCACGGGGGCCGGCGCGCCCCGCGTCACGGTGTCCCCCGGCCGAGCGACAGCACGCTCTTGGTCACGGTGTACGCCTCGGCGTAGCGGCTGCGGCACTCCATCCCGCGCAGGCGCAGGAGCCCGAGGAACACCTCGTGGTCCCACCAGTCATGAGCCTTCTGGGAGGCGTAGCAGGCGTCGAGCAGCTCGACCTTGCGCCGCGCCAGCGCGTCGGGGACCGGCACGTAGGTCGACGGGCGCCCCATGTCGCCGTCCCACTTGGGGATCTCGTAGTGCAGCACGACGGCGTCCCGCCAGACCGTCGGAGCCATCGTCCCCACCAGCCGGTGGTCCTGGTGCGCGTCGTCGGGCCGCGGCGCCAGCACCAGGTCCGGTGCCGGGACCCGCTCGGCGTGCTCGTGCAGGGCGGCCCGCGCCTCTCCCCACCGGTCCGGCAGGCGCCCGTCCGGAAGCCCGCCGAACACGCTCGTCGCGCCGGGGAGGAAGGCCTCCGCGGCGGTGCGCGCCTCGTCCTGGCGGGACGGGTCGCCGGTGAGCGTGAGGTACGCCGCCTCGACACCACCCCGCGCCGCGAGCGCCAGCAGCGTGCCGCCGCAGGCGATCTCGACGTCGTCCGGGTGCGCGGCGAGGCACACCACCCGCAGCGGGCCGTCGGGGAGCGCGAGGCCGATCATCGGGCGGCCCCCGACCTCTCGTGCGAGCTGCTGGCGGCGGCCCCGGGGACCGTCGAGGCGAGGACGTCGCGGAGCCGCTCCTCCTGAGCCGCCAGCCGTCGGGCCGCGTCCGCGAGCACCGGCCGCGTGTCTTGCGCGGGCTCCCGCAGCAGGGCGAGCACCTGGTCCGCCACCTCGTCCGGGTCGAAGCCGTCGACCGTGTGCACCTGCTCCCCCTGGCCGAACTGCTCGAGCAGCCGTCCCTGCTTCGCGCCGTAGCCGAGCGAGACGGCCGGGACCCCCAGCCGCAGCGCCGTCACCAGATGGTGGTACCGGGCCGCCGCGACGACCCGTGACCCGGCCGTCTCCCGCGCCACGTCGGCCAACGACCCCGCCTCCACGGCCTCGACCCGGCCTGGGCCGGCCGACGCCGCACGGGCCGCGACCTCGCGGGCGGTCGGCGCGTCCGGCAGCGCGCCGCCGAGCACGACGACGTCGGCGCCGGACGCCGCCACCCGCTGGACGACCCGCACCATCCGCGCGACGTAGGCGGCGCGGTCCGCCTCCCCCTCCGCCGTCCCGAGGCCCCGGTAGTCGATGACTCCCACGACGACCCGCGGCCGCTCACGGCGAGGGGCGGCGGGCGCCGGGAGCCCGAGGACGAGATCGGGCACCACGTCGAGGGGGCGTCGCACCCCGAGCCGGCGCGCGGCGCGCGCCGACCCGTCGTCGCGCACCGTCACGAGGGTCGCGGCGGAGAGCGTCCAGCGGAACAGTCGCGCCGTCACGGGGTGGAAGGCGGCGTCGACCCCGACCGACAGGGCGAGGAAGGGCCGCCCTCGGAGGCGGGCGGCGAACGCGTACCAGAAGAGGGTGAGCGGGATCCCCCCGGGGGCGATCGCCAGCCCCTCGAAGATCCCGGTGCCGGGCACGACCACGGCGTCCAGGTCGCCGACCGTGCGCCACGCGCGCCGCGCGTCGGCCAGCTTGCCGAGCAGGCCGCCCGCTCCCCCGCGGCGGGCACCGGGATGGTGCAGGGGCACGGCCGCCACGCCGTGCTCCGCCGTCACCGCCTCGCACCGGTCGGCCACCACCACCGGGACCACCCGGTCGTCGGCCCGCAGCACGCCCAGCATCGCGGCGAGCGAGGCCTCGTTCCCGAAGTTGTGGACCCCGAACTCGCCCAGCAGCCCGACGTGCACCTTCACCTCGCCCACCGGGACCTCGTGCACCGGGACCTCACGCGCCGGCACGAGCCGGACCCACGACCTCGCCGACCTCGACCTCGGGCACGCGCCGCGGCACGGGGCGCGCGCCGCTGTCCCACACCGCCCACGGCCGGTCGCCCACGCGGTTCATCTCCTCCAGCGCGGACCGCTCCTTGAGCGTGTCCATCGGCGCCCAGAACCCGGTGTGCGGGTGCACGCGGAACCGGCCGGCGCGAGCGGCGCGCACGCAGGCGTCCATGACGAGGTCCTCGCCCTCGCCCAGGTAGTCGAAGATGCCCTGCCGCAGCACGAAGTACCCGCCGTTGATGCACATGCTCATGTCGGCCACGGGCTCCAGGTCGCGCATCGTGCCGTCGGGGTCGTAGCGCACCACGTGGAACGAGTCCTGCGGGGCCACCGCCATGAGCGACCCGACGGCGTCCGTGGCGAGGAAGTCGTCGACGATCCGGTCCATCGGCGCGTCCGTGAGCACGTCGCCGTAGTTGGCGAGGAACACCTCGTCGTCGTCGAGGAACCGGCGCACGCGCCGCAGCCGCTCGCCGATCGCCGTGTCGATCCCCGTGTCGACGAACGTGATGCGCCACTCGCTGATGTCGCTGCTGAGCAGCTCGACGTGCTCGCCGCCCTTGGTGAGGACGAAGTCGTTGGAGTGCGTCTCGGAGTAGTGGAGGAAGTAGTCCTTCACGGCGTTCGCGCCGTGCCCCAGCGCGAGCACGAACTCCGTGTGCCCGTAGTGCGCGTAGTACTTCATGATGTGCCACAGGACGGGCCGCGACCCGATCGGCATCATCGGCTTGGGCAGCGAGTCGGGGCCGGACCGCATCCGCATCCCCAGCCCGCCGCAGAACAGCACGACCTTCATGACGTCCCTCCCAGGGCCTGCCCGTCGTCGGGCGTGTGACGGACACGGCGCGGCGCGGCCCGCTCCCGCAGCGCGGGGGCGACGGGCCGGCCGACGAGGAAGCCGTCGGTGCCGCCCGCGTCCAGAGCGGCGGCGTAGACGGGCAGCGCCCCGGCGACGGCCTCGACCGTCCGGTCGACGTCCGCGTCGGTGTGCGCGGCGGAGATCACGAACGACTGCGCCAGCACGCCGCGGCGCAGCAGCTCGGCGAGGAACAGGGTGCGGTACGCCTGCGAGGGCGCGCCGTCGTGGTCGCGGGTGCCGAAGACCAGGCACGCCGGGTGCCCGGACACCGTCACCGAGCCCGTCAGACCGGCGGAGTCGACCACCTGCTGCACCCCGGCACGCAGCCGCTCACCCTGGGCGGCCATCGCGCCGGGCACGTCGCGCGCGGCGTACTCGCGGTGCACCGCCAGCCACGCCGCGAGCCCGGCCGTCTCCGCGCCGTGCGTCGTCGAGAGCAGGAAGACCCGCCGTGCGTCCGTCGCCAGGCCGCCGAGCTCCATGAGCTCGCGCCGGCCCGCGAGCGCCGAGACGGCGAACCCGTTGCCCAGCGCCTTGCCCCACGTCGACAGGTCCGGCACGACGCCGTACACGGTCTGGGCGCCTCCGGCGGACCACCGCATCCCGGTGATGATCTCGTCGAACACGAGCACCGTCCCCGTGCTGTCGCACAGGGCGCGCAGCCCCTCGAGGTAGCCGGGCGGGGGGCTCGCGTGCGCGGTCGCGGCCTCGAGCACGAGGGCGGCGACACGGCCCTCGTGCCGGGCGAGCAGCTCCTGGACGGCGGCCAGGTCGCCGTACGGGAACCGGACCGTGAGGTCGCCGATCGCCCGCGGGATCCCGGCGTCCATCGGCGTGGTGCCGATGAACCAGTCGTCGGTGGAGAAGAACGGGTGGTCGGCGCAGACGGCGACCAGGTCGCGGCCTGTCGCGGCGCGGGCCAGCCGCACCGCCGCGGTGGTGACGTCGGAGCCGTTCTTCGCGAACTTCACCATGTCGGCGCCCGGCACCTGCGCGCAGAACGCCTCGGCCGCCTCCAGCTCCCACCGGCTGGGCCGGGAGAAGCTCACGCCGTCCGCGATCGCCGACGTCACGGCGTCCACCACGGGCCGGAAGCCGTGGCCGAGCGTGACGCTGCGCAGGCCCATCCCGTACTCGACGTACTCGTTGCCGTCCACGTCCCACACGTGGGCGCCCGCGCCCCGCGCCAGCACAGGGGCCATGCGCTCCGGGTACTGGTCCGCGCCGCGCGCGTACGTGTGCGCGCCCCCGGGCACGAGACGGTGCAGCCGGGCCTGCGCGGCCGTCGACCGGTCGAAGGACCGGGCGGGGTCCGCGGGCTGCGACGGGTCGGGATGCGTCGCGTGCTGCGTCAGCTGCGTCATGGTGCCCCCGGGTGCGGTCGGGAGGTGGGTCGTGAAGTCTGGTGGGGCCGGCAGGGGGCCGGTCCCGCCGCCAGTCTGCGGCGCGGCACGGCACGGATGAAGGGCCCGCAGGGCTTTTCATCCGGCGCCCGCACCGACTTCACCCGACCGCTCCCCGGACCCTCTCCGTACCGTGTGGAGCATGCAGGTGCTGCCCACGACCCTCGACGGCGTGCTGATCCTCGCCCCCACCCCGCACCGGGACGAGCGCGGGCTGTTCACGCGCACGTTCGACACCGCCACCGCGGCGCACGCGGGCCTCGACCCGGCGGCGTTCGTGCAGGACAGCCAGTCCCGCTCGCGGCGCGGCGTCGTGCGGGGGCTGCACGGTCGGGTGGGCGGCGGCGAGGCCAAGCTGGTGCGGGTGGCGCACGGTGCCGTGCACGACGTCGTCGTCGACGCCCGCCCGGGCTCCCCGACGTTCGGGCGCTGGGAGGCGTTCCGGCTCGACGACGTCGACTTCCACGTCCTGTACGTGCCGCGCGGCTGCCTGCACGGACACCAGACGCTCACCGACACCGCGGACGTCTGCTACCGCATCGACGCGGAGCACGACCCGTCCGAGGACGTCGCGGTGCACCACCTCGACCCCGACCTCGGGGTGCGGTGGCCGCTGCCCGTCTCGCTCGTCAGCGACCGCGACGCCGCCGCGGGGCCGTGGGTGGCGCTCGTCCAGCAGCTCGGCGGGGCGGCGTCGGGGCCCGGCGCGGACGTGCTGTAGCCCGACGCCGACGAGGTCGTCCCAGGGCGGCCGACGGCGTCGCGCCGCGTCGAGCCTGCCGTTCCCCCTGGGGACGAGCTGCTTCTCCACAGATCTCGTCGACTCCCTGATCGATCGAACATGCGTTCGATAGCGTCCTTCGTGTCATGGCGCGCCGACCGAGGAGGGACGATGCCCGCCACCACTGCCCCTGCACCCGTGCCGCCCACCGGCCCGGACCCGGCGACCGGCACGGTGTCACGGCTGCTCGACGCCCTGGCCGCCCTCGAGGGCGGGGTCGCCGCGCTCGCGGGGGCCGTCGAGGAGATCGGCCTGCACGACGTCGGCCGGGACGTCCTCGAGCAGGCGTCGGCCCGGCTCCGGAGAGTCGGCTCCCGGGTGGACGCCGCGCGGTGGCGGGTGCTGCCCGCGCTGGAGGCGGACGGCCGGTGGTCGCTCGACGGGTCGCGCACCTTCGCGCACTGGCTCGCCCGTGCCGAGAACGTCGGGCTGCCCACCGCGCGCCGCGACGTCCGCACGGCCCACGCCCTGCGCGACGTCCTCCCGGCGACCGGTGCCGCCGCGCTCGCCGGCCGGCTCGGCGCCGACCACCTGCGCGCCATCGTCGACGTCGCCCCGACCTCCGAGGCCCGCCGAGACGCGCTCCTCGCTCCCGCGCCGACCGCGAGCGAGATGAACCGCACGACGGACAGCGGGACGACGGACGACGAGAACCCGGAAGCGCCGGACGCCGGCCTCGCCGCGCCGACCGGCGAGGAGCACCTGCTCGCCACCGGCTCCTGGTACACGCCCGCGCAGTTCCGCCGGCTCGTCAAGCGGTTCGCGTACGTGACGGACCCGGAGTCGGACGAGCAGGGCTACGCGCACGCCCGCGAGAAAGAGTTCGTCGACCTGTCGCCCACGTGGGACGGCTACCACCTCGCCGGGTTCCTCACCGAGGAGCACGGCCAGGCGCTGCGCGCCGCCCTCGACGCCGTCGCCGGCCGGCCCGCCGCCGGGGAGACCCGCACGCCCGCGCAGCGACGCGCCCAGGCGCTCGCCGACCTCGCACGCGTCGCCCTCGACTCCGGGACCGTGGGGTCGGGCTCCGCCGTGCGCCCGCACCTGACCGTCACCATCTCCCTGACCGAACTCCGTCGCCTGCTCGCTGCCGGTCACGGTCGCGCCACCGAGCTCGGCCCTCCCGTCGCGGGATGGGCCGAGTCGCTGGGAGTCGACCCCGCCGAGTTCGTGGACGGCCGCGGCCCGCTGCCCCCGTCCCTCCTCCGCCGCATCGTGTGCGACAGCGAGGTGACACGGGTGGTCCTCGGCCCGGAGTCGCAGGTGCTCGACGTCGGGCGTGCCCGGCGCACCGTCACCGGCCAGCTGCGACGCGCCGTCGTCGCCCGGGACCGGCGGTGCACCTGGCCCGGCTGCGACGAGCCACCTGCACGCTGCGAGGTCCACCACGCCGTGGCCCACTGGGCGGACGGCGGCAGCACGTCCGTCGACAACTCCGCCCTGCTGTGCTGGCACCATCACGACCGCGTCGACGCGCTCGGCATCACCATGCGTCGCGACGGCGGCACGTGGCACTTCACCGACCGCCACGGTCGCTCGGCGGCTCAGGCGCCGGGCGTCCCGCTCATCGCTGACCGCCGCGGTCCCGGCTGAGCGGCTCGACCTCGACGGGCTCGGGCTCGGCGATCACCCAGCGACCCCCGAGCGCCTCCACCTCGGGGTGCGCGAACCGCACCTCGTCGAGGAGGTCGGGCACGAGCAGCAGCACCTTGTCGGGGCGGATCTCGGCAAGGATGTCGGGCCCGAGCACGGGCACCCGCGGCCCGGGGCCGCCCGGCATGGACCTGCCCCGCTTCGCGGGCGACGCGTCCACCACGGCGAGGACGTCGTCCGCGGTGACGCCGGCGAGCGCGAACAACGCGACCGCGCGCGACGCGGCGCCGTAGGCGACCACCTTCCCCTCGCTCGCGTCGAGCCAGTCGCGGAGGGCCGCGGCCGACGCGGCCACCTGCCGTTGGAGCGCCGCCACGGCCGCCGGCTCCGTGATCCCCGCCGCGGCCTCGGCCGCCAGCTCGGTGGCGACGAGGTCGCCCGCGGCGCGGGCGTGCCGACCGGCGGGCTGCGAGCCCTCCCGCGCCAGCGCGAGCAGCCGCGTCCCGCCGTACAGCGGATAGCGCCACAGCCCGACCGGGACGAGCCCAGTGCTGCGCGCCATCTCCACGAGCACCGTGAGCGAGTAGTACGCGAAGTGCCCGTGCCGCAGCGCGTTCCAGGTGCCGTCGCGCAGGATCACGGACAGCGGGTGCACGTGCAGCGCGAGGACGCCGTCGGGGGCGAGGGAGTCGAGCCGCAGGTCCCAGGCCGCGCGCTGGTCCGCCTCGTGCATGATCCCGAGCGAGTCGACGACGAGGTCCGCGGCGAGCCCGGGCACCGTGCCGGGGCCGTCGAGCAGCACGGCGTCCGGCACGATCTCCTGCACCCGCGCCAGCCAGGAGCCCCCGTGCGGGGAGCGCATCTCCCCCACCCACGTGCCGGGGCCCAGCAGCCCGCCCCCGACGAGGTCGGCCACTCCCGCCCGCGCCTGCGCGACGAGTGCGGCAGGCTCCACTCCGAGCGGCTCCTCGGGACCTGTCGGGTCCTCCTCGAGCTGGGCCAGTCGGCACCGGTCGCACATCACCATGCGCAACGGGTGCACGGGGTCAGGAGCGGGTGCCTCCGGCTCGGGGAACAGGTCGGCGGCAGGCTGGGAGCCCAGGTCGAGCACCACGGTGGCGCGGTCCGACTGGCACCACCGGCAGCGCCAGCCCGGCACGACGGCGCTCACGTGCCCGGCTCGAAGACCTCGAGGCGCGGCAGGAACGTCACCAGCCGGCCTCCCCAGTCGGCGACGTGCGCGAGCTGGGCCGAGATCTCCCGCCGCAGGTTCCACGGCATGACGACGACGTAGTCGGGCCGGGCCGCGTCGAGCGCCTCGGGCGCGTGGATGGGGAGGTGCATGCCCGGCGTGAACCGGCCGTGCTTGTACGGGTTGCGGTCGACGGCGAACTCGATCAGGTCGGGGCGTACGCCGCAGTGGTTGAGCAGCGTGTTCCCCTTGCCGGGCGCCCCGTACGCCACCACGCGCCTGCCCTCGCGGCGGGCGGTGAGCAGGAAGCGCAGCACGTCGTCGCGCACGGCGGCGACCTGCTCGGCGAAGCCGGCGTGACCTTCCACGGTGTGCAGGCCGGCGGCGGCCTCTGCGGCGAGCACGCGCGCCACGGCGGCGGACGGCGCGGGCCCACCGCCGGCTGGTGCGCCGTCGGGCGTCGGCACGGACCACGTGCGCAGCGAGCCGCCGTGGCTGGGCAGCTCGTCCACGTCCACCACGGTGAGCCCGGCGGCGGCCAGCACCCGCTGCGTCGTGAGCAGCGACAGGTAGCTGTAGTGCTCGTGGTAGATCGTGTCGTACTCGTTGCCCTCGACGAGGCGCAGCAGGTGCGGGATCTCGATCGACACCCGCCCGTCGTCGGCGACGAGCTGCCGCAGCCCGCGCGAGAAGTCGACGATGTCCGGCACGTGCGCGAAGACGTTGTTGGCCACGACGAGGTCGGCAGGGCCGTGCTCGGCGCGCACGCGCCGGCCCGTCTCCTCGCCCAGGAACTCCACCACCGTGGGCACGCCCCGCTCGACCGCGGCCGCGGCCACGTTGCCCGACGGCTCGACGCCGAGGCAGCGGATCCCCCGGTCGACGACGTGCTGCAGCAGGTAGCCGTCGTTGCTCGCGACCTCGACGACGAACGACCGCTCGGGGGCGAGCCCGAGCCTGTCCACCGCGTCGTCGACGTACCGCCGCGCGTGCTCCACCCACGACGCGGAGTAGGACGAGAAGTAGGCGTAGTCGTCGAAGATGTCCTCCGCCGGCACGTAGGCGGGCAGCTGCACCAGCAGGCACTGCTCGCACACCCGCACGTGCAGCGGGTAGAAGACCTCCGGGCCGTCGACCTGCTCGGCGGTGGGGTAGGTCTCGCACGGCGGCGACATCCCGAGGTCCACGAAGGTACGGGTCAGGGGTGCGCCGCACAGCCGGCACGACGGCGCGGGCACCGCGGACCCCTCGGGCGCGCCGGCGGCGTGCCGCGCCGCCGACACGGCGGTCATGCCGGCACCGCCGTGGTGCGCAGGTTCTCCAGGTCGAGAGCGCCGCTGGCGGCGAGCTCGCTCACGCGGTGCAGGCGCACGAAGCGCGGGCCCTCGAAGTCGGCGGCGGTGAGGCCGAACCGGTGGACGTCCTGCCAGATCTGCCGGATCCCGTCGCGCACCGTCCAGCGGGGCGCGGCGGCCGGGAGCTCGGTGCGGATGCGCGTGAAGTCGACCCGGTAGTTGCGGGTGTCGGCTCCCGCCCCCGCGGCAAAGGTCACGGGGGCGCCGGTGACCTCGCTGACCTGCTCGGCGACGGTGCGGATCTGGACGACGTCCTCGTCGCGGCCCACGTTGAACGCCCGGTCGTGCACCACCTCGCGGGGAGCCTCGAGCCCGGCGAGGAACGCCCGCGCGATGTCCTCGACGTGCACGAGGGGCCGCCACGGCGAGCCGTCCGACTGCAGCCGCACCTCGCCGCGCGTGTACGCGGTGCCGGTGAGGTTGTTGACCACGATGTCGGCCCGCAGCCGCGGTGACGAGCCGTACGCGGTCGCGTTGCGCAGGAACGTGGGCGAGAAGTCGTCGTCGGCGAGCGCGGAGAGACCGCGCTCGGCCTGGATCTTCGACTCCCCGTACGGGGTGACGGGGTGGAACTCGGCGCCCTCGTCGACGGGCTCGTCGCCCGCCGCCCCGTACAGGGAGCACGACGACGAGAACAGGAACCGCGCCACCCCGGCCGCCTTGGCCGCCCGCGCCATCCGCACGGCGCCGTCCGTGTTGACGGAGAACGTGGCCTGCGGGTTGAGGTGCCCGAGCGGGTCGTTGGAGATGGCCGCCAGGTGCACCACCGCGTCGAAGCCGGCGAGGTCCTCGGGCCGCGCGTCCCGGACGTCGCCGGTGCGCTGCTCGTACCCCGTCACCGGAGGGCCGAAGTCGCAGCCGTCGTACCAGCCGGCGTCGAGGCCGACCACCTCGTGGCCCGCCGCCTGCAGGAACGGCACCAGCACCGCACCCACGTATCCGCGGTCACCATCGACGAGCACTCGCATGGTCCGTCCCCCGTCGTCGTCCGGCCGGTCCCGCGGGCAGGGAGTCCCGCGAGCCGGTGGCTTCACCGCCGCCTCGACGCTAACCAGCGACCTCCTCCCACCGTGAGGGTTGCCCGGGGTGAAAAGCCTCGTCACCCGGGTGATTCCGCCCCCGGGACGTTCCGCGCCCGCACCCCGGCGGCGAGGATCGGGAGCCATGAAGGTCCTGCGCATCTCCCACAGCGCGGTGGTCGACGCCTGGCGCGGCCGCGAGGCCGAGCTGCGCCGGCGCGGCGACCACGTCCGCGTCGTCACGGCCGCCGTCTGGGACGAGGGCGGCCGCGACGTGCGCCCCGCGCCCTCGCCGGACGAGGAGCTCGAGACCGCGCGCACGTTCGGCCGGCACCCCGCCCTGTTCCTCTACGACCCGCGGGCCCTGTGGCGGGTGCTCGGCGAGCGGTGGGACGTCCTCGACATCCACGAGGAGCCCGTGGCGCTCGCGACCGCGGAGATCCTGGGCGTCCGCGCCGCGCGACGGCTCGTGGACGCGGCGCGCGGGCGCCGCTCCCGCCCCGCGCCCTACCTCCTCTACTCCGCGCAGAACCTCCTCAAGCGGTACCCGTGGCCGTTCCGGGCGCTCGAGGCGGCCGCGCTGCGCGGCGCCGCGGCCGTCGTCACCTGCAACCACGACGCCGCCCGCATCGTGCGCTACAAGGGCGCCCGGGGACTGGTCGAGCGGATCCCGCTCGGGCTCGACACGACCGTGTTCTCTCCCGCCGACGACGCGGAGCTGGGGACGCAGCCGGCCGGGCCGCGCACGCCGGGACGGGTGCGCGTCGGGTACGCCGGGCGCCTCACCGCCCAGAAGGGGGTGGACGTGCTCCTCGCGGCTGTCGCCCGGGACGAGGCGCTGGACCTCGTGGTGGCGGGCGCCGGTCCGGAGGAGGCGCGGCTGCGGCGGGTCGCCGCCCGGTTGGGCGACCGTGTCGACTTCCTCGGCCCGCTCGACACCGACGACCTCCCCGCCTTCTACCGCGGGCTGGACGTCCTGGTCGTGCCGTCGAGGCACGCCCCGGGCCTGGCCGAGCAGTTCGGCCGCGTGGTGGTCGAGGCGATGGCGTGCGGCACCCCGGTCGTGGCGACCCGTGTCGGCTCCGTGCCGGACCTCGTCGCCGGCGCCGGTGTCCTCGTGGCACCGGACGAACCCGAGGCCCTGCTGGACGGCATCCGGCAGGCGACCCACCCGCGGACCGCGCGCACGCTGCGCCTGGCCGGGCTCGACCGTGCACGCGAGTGCTCGTGGCCCGAGGTCGCCCGTCGGTACCGCGCGGTCTACGAGGCGGCCCTCGGCGCGCCGGCACGCGACCACGGTTCCGCCGCGCACGACGGCGCAGCACGTCGACCGTCCCCCCGTGTCGAGGTGGTGGTCGTCGCCTACGGCCACCCCGACCTGCTGCGCTCCGCGCTCGAGCCTCTGGCGGGAGCCTTCCCGATCACCGTGGTCGACAACTCGTCCGACCCGCGGCACCGCGCGCTCGCCCAGGTCTTCGGCGCCGCCTACCACGACCCCGGGCGCAACCTCGGGTTCGCGGCGGCCGTCAACGTGGCGCTCGCGCACCGGCAGGACCCCGGAGCGGACGTGTTCCTCCTCAACCCCGACGCCGTCGTCGGGCCCGAGACCGTCGCCACGCTCCACGAGGCCCTGCACGGGGACCCCGGGCTGGCGAGCGTCGGCCCCGCGCAGGTCGACGGTGCGGGCCGGCCGGGACGCGTCGTCTGGCCGTTCCCCTCTCCGGCGCGGGCATGGCTGGAGGCCGCCGGTCTCGGCCGGCTCCGGCTGCCGCGCGAGCGCACCTTCGTCATCGGCTCCGCGCTGCTGATCCGCGCGGCCGCGCTGCGCGGCGTCGGCGGGCTCGACGAGCGGTTCTTCCTCTACGCCGAGGAGACCGACTGGGCGTACCGGGCCGACCGGCAGGGCTGGCGGCACGCCCTCGTGCCCACCACCGAGGTCGTGCACGAGGGCGCGGGCACGGGTGGTGACGTCCGGGTCCGCGAGCTGCACTTCCACGCGTCGCAGGAGCGCTACCTGCGCAAGCACTACGGTGCGGCCGGCTGGACCGCCGCCCGTGCCGGTCTCGTCGCGGGCGCGGTGCTGCGCTCCGCCGCGCTCCGCGGGCCTCGCCGGGAGCACGCCCAGCGGCGTCTGCGCGCGTACCTCGGCGGGCCCGCGTCGCTGGAGGACCGCGAAGCGGTGCCGTCGTGAGCGCCGGCGGGCCCGGCGCCCACCACCTGCGCCTTCGGACGGGCGGGGGGCCGCGGACGGGCACGCAGACGGGCATCGCGTCGAGCCTGCGGTCGACGACGCGCGTCGCGACGTGGGCGGCGGTCCTCGGCGTCGTCGTCCTCGCGGCGACCTACGTGCTCGCCCACGACCTCACCCTCGGGGTGGCCGTGACGTCCGTCGCGGTGCTGGCCTGCGTGATGCTCTACGACCCCTCGCTGGTCCCCGTGATCGCGATGCCCACGTTCGTCGTGGCCGAGCGGGTGGGCGGGGACGCCCTGAACATGTCGCTGGGCGACGTGACCCTGTTCGCGACGTTCTGGGTCGCCGTCCTCTTCTCGCCGCGCCCGTTCACGCCTGCGCTGCGGTCCATGCTCTGGCTGTCGGCGGTGTACCAGCTCGCGACGCTCTTCGCCGTCGTCGCCACCCCCTTCGCCCAGAACTCGATCGAGTGGTTCCACGCGTGGCTGCTGGTGGGTGGGGCGCTGGTCGTGGGCTGGGCGGTGGGCCGGTCCGGGCACGCGACGCTCGGACTGACGCTCCTGACCGTGTTCGTGCTCGCGATCGCGCTCGACGCCTGTGCGACCGCGGCCGTGCAGCTCGCGCAGGGCGACGTGTCGCCGGTCTACCCGAGCTGGCCGTTCGAGCTGCACAAGAACCTCGCGGGTCCGATCTTCGCCTCGGTCGCCCTGCTCGTCTTCGTGCGCCAGTCGTGGCTGCGGTGGCCGGCCTGGTTCCGGGTCCCGGCCTTCTACCTGCTGGTGCTCGCGCTCATGGCCGTGCAGTCACGCCAGGCGATCGTCGGCCTGGGCGTCGGCCTCATCGTCCTCGCGCTGCGTGCCGGCCGCGGACGCCGACAGACCCCGATCCTCATGCTGCTCACCATGGCCCCCGCCGCCATCTTCGTCGCGAGCCGGGTGCAGGACGACCTCTCCGGCGACGACCCGTTCAACTCCACGGCGTTCCGCGCCGTGGGCATCGAGGGCGGGTTCGACGTCTGGCGGGAGCACCTGTGGTTCGGCGCCGGGCTGCGCTGGTGGACCGTGGGGCCCGAGCTCGGGTTCCAACCGCCCAACGCCGTCGCGGAGGTGCTGTCCTCGGTCGGGATCGTCGGCCTCGCCGGGTTCGCGGTCCTCATGCTGGGCACGCTGGTGGTCGCGTGGCGGATGGACCGCCGGTTCGGGACGCTCGCCGTCGCCCTGCTCGCGTCGCGCCTCGTGGCGAGCCAGTTCGACCAGTTCTGGGTCGCGATCATCGTGTCCCTGCCCTTCCTGCTCGTGGGGGTCTGCCTCGGCGCCGAAGGGTTCGCGAAGGCGCCTGGCGCGCCCCTCCTCGACGACCGGCCGGCGCGCGTCCGTCGGCGCGCGGCGCGAGCCACCCTGACCCCGGTGGAGCCACCGGTCCCGGCGCAGGGCGAGGAGCTCCTGCTCCCCGGTGGCCGCTCATGAGGATCACCCACGTCGTCGTGACGGACGCGTACGCCGGGGTCGAGGCCCACGTCGCGCGCCTCGCCCGAGAGCAGGCGCGGGCAGGCCATGACGTCGCGGTGGTGGGCGGTGCGGAGGAGCCGATGCGCGCCGTCGTCGGCGACGACGTCGAGCTCAGGCCGGGTTCGACGGTCGCGCGGGCGCGCCGCTCGCTCGTGCGTGGGCCACAGCCGGACGTCGTCCACGCCCACATGACGGCGGGCGAGATCGCGGCGTGCCTCGTCCCCCGGGTGCTCCTGCACCGCGTGCCGCTGGTCGTGACGCGGCACTTCGCCCTGGTCCGGGGGCGCAGCGCCGCCGGCCGCGTCGCCGCGCCGGTGATCCGTCGCACCGTCGCCGCCCAGATCGCGATCAGCGCCTTCGTGCAGGACCGCATCGACGGCCCGAGCCGGGTGGTGGTCGCAGGCCTCGAGGAGCGGCCGCACTCGCGCGGCGCCGCGCTCCGGTCGCCCGTGGTGCTGATCGCGTCCCGGCTCGAGCCGGAGAAACGGGTCGACTCCGGTGTCCGGGCGTTCGCGGCGTCGGGGCTCGCCGACCGCGGCTGGCGCTTGCGGGTCGCCGGCTCGGGCTCGCTCGAGGTGGTGACCAAGGAGCTCGTGAGCGAGCTCGGGCTTGACGGGGCCGTCGATCTCCTCGGCCACCGCGACGACGTGCCCGCGCTCCTGGCCGACGCGGGGCTCTTCCTCGCCCCGACCCCCGGCGACGGCTTCGGGCTGAGCGTGCTCGAGGCCATGGCGAGCGGCGTCCCGGTCGTGGCCGACGGCTCCGGCGGGCACGTCGAGTCTCTCGGCCCCGCCGGCGGCCCCGGCCTGTACGCCACCGGGGACGTCGACGACGCGGGGCGGCGGCTGCGCGCCCTCGCGGACGACCCCCGTCGGCGCGACCGCTACGGCGCCGCCCTGCAGACGCGGCAGCAGGCCGAGTTCTCCGTCGCACGCCAGGCGGCCGCCACCGAGCGCGTGTACCGGCAGGTGCTGTCGTGACGCCGGACCGCGAGACCGTCACCGGCCCCGACCTCGTCGTGATGTCGCTCGAGCCGTGGGACGACGTCTGGCGGCGCAACCAGTACCTCGTCGCCGGTCTCCTGCGCGAACGCCCGTCGGCCCGGGTGCTCTTCGTCGAGCCGGTCAGCGACCCTGTGCACGCAGTGACCCGTGGCGCCTGGCCGCGGCCCGGTCGAGGGCTGCGGCCCGCCCCGGACGTCGAGGGCGTCGGCCCGCGCCGCCTGTGGCTGCTCGAGCCGACCAAGCTGCTGCCGCGGCGGGTCGCGCCGCACGGCGACGAGCGTCGCGCGGCCGTCGTCCTGCGGGCTGCCCGGCGCCTCGGGCTCGCGCGGCCGGTGCTGTGGGTCAACGACCCGTACGGCGCCACGCTCGCCCGCGTCAGCGGCTGGCCCACGCTGTACGACGTCACCGACGACTGGACGGCGGCCACGCGCGGCCCGGCCGAGTCACGTCGCGTCGCCGAGTCGGACCGGTACCTGGTGGAGCACGCTGCGGCCGTCACCGTCTGCTCCCCCACCCTGGCGTCCCGCAAGGCCGACGCCCGGTCGGTCGTGCTGGTCACCAACGGCGTGGACGTCGAGCGGTACCGGCGCCCCGCGGCCCGGCCGGCGGACCTCCCGCACGGTGCAACGACGGCCGTCTACGTCGGTACTCTGCACTCCGACCGGCTCGACGTCGGGCTGTGCGAGGCCACCGCCCGCGCTCTGGCGGGTGTGGGCTCCCTGGTGCTGGTGGGCCCGGTCGCACTGGAGCGGCCCGACGTCGACCGGCTGCGCCGGGCGGGCGTGGTCGTGCTCGGTGCCCGACCGTTCGACGCGGTGCCGGCGTACCTCCAGCACGCCGACGCGCTCGTCGTCCCGCACGTCGTCGACGACTTCACGGACAGCCTCGACCCGCTCAAGCTCTACGAGTACCGGGCCGTGGGGCGCCCCGTCGTCTCGACGCCCGTCGCCGGCTTCCGGGACACCTCCGACCCGCGGGTCGCCGTCACCCCGCCGGAGGGCTTCGCCGCTGCTGTCCGGGACGCGCTCGCGGAGCCGACGCGCGGGCCGGCGGGGCGACCCGGCACGGACCTCGAGCCCATCCCCACCTGGGCGCACCAGGTCGCCCTCATGTCCGACGTCGTCGACGCCGTCCGGCGACCCGCTCCCACACCCCGGTGACGGCGTCCGCGGTCCCGCGGGCGGGGAACCGCCGGGTCGCGTCGTCGTAGGCCGCCCGGGCGCGCCGGTCGGCCGCCCCCGGGTCGTCCAGCACCGCCAGGAGCCCCGCGGCGAGAGCATCCGGGTCTCCGGGCGGCACGAGCACGCCCAGCTCCTCCCCTGCCGGCCGGACGATCTCCGGCACGCCCCCGGCGTCCGTCGCGACCACGGGGACGCCGCGCACCATCGCCTCCACGACCACCTGACCGAACGGCTCCGGCACCGGCGAGGCGTGCACGCACACCGACAGCCGGTCCAGCTCGCCGGCGGGGTCGTCGCTGAACCCGACCACGTCCACCGCGCCGCGCAGCCCGAGCCGGTCGATCTCCGCGTCGACGGCGTCCGCGTAGGCCTCCGCGCCGAACAGCGCCCCTCCGACCAGGCGGAACCGCACGTCGGGGTGGTCGTCGAGCACGGTCCGCGCGGCGCGCACGAGCTCCAGCTGGCCCTTCGTCGGGCTGAGGCGGCCGACCAGGCCCACCACCGGGCGCTCCGGCGGCACCCGCGCGTCATAGGCCGGCACCGCCTGGTCGGGCGCGTAGCCCGGGTGGACGACGGTGAGGTCGTGCACCCCGGGGAGCGTCCGGGCCGTCGCCTCCGAGTTCGCGACGACCGCGCGCGGGCCCCGGCGGGCCAGCGCGCGCAGGAGCCGGACCGCGAGCGTCGGGAGGTAGTCGTCGGCGATCCGGTCGTGGACGTGCCACACCGCCGGGAGCCGACACCACCGGGCCGCGAGGAGCCCCACGACGTCGGCGCGCAGCGAGTTGGTGTGCACGACGTCGGCGTCCGCCCGCCGGAGCACGCCGGCCACCCGGACCCCGAGCCGGAGGGTCTCGCCCAGCGCGAGCACCGCGCGCCAGGAGCCGCCGAGCGCGTGCCGGTCCATGCCTCGCGACCGCGCCCCGGCGCGGACCACCACCGTCCGTACTCCGGCTGCCCGCAGCCGCTCCACGAGCGGGCCCTCGTCCAGCACGATCGCGCGGAGCTCGACACGGCTCGGGTCGAGCTCCGCGGCCAGCCGGAGCAGGGCCAGCTCCCCGCCGCCCAGCGCCGCCGTGTGGTCGACGGCCACGACCCGGAGCGGCCGCTCGGCCCCGCCCGAGGGCACGGTCACGACGAGCGCGCGGTCCGCAGCAGCCGACCGATCGTGGGCGCGACCTGCGCCGGCGTCGGCGGCTCCTGCTCCGCGGCCGGCGGGGCGGCCACGGTCGCGACCCGGACCCCCGTGGGCGGGAACGCCGGGGGACGGACCGGCGTCGGCGGCGTGACGGCCCCCGCCGGGCTCGCCTCGTCGCGCGCCGGGGCCGGGGCCGCGTCGTCGTCCGAGCTGGTGGGCGCACCGTGGTCCGGCGTGCCCTGCGGACCGCTCGGGGTGCGGTCCGCCGTCTCGTCGGCCGGGTCGGGCACCGCAGCGGACGGAGCGTCGGACGGGTCCGACTCGACGGGCTCGCCGTAGGTCGACGCGTAGACCATCCGGCTGTCGCCCTTCACCCCGGCCAGCGCGACGCCGGTGAGCGGTACGCCGTTGATGCGCAGCCGCTCGGCCGCCTCGGCGAGGACGCTCCGCGCGGTCCGGCCGGCGGTGGCGACGAGGACGACGCAGTCCGCGTAGGCGCCGAGGATCGTGGCGTCCGCCGCCGCCAGCACGGGCGGAGCGTCGATGACGAGCACCTCGCCGGCGTCCCGCGCCGCCTCCACGGTCGCACGGACCCGGTCCGTCGCGAGGTAGTCCGCGGGGTCCATCGTCGGGTCGTGGAGGGCGAGGAAGCGGAGGTTGGGCACCTGGGTGGGACGCAGCCCGTCCGGATCGGTGCCCGGACCGTTCGGGCGAGGCAGCAGGTCCTCCAGGTCCGGACGACGCAGGTCGCCCGACACCGCGACGGTGGCTCGGCCGCTCATGGCCCACGACGCCGCGAGGTTGGCGGCGATGAACGGCCGCGGCGCGTGCGGGTCGGTGGCCGTCACGACGACCACGGCGTGCTCGCGGTCCTGCATCGCCACGTGCAGGGCGGTGCGCAGCTCCCGGATCGACTCGGTGAACGGGGAGGCGACCCGGCTCGAGATCGGCAGCACCGGGGTGCGGCGGTACGACTTGGCGGCCCGGGTCACCCCGTAGAGCTCTGCGAGGACCGGTACGCCGGCCGCGGCCGCGGCGTCGGCACGGCCACGCAGCCGGGAGTCGAGGGCCCGTCGGGCGAGGGCGAGGCCGACCCCGATCGCGAGCCCGGCGAGCGCGCCGAGGAGGACGATGCTGGCCCGCGGCAGCCCCACCACCACGGCGGACGAGCCGGTGGCGGGAGTGAGGATCTGGGCGGGCGTCACGATCGACTCGAGCGTGCTCCTGCTGGCCGACAGGGTCTGGAACTGGTCGATGATGGTGGAGCGCTCCGCGCCCGCCAGGGGGTCCTTGGGCTTGTCCTTCACCTGCTTGTCGACCGCGTCGAGCTGGCCGCGCAGCGCGTCGCGGCGGGCGTCGATCTCGGCGATCTGGTCGTCGATGACCCCGGGCATGCTGTCGACGTAGGCGGACGCCACCGCGTTCGCCAGCCCGACCGCGTCGCCCGGGGCGCCCGCCGTGGTGGTGACCGCCATGACCTGCGTGGAGGCGTCGAACGCTCCCGAGACCTGGGCGGCGAGCGCCTTCGGGTCCGTTCCCGCGGCCACACCCTTGGCGACCACCTGGAGCACACCGGGCGCCTCGACGAGCCCAGGGTCGGTGTCGACGCTCGTGGTGGTGGCCGCCGGCGACGTGCTGTCGCCCAGCTCGACGGCGTTGATCTGGACCGTCGCGGTCGCCTCGAACACCTCGGGCTTGCGGTCGGCGTACACCCACGCGGCGGCCAGCGCGAGCACGACCGACCCGATCAGGAGGTACTTGCCCTCCCACATCACCCGCAGGAACTCCCGGACGGTCATCGGCCCCCTACCTCCCCCTGTGTCCCCGGCACCCCGGCCGCCACGGCCTCCTGCGCCACCACGGCCTGCAGCCGGGCGACGAACGCGTCCTTGGAGAACCCCTTCACGTGCACGCCGATGGCCTCCTGGTCCCAGGACCGGGCGAGCGCGGCCTCGATCCCCTCGGCGACCGGCGCCGCGTCCGGGCTGTCCACGTACAGCCCGGTCACGCCGTCGACCACGGTGTCCAGGTACCCGCCCGTGCCGAGCGTCACCGCCGGGACGCCGAACGCGGCCGCCTCCAGCGGCGTGAGCCCGTAGTCCTCGTACGACGTGGCCACCAGCAACGACGCGTGGCCGTACAGCCAGCGCAGCTGGGCGTCGTCGACCTTCCCGACGAACCGCACCCGCTCGTCCGCGAGACGCTCGAGCCGCTCGCGGTCGGGGCCGTCCCCGACGACGACGAGGGGCAGGCGGAGCCGCCGCGCGGCCGCGACGACGACGTCGACGTTCTTGTACGGCAGCAGCCGGGCCACGCAGAGCAGGTAGCCGGGGGCGATCCCCGGAATCGGGGTCGCGGGGCCCTCCGGCTCCATCGCCGGCGGGGGCGCCACGACCTCGGCGTCGATGCCGTAGGCCTCGCGCACGGCGCGCCGGGCGACGGTCGAGACGGCCAGGTAGACGTCGGCGCGGGCGGCGGCCGCCGCGTCGGACTCGCGCAGCCCGGGGCCGAGCAGGTCGAGCGCGGCGCCGGCGAGGCCGGTGCGCCACCGCTCCTTCCAGGCCCGGCCCGAGGCCCCGGAGAGGTACCGGTCGCGCTGGTAGAGCCAGCGGGCGGGCGCGTAGCAGTACACGACGGTGCGCCGCGCGCCGCGGTAGCGGTGCGCCCACCCGCTGGAGCTGGCGAGCAGCACGTCGGCCTCGACGGGCTCGCTCTCGACCGCACCGCGGAGCAGCGGCAGCGCCAGGCGGTGGTGGCGCCGCAGCGCGCCGACACGGTCCAGGCGCGACGGGCGCACGTCCACGTCCGCGAACTCGGGGAACGTCCCGTCGGGGTGGTACAGCGTCGTGTAGAGCGGCGCCGACGGGAAGGCCCGGGCCATCGTCAGCGCCACCCGCTCGGCGCCCCCGCGCTGCGTCAGGTAGTCGTGCGCCAGTGCCACCGTCGGGCCCATGGTTCCTCCTCGTGCGGACGGTCGAGACCGCCCGTCGAGCGTAAGGAGACCGGGGCATGGAAAGGACCCCGTGGCGGCCTTTCCACCCGGGTGAAGAGCCCGGTCAGGCCGGGATCCGCACGGCGTCAGACCCTCGTGTGGAACTTCCCCTGCGCGGCGAGGAGCCCCTCGGCGAAGACCATCTCCACGGCGTCGGCGGCGTCGTCGACGAGGATCGGCAGGTCCTTGCGCTCGGTGGCGGAGAAGTCCTTGAGCACGTGGTCGGCAGTGTCCATGCGCCCCGGGGGGCGGCCGACGCCGACGCGGACGCGGACGTAGTCCTTGGTGCCGAGGGCCTTGGTGATGTCGCGCAGGCCGTTGTGCCCGCCCTCGCCGCCGCCGGACTTGAGCTTGATGGTGTCGAACGGGATGTCGACCTCGTCGTGCACGACGACGACCTGGGCCGGGTCGACGCCGTAGTACTTCACGAGCCCGGCGACGGGCCCGCCGGACGTGTTCATGTACGTGGTGGGCTTGGCCAGCACCACGCGGGGGCCGGGGCGCCCGCCGGGCAGGACGCCGAGCCGCGTCTCGGCGACGGCCGCCTGGGCGCGGGCGTGCCGCGAGAAGCGCGCGCCGGTGCGCTCGGCGAGCAGGTCGAGCACCATCTGCCCGACGTTGTGCCGGTTGCCCGCGTACTTCGGGCCGGGGTTGCCCAGCCCGACCACCAGCCAGGGGGTCTCGGTCATCGGCGTTCTCTCTCCAGGGTTCGGCGGCGGGTGCGCACGTCACAGGGCGCGGACGCGCGAAGGGCGCCCGGAACCGAACGGTACCGGGCGCCCTGGGCGTGAGGTGGTGTCAGCCCTCGGTGGACTCGGCGGCCTCGGTGGTCTCCTCGGCGGCCTCGCCCTCCTCGGCCTCCTCGTCCTCGGCGGCGGCCTCGGCGCGCGGCTCGGCGATCTGGACGACGGCGGCCTCGGGGTCGGTGAGCAGCGTGGCGCCCTTCGGCAGCTCGACCTCGCCGGCGGTGACGTGCTGGCCGGCCTCGAGGCCCTCGATGGAGACCTCGACCGACTCGGGCAGGTGGGTGGCCTCGGCCTCGACCGACAGGGTCTGGGCCTCGACGAAGTGGATGGTGCCCGGGGCCGACTCGCCCACGACGTTCACGGTGACGTCGACGGCGATCTTCTCGCCGCGGCGCACGATCAGGAAGTCGATGTGCTCGATGGTGCTGTTCACCGGCGTGCGCTGCACGTCCTTGGCGACGGCGAGCTCGGTCTTGCCGTCCAGCTCGATCGAGAACAGGGCGTTGCTGTGACGCATCGCCAGCATCGTCTGGTGGCCCGGGAGGGTGATGTGCAGCGGGTCCGCGCCGTGCCCGTACAGGACGGCGGGGATCTTGTTCTCGCGACGGATGCGGCGGGCGGCGCCCTTGCCGAACTCGGTGCGGGCCTCGGCGGCGAGCTTGATGTCGGACACGTGGATCACTCCTGGGATGTCTGTGCGTGCCGACGGCCAGAGGGAGCCGTCGGCTGTCCACGAGGGTGTGGTCCCCGCGAACTGCGGTTGCGTCGGCGTGGGACACGTGACGGACGCGATCGAGAGCGCGCCGTGGGAGCACCCGCAGAACGCGGTGCACCGACAGCCGCCCAGTCGATCACGGAAATCCGACGGATCCTGCGCTGAGGGTGGCGGCCGGGTCGCAGGTGCGTGACCTGTACGACCTGGGTGACCGGCGCCCGTCAGACGTCCCTCGCCGAGGCAACCGGACGAGTATAGCCCCCTCGGGGCAGGGCGTGTCAGGCCCGGGCTCAGGGTTGGGCGTGCTCGCCCGTGCGAGCCCGGGCCCGCGACGCGCTGCGGGGGCGGTAGACCACCTGCGCCTGGAAGACGAACCGCACGACGAACGCGACGAGGATGAGCACCGCCTGCACCAGCTCGGGGTGCGGCACGGCGCGCTCGACGATCCACCACAGCAGCAGCGTGCGGACCGCGGCCTCCGTCCCGTTGAAGGCGAAGGACCGCACGAAACGGCCCCAGAAGCCGTGCGCGCCGTCGCGCAGGTCGGCGAAGACGAACCGCTCCTGCAGCAGGAAGTTGATGACGATCGTCACGGCGTTGGCCCAGACGACGGCGGGCAGGTAGTGCACCCCGAGCCCCTGGAGCCCTGCGAGGATCGCGAGGTTGAGCACCGCGCCGAGCGCACCGATCAGCGCGAACGGGGACAGCCGCCCGAACCGCAGGAGGGTGAGCTGCTGCACGTACCGCAGCCCGTTGGCGACGGTGGCCTTGGACCGGCCCGCGAACCGCTCCCCGAAGACGAACGGCTCCTCGACCACGACGAGCCGCTGCCGGGCGAGGATCTCGAGCAGGATCTTGAAGCCGCGCGGGCGCAGCCCGGTCAGGTCGACGGCACCGGGGCGGACGACGAAGAACCCGGTCATCGGGTCGGAGACGTCGCGCAGCTTGACGGGGAACATGGACCGGGCCAGCAGCCCGGACGCCTTGGAGACCCAGCGGCGGTACCGCCCGTCGAGGCCGCCGGCGTCGCCGCGGCCGGTGTACCGGGAGGCGACGACGACGTCGGCGCCGGTCTCGCGCGCGGTGGTGAGCAGCACGGGCACCATCTCGGGCGGGTGCTGCAGGTCGCCGTCCATCACGACGACGCGCTCGCCGGTCGCGGCGCGCAGGCCGGCGACGACGGCGCCCGAGAGCCCGCCGTCGGGCACCTCGCGGTGGATCATGCGCACGGGCAGCGCGGCGGTGGCGGCGACCCGCTCGATGACGGCGGGGGTGTCGTCCTTCGAGTCGTCGACGAACAGGATCTCGACGCCGCCGGGCGCGACGCGGCGCCCCTCGCCGTCGGGGCCGAGCACGGCGGCGAGACGACGGACCAGCTCGGCGACGTTCGGTCCCTCGTTGTAGGTGGGGACCACCACGGTCACGTCCACCGTCATGTCACCGTGCCTCCCTCGGGGACGCCGCGGCCCGGGACGGCGCGCGTCCCGGGCCTCCGGCGTCGCTCAGGCGTTGCCGTCGAACAGGCTCGTCACCGAGCCGTCGTCGAAGACCTCACGGATGGCGCGGGCCACGAGCGGGGCGACGGACAGCACGGTGAGCTTCTCGAACCGCTTGTCGGCCGTGATCGGCAGCGTGTCGGTGACGACGACCTCGGCGGCGCCGCACTCCTGCAGGCGCTGCGCGGCGGGGTCGGACAGCACGCCGTGCGTGGCGGCCACGGTGACGGAGCGGGCGCCCGCGTCCATGACCACCTTGACGGCCTCGGCGATCGTGCCGCCGGTGTCGATGAGGTCGTCGACGAGCACGCAGTCGCGCCCCTCGACCTCGCCGACCACGCGGTTGGCGACGGCCTGGTTGGGGCGGGTGACGTCGCGCGTCTTGTGGACGAAGGCCAGCGGGCAGCCGCCCAGCTTGGCGGCCCACTGCTCGGCGACGCGGATGCGGCCGGCGTCGGGCGAGACGACGGCGGCGTTGGACACGTCCACGCGGGTGCGGACGTAGTCGACCAGGACGGGCATGGCCCACAGGTGGTCGACCGGGCCGTCGAAGAAGCCCTGGATCTGCGGCGTGTGCAGGTCGATGCTGAGGATGCGGTCCGCGCCCGCCGTCCTGAGCATGTCGGCGACGAGGCGGGCCGAGATGGGCTCGCGGCCGCGGCTCTTCTTGTCCTGGCGCGCGTACGCGTAGAACGGCGCCACGGCGGTGATCGAGCGTGCGGAGCCGCGCTTCGCCGCGTCGACCATGAGCAGCTGCTCCATGAGCCACTGGTTCACCGGGGCGGTGTGGCTCTGCAGCAGGAAGATGTCCGAGCCGCGCACCGACTCGCTGAACCGCACGTAGGTCTCGCTGTTCGCGAAGTCGTACGCGGACACGGGCAGCAGCTCGATGCCGAGCTCCTTCGCCACGGCCTCCGCGAGCTCCGGGTGCGCCCGACCGGTGGCGAGGACGAGCGTGCGCTCACCGGTGCCGGGGATGAAGTTGTTCATCGCTGCGTGCTTCCTTCGGTCGGGTCGGAACTGTCGGCGGGGGGCACCACCGGGATGGCGCCGGTGAGGGCATTGTGCGCGGCGAGCTGACGCTGCGCCTGGGCACCGAGCTGCCCGCCCGAGCCCTCGGCGCGGGCCCGGGCGGCCGCCTCGGCGGCCGGCGAGCCCGACCAGCGGCGCTCCACCCAGTCGTCGACGTTGCGCTGCTGGGCGCGGGCGACGCCGAGCGCGCCCGCCGGCACGTCCTTGACGATGACGGAGCCCGCGGCCGTGTACGCGCCGTCGCCCACGGTCACCGGCGCGACGAACATATTGTCGGCGCCCGTCTTCGCGTAGGAGCCGATCACGGTGCGGTGCTTCTTCTGGCCGTCGTAGTTCACCGTGACCGACGCGGCGCCGATGTTGGTGTGCTCGCCGATCGTCGCGTCGCCGACGTACGACAGGTGCGGCACCTTCGAGCCCTCGCCGATCTGCGCGTTCTTCGTCTCGACGAAGGTGCCGATCTTGCCCTTCGTGCCCAGCTCGGTGCCGGGGCGCAGGTAGGCGAACGGGCCGACGGACGCGTCCTCCCCGATGACGGACAGCGAGCCGTGCGTGCGCACGACGGTCGCGCCGGGGCCGACCTCGACGTCGGTCAGCGTGGTGTCCGGGCCGATCGTCGCGCCGGACTCCACCTTGGTGGCGCCGTGCAGCTGCGTGCCGGGCAGGAGCGTGACGTCGGGGGCGAGCTCGACGTCGACGTCCACCCAGGTGGTCGCCGGGTCGACGACGGTGACGCCGGCCTGCATCCACTCCGTGAGCACGCGGCGGTTGAGCTCGGCGCCCAGGGTCGCGAGCGCCACGCGGTCGTTGACGCCCTCGACGAGCATCGGGTCGTCGCTGAGCACGGCGCGCACGGCACCGCCCTCGGCCCGCGCGGAGGCGACGACATCGGTGAGGTAGACCTCGCCCTGCGCGTTGTCGCGGTCCAGGCCGCCGAGCCCGCGGCGCAGCACCGCGGCGTCGAAGACGTAGACGGAGCTGTTGATCTCGCGGATCTCGCGCTGCTCGGGCGTCGCGTCCTTGTGCTCGACGATCGCCAGCACGTCGCCCGTGCCCGCCTCGCGCACGATGCGGCCGTAGCCGGTGGCGTCCGCGACCTCGGTCGTGAGGATCGTGACGGCGTTGCCGTCCTCGTGGTGCGCGGCGAGCAGCTGGCCCAGCGTGGCGCCGTCGAGGAGGGGGATGTCCCCGGCGAGGACGACGACGGCGCCGTCCAGCCCGTCGCCCAGCGGGTGGTCGCCGCCGTTGGCGTGGTCGGCGTGCAGCTCGTCGTCGACGGCGTCGTCGTGCACGAGCTGCGCGGCACGCCCGGCGTGCGCGCGGGCGTCGAGCGCGTCGAGCGCGCACTGCACGGCGCGGCCGGTGCCGGGGATCTCGTCCTGGTCGACGACGAGGGCCGCGGCGTCGATCTGCGCCGCGGCGGCGGCCACGAGGTCGCGCTCGTGGCGGACGACGACCGCCACCTGCTGCGGGTCGAGCTCGCGGGCCGCGGTCATCGCGTGGCCGAGCATGGTCCGCCCGCCCAGGGCGTGCAGCACCTTCGGCGTCGCGGACCTCATCCGCGTCCCCTGCCCCGCGGCGAGGACGACGACGGCCGCCGGACTGGGGTGGGAGGGTGCTGCGCCGGTCGAACCTGCGGCGTCCGGTCCTGTCGAGACCACGAGTGCTCCGTCTCTTCTCGGGTGTGCTCTGTCGATGGTGCCGAGCTCCGCCCCCAGGACTCGAACCTGGACCAAAGGCACCAAAAACCTCTGTGCTGCCGATTACACCAAGGCGGATCGGGCCCCCGGGCCGGGTTCACGCCCCAGCAGGCGCGGCACCGTCGGGCGTCCGTCCTCAGTCTGCCAGGTCCGCACCACCGCCCCGGCACGCGTCCCGCCCCTCGGCGTCCCCGGGCGCCGTGGCACGCGCCACACCCGGCACGCGCAGGAGCTCAGGCGCGGGCCCCGGCGGGGGCCTCGCCGCGCGGCAACGTCACGGCGAGCTCGAAGCCGTCGGGCACGTGCGCCGCGGTGACCGACCCGCCGTGCGCCTCGACGATGCCGCGCACGATCGCGAGGCCGAGACCGGCGCCGTGGCCGCCGACCTGCCCGTCGACTGTTCCGCCCTCGGGGGCGTCGGCGGTCCGGGCGTCGTTCGCCCGCCAGCCGACGTCGAACAGGTGGCCCAGGTCCGCGACGTCCACGCCGCTGCCGTGGTCGAGCACGCTGACCACCAGGTGGTCGTCGTCCCTCGTGTGCGCGGAGACGAGGATCTCGGTGCCCGCGGGGGCGTGCCGGACGGCGTTGGCGAGCAGGTTCCCGATCGCGCGCGTCAGCTCGCGCGGGTCGGCCCACAGGAGGTGTCCCTCGATCCCGGACTGCGCGATGCGCACGCCGCGGCCCGCGGCGGCGGCCTGCACGTCGACGACGGCGTCGGAGACGAGGTCGAGCAGGACGACGAGCTCGCGCTGCAGTCGCAGCGTGCCGCTCTGCAGGGTCGACAGCTCGAAGAGGTCGTCGACCATCGCGGTGACGGTGTCGACCTTGCCGCGGATGGCCCGGACGTACGCGTCCCGGTCGGGCGCGACGTCGTCGTCGAGCGCCTCGGTCATGGCGCGGATCCCCGCGAGCGGGGTGCGCAGGTCGTGGGAGATCCAGGCGAAGAACTGGCGGCGGGCGACGTCGAGCCGGTCGATCTCGGCGCGCGCCTGGGCCAGCCGCTCGGAGGTGTCGACGAGCTGGGCGTGCAGGTCGTCGAACTCCTTCCAGCCGGCCGCGGCGGGCGCGACGACGTCGCCGTCCGCGATCCGCCGCGCCGACCGCGTGAGCGTCCCCACCGACCGGCGCACGGCCCGGCTCGTGGTCAGCCACGCCGCGGCAAGGCTCAGGACGGTGGCCACGACGATCACCGCCGTCAGCACGACCAGGTCGTGCGCCGAGATGAACATCTCCACCATGACCGCCACGACCGACGCGACGATCGAGGCGACCGCCGCTCCCACGACGACGGCCATCTGGGACGCGACCGGCCCGCGCCGGTTCCAGCGCAGCACGACCAGGGCGAGGGCGGTCACCAGGGCCGTGCACACCACCGTGGTCAGGACGATCAGCCCGACGTCGGCGAGCCCGAGCATGCCGTCGAACATCAGCGCTCCCCTGGCCCGGCGGTCATCGGGCGTCCCCCTCGCGGCGTGAACCGGTACCCCGCGCCCCACTCGGTGCGCAGGTACACGGGGTAGCGGGGCTCGGGCTCGATCTTCTCCCGCAGCCGCCGCACGTGCACCGTGACCGTGGACGCGTCGCCGAAGCTCCACCCCCACACCTCGCCCAGGACGTCGTCGCGCGCGAGCACCTGGTCGGGGCGCTGCACGCAGTACAGCAGGAGCTCGTACTCGCGGGTCGTGAGCGCGATCTCCTCGCCGCCCCGCCACGCCCGGCGGTGGCCGGGATCGATGCGGAAGTCCCCGACGGTGAACGCGTCCGCCGGGGCGGCCGGCGCCCGGCGCCGCAGCTGCGCGTCGACACGCAGCCGCAGCTCCTTGAGCGCGAACGGCTTGGTGACGTAGTCGTCCGCCCCGCGCTCCAGCCCGGCGATCCGCTGCTCGACGGCGCCGAGCGCGGTGAGCATGATCACCGGCAGGTCCGAGGTGCGGCGCACCTCGCGGCACAGGTCGTCGCCGGTGACCCCGGGCAGCATGCGGTCCACGACCAGCACGTCCGGGAGGTCGGCCCGCAGCGCCTCGCGCGCGCTCTCGCCCTCGCTGTACAGGTCGACGTCGTACCCACCGGCCCGCAGGTAGTCACCGACGACGGTCCGCACCGCCGCGTCGTCCTCCACGACCATCACCCGCGCCCTGCCGCTGCTCATGGACCGACCCTACGCACGGCACCGCACCGCGCGGGCTGTCCTTACACCTCTGAAAGAAACGGCCCGCGGCCGGGGTCGCGGTGCTTGTCTCGGGGTGTTCCATCCCCGAGACGACAGGACACCCTCATGCGTGCGAAGGCACTCGCGACCACCGGGCTCGTCGCCCTGGCCCTCACCCTCACCGCGTGCGGCGCCGACGACGGCGCCGGCTCCGGCGACGACATGACGCCCGCCGCCACCGACTCCATGCAGTCCGACGACATGCAGTCCGACGACATGCAGTCCGACGGCGCCATGGCGCAGCACGGGACGTTCGCCGGGATGAACGACAAGAGCGTCGAGGGCACGGTCACGGTCGAGGGCGACACGGTCACCCTCTCCGACTTCTCCTCCGACGAGGGCCCCGACCTGCACCTCTACCTCGCGAAGGGCACGGACGAGGCGGCCGTCGAGGCCGGCACGGAGCTGGGAGAGGTCACGTTCGACGAGGCCGACCAGACGTTCACGATCGACGGCATGGACGGCGGGGACGGCATGGACGGCATGGACGGCTACACCGACGTCGTCGTGCACTGCGACAAGGCCAAGGCCGTGTTCGGCGCGGCGACGTTGATGTGACGGCCGCCGTGCCCCGCGAGGCGACCACCACCTCGGCGCGCGTCGCCCCGGCCCTCGCCGGGGCGGCCCGCGTGGCCCTCGGCCTGCTGTGGCTGCACGAGGGGTTCGTCAAGTACCGGGCCGGGTTCGGCGCGGCCGACATCGGGTTCGTCGTCGACGGCGCCGCGAGCAACCCCCGGGTGCCCGGCTTCTTCCAGGCCTTCACGGACCTGGTCCTGGGTGCGGCTCCCGGGCTGTTCGGGGTGGTGATGCCGCTGCTGGAGTCGCTCCTGGGCGTCGCGCTGGTCCTCGGCGTGCTCACGGTCCCTGCCGCCTGGGCGTCGGTCGTCGCGCTGGCGACGTACTGGCTCGCCGACCTGCTGGTCTGGCAGTACCCGGTGATGGTGCTGCTGTCCGCCGTCGTGCTGGCGTTCCCGGCGGCCGCCGCCGCGTGGTCGGTGCCGGCGGTGCGCGCCGTCCTCGCGTCCCGGCGGCACGCCCAGGCACAATGACCCCATGCCCACCGACTCCCGCGCGTCCAAGCGTCCGCCGCGCGCCCGGATGACGGCGAGCCAGCGGCGCGAGCAGCTGCTCGCGGTCAGCCGCGGCCTGTTCGCCGAGAAGGGCTTCGACGGCACCAGCGTCGAGGAGATCGCGGCGCGCGCGGAGGTCTCCAAGCCGGTGGTCTACGAGCACTTCGGCGGCAAGGAGGGCGTCTACGCCGTCGTCGTCGACCGCGAGGTGCGCGCCCTGACGTCCGCGCTGACCGGCGCGCTCGAGGAGGGCGGCCACCCGAAGGTCCTGGTGGAGCGCACGGCGCTGGCCCTGCTCGGCTACATCGAGGCGTCGGAGGACGGCTTCCGCATCCTGGTGCGCGACTCCCCCGTCGCCCAGGCCACCGGCACGTTCTCCAGCCTCATCGGCGACGTCGCCACCCTGGTGGAGCACATCCTCGGCGACCAGTTCAAGGCGAACGGCCTCGACCGCAAGGCCGCGCCGCTCTACGCGCAGATGCTCGTCGGCATGGTCGCCCTCACCGGGCAGTACTGGCTCGACGCACGCAGCCCCGACAAGGCCGAGGTCGCCGCACACCTGACCAACCTCGCCTGGAACGGGCTGTCCGGGATGGTGAAGAAGCCGGAGCTGACGAAGTCCCGCTGACCCCGGCCCCGCGCCGTCACCCCGTTCACGCAACAGCGCCGCGACGAGGTCGACGAGCGCCCGCGGGGCGCCACGCAGCTCCTCCGTTGGTCGACGGCTTCCTGCGCGCCCACGACGACGCCTGACCGACGAGCTGTCAGGACCAGAGCCCTGGAGACGTGGCTCTGGCCCTGACAGGTCACTTGCCGTCGAGGTAGCCGTTCGCGTTGATGACGTACTTCGTCGCGGCGCCGGCGTCGAACTCGGCGTACCCCTGCGGGGCCTGGTCGAGGGTGATCGCCTTCGCGTTGACGTTCTTCGCGATCTGCACCCGGTCGTGCAGGATCGCCTGCATCAGCCCGCGGTGGTACTTCATCACCGGGCACTGGCCGGTGGTGAACGCGAGCGACTTGGCCCATCCCGTGCCCAGGCTGAGCGAGAGCGAGCCCTTCTGCGCGGCCTCGTCGATGCCCCCCGGGTCGCCGGTCACGTACAGGCCGGGGATGCCCAGCGCCCCGCCCGCGGCTGTGAGGTCCATGAGCGAGTTGAGCACGGTGGCCGGGGCCTCGTGGTCCGAGTCCGCCCCGTGCCCCTTGGCCTCGAAGCCGACGGCGTCGATGCCGCAGTCCACCTCGGGCACGCCGAGGAGCTGCTCGATCTGCTCGACCGGCCCGCCCTTCGTGAGGTCCACGGTCTCGCAGCCGAACGAGCGCGCCTGGGCCAGCCGGTCGGCGTTCATGTCGCCGACGATCACGACGGCGGCGCCCAGCAGCAGCGCCCCCGTGGCGGCGGCGAGCCCCACCGGCCCGGCCCCCGCGACGTACACGGTGGAGCCGACCTCCACGCCCGCGGTCACCGCCCCGTGGAACCCCGTCGGGAAGATGTCGGACAGCATCGTCAGGTCCATGATCTTCTCGAGCGCCTGGTCCTTGTCCGGGAACCTCAGGACGTTCCAGTCGGCGTACGGCACCAGCACGTAGTTGGCCTGCCCGCCGACCCAGCCGCCCATGTCGACGTACCCGTACGCGCTGCCCGGGCGGTCGGGGTTCACGTTGAGACAGATGCCGGTCTTGCGCTCCTTGCAGTTCTTGCAGCGTCCGCACGCGATGTTGAACGGCACGGAGACCAGGTCGCCCACCTGGACGAACTCGACGTCCCGGCCCACCTCGACGACCTCGCCGGTGATCTCGTGGCCCAGCACGAGGTCCTTCGGCGCCGTCGTGCGCCCGCGGACCATGTGCTGGTCCGAGCCGCAGATGTTCGTCGCGACGGTCTTCAGGATCACGCCGTGCGGCACCTGCCGGCCGACGTTGGCCGGGTTCACCCCGGGGCCGTCCTTGAGCTCGAACGTCGGGTAGTCGATGTCGATGACGTCGACCTCGCCGGGCCCCTTGTACGCGACCGCGCGATTCGTGTCTGCCATGGTGCTCCTCCTTGAACACGGCCGGCCCGGTCTGAGCCGGTCCCCCGACCGTAGGCGCGTCGCGCGTCCCCGGCAGGTCGAGCACGGGCCGCGTCGCCCGGCTGCCGTTGTGCCCGGCGCGGGGGTCTGCTAGGCCTGCGGGTATGACCCGCGTCACCGTCCGACGCCGCGTCAGGCGCGTCACCATCGGCGGCCGCGCCGCGCGCCGCGAGGACCTGCTCGCCGGCGAGGAGCCGCTGGAGATCCGTGTGGGAGGGCGCTCGTACGCGGTGACGATGCGCACCCCGGGGCACGACGTCGAGCTCGCGACCGGCTTCCTCGTCTCGGAGGGCGTCGTGACCGACGGCGCGCAGGTCGCCGGCGCGCGCTACTGCGCGCCCGGCCCGGCGGCCGCGGTCGAGAACCCGTACAACGTGCTCGACGTCGCGCTGGCCGCGGGCGTCGCCCCGCCCGACCCGGCGCTCGCCCGGGAGTTCTTCACCTCCAGCGCCTGCGGCCTGTGCGGCAAGGCGTCGATCGACGCGGTGTTCACCCGCAGCGCGTTCGGCGTCGCCGACGACCCGGTCCGAGTGGACGCGGCCCTGCTGGCCGCCCTGCCCGGCCGGCTGCGCGCCGCGCAGGACGTCTTCGCCCGCACGGGTGGGCTGCACGCGGCGGGGCTGTTCGACGCCGCGACCGGAGAGGCCCTGGTCGTGCGGGAGGACGTCGGCCGGCACAACGCCGTCGACAAGGTGGTCGGCTGGGCCGCCGCGGCCGGGATGCTGCCGCTGCGCGGCACGGTGCTCGTGGTGTCCGGGCGGGCGAGCTTCGAGCTCACGCAGAAGGCCGTCATGGCCGGGGTGCCGGTGCTCGCCGCCGTCTCGGCGCCGTCGTCGCTCGCCGCGGAGCTCGCGGACTCCGCGGGGCTGACGCTCGTCGGCTTCGTGCGCGACCCGACGCTCGTGGTCTACGCCGGCGAGCACCGCGTGGTCGAGCAGGACAGGGCCGAGCAGGACGGGGACGCAGGGAGGGCAGGGCCCGGCGACGGGCACGACGAGGCTCGCGCGCGCCGCGACCGGAGAGGGGACGCCGCATGACCACACCGCAGCCGGAGGACGTCCGGGACGGGGGCGAGCCGCGGGAGCCGCAGCCCGAGGAGGTCCGCCCGCCGAAGACCTGGGCGGCCGGGGTGCCCGGCATCGTGCACGCGCTGGTCCCGGCGCTGCGCGACATGGGGCCCACGCGGACGGCGCGCCTGCTGCTGTCGATGAACCACCGCGAGGGCTTCGACTGCATGAGCTGCGCCTGGCCGGACCCGGACCGGCGCAAGCCCGCCGAGTTCTGCGAGAACGGCGCGAAGGCGGTCACGTGGGAGGCGACGCCGCTCGTCGTCGAGCCGTCGTTCTGGGCCGAGCACCCGGTCTCCGACCTGCTCACCCGCACCGAGCACTGGTTGGGCCAGCAGGGGCGGCTGGTCGAGCCGGTGCACAAGGCCGCCGGGTCCGACCACTACGTGCCCGTCTCCTGGGACGAGGCGTTCGCGATCGTCGCGGACCGGCTGAACGCCCTCGACTCCCCCGACCAGGCGTCGTTCTACACCAGCGGGCGCACGTCCAACGAGGCCGCGTTCGTCTACCAGCTGTTCGTGCGCGCCTTCGGGACCAACAACCTGCCCGACTGCTCCAACATGTGCCACGAGTCCACGGGCGCCGCGCTGGGCGAGACGATCGGCGTCGGGAAGGCGACGATCACCTACGACGACTTCGCCCAGGCCGACCTCATCGTGATCATGGGGCAGAACCCCGGCACGAACCACCCGCGCATGCTCACCGCGCTGGAGGAGGCCAAGGAGAACGGCGCCGCCATCGTCGCCGTGAACCCGCTGCCCGAGGCGGGGCTCAAGCGGTACAAGAACCCGCAGACCGTGCGCGGGCTGGCGGGCCGGGGCACCGGGCTGGCCGACCAGTTCCTCCAGATCCGGCTCGGCGGCGACATGGCCCTGCTCCAGGCGGTGTCGAAGCGGGTGCTCGACGCCGAGGCCGCCGCCCCCGGCACGGTCCTGGACCACGAGTTCCTCGCCGAGCACACCTCCGGCCTCGAGGCGCTCACCGCGCACCTGGCCGACCTCGACGAGGACGCCGTGCTGGCGGCGACGGGCCTCACCAGCGCCGAGATCGACGAGCTCGCCGAGCGGTACCTCCGCGCCGAGCGCGTCATCGTCACGTGGGCGATGGGCCTGACCCAGCACACCAAGGCCGTCCCCACCATCAAGGAGATCGTCAACCTGCTGCTCCTGCGCGGGAACATCGGCCGCCCCGGCGCGGGCGCCTCCCCCATCCGCGGCCACTCCAACGTGCAGGGCGACCGCACGATGGGCATCTGGGAGCAGATGCCGGACACCTTCCTCGACGCGCTCGACTCCGAGTTCGGCATCTCGTCTCCCCGTGAGCACGGCCTCGACGCCGTCGGCACGGTGGAGGCGATGGCGGCCGGGCGTGTGAAGGCGCTCGTCGCCCTCGGCGGCAACCTGGTCGGGGCGATCTCCGACACCGGCGCCGCAGAGGCGGCGGTCCGCAGAGCCGACCTCACCGTCCAGATCTCGACGAAGCTCAACCGGTCCCACGCCGTCGTCGGCCGGGAGGCGCTCATCCTCCCCACCCTGGGGCGCACCGACGTCGACCGGCAGGCGTCGGGGGAACAGTTCGTGTCGGTGGAGGACACGGTCTGCGCGGTGCACGCGTCGCGCGGCAAGGTCGAGCCGGTCGCGCCGGGACTGCTGTCGGAGGTCTCGATCGTCACGCGGCTGGCGCGCGCCGTCCTCGGCGCCCGCCCCGGCGGGCAGGGCTCGCCGGACCGCCCCGTGGACTGGGCGGCGATGGAGCGCGACTACGACGTGATCCGCGAGCACATCGCCCGCGTCGTCCCGGGCTGCGAGAACTACAACGCCCAGCTGCGGCGGCCGAACGGCTTCCGCCTGCCGCACGGCCCGCGCGACTCGCGCACCTTCCCCACCGACGACGGCCGCGCCCACCTCACCGTCAACGAGCTCGCGCCCGTCGAGTGCCCGCCCGGGCGCCTGCTGCTGCAGACCATCCGCTCGCACGACCAGTTCAACACCACGATCTACCGCCGCGACGACCGCTACCGCGGCATCAAGGGCGGGCGCTCCGTCGTGCTGGTCAACCCCGACGACCTCGCGGCGCTCGGGATCGCGGACGGCACCACCGTCGACGTGCACGGCGAGTACCACGACGGCGTCGACCGCGTGCTGCGCGGGCAACGCGTCGTCGCCTACCCGACGGCGCGCGGGTGCGCCGCGGCCTACTTCCCGGAGGCGAACGTCCTCGTCCCGCTGGGCGCGACGGCCGAGACGAGCCGGACGCCCGTGTCCAAGGCCGTCGTCGTCCGGCTCGAGCCCGCCTGACGCCGAGGTAGTACGAACCGTGCCGAGGTAGTACCAGCCCTGCCGAGGTAGTTCAGGCTTCCTGCGCGCGAGGCTCGACGAGGGCCTCGGCGAGCGCGCCGAGGGCCGGCAACGCGCGGAGAGCGGCGTCACGGACGTCGTCCGGCACGGCTCCGAGTCGGCGGGCCCAGAACGCGTTGATGCGGGCGAGGTGCTCGTCGGCCAGCGGGGTCGCGACCAGCCGGACCGTGCGCCCGTCGCCCTCGGTGTGCTCGCGCAGCACGAGCCCGCGCGCCTCGAGCGTGCGCAGGGCGGCGCTGACGTTGCTGCGGGCGAGCCCGGTCGCGAGGGCGATGCGCGACGGCGTCGGACGCGGCGTGCGGTGGACCTCGCGGATCACGGCCACCTCCGTCCCGGTGAGCGGCACGATGTCGCGCAGCTCCGGGGCACGGACGTCCAGGTGGCGGGCCAGCTCGACGAGGACGTCGGCGAGGTCGGCGAGGTCGGGCGTGACGATCGTCTCGTCGGGCATGGTCCGATCCTAGGCTGGCGACATAGTTATAGTTTCATAATCACTTGTCGCCCGGGCCGCGCCCCGGGCGTTCCTCTGCCCGCGCCGTCCGGCCCCCGACCGCGCACGCACCCACCCCAAGGAGCTCCCGTGAGCAGCGCCCCCGCCCTCGCCCCCGACGCCACCGCGTCCCCGCCCGAGCGACGAGCGCTGCGCGGACGCCCCGCGCTGACGCTCGTCGGCGTCGCCTTCGGGCTGTTCCTGGTCGGCCTGGACGCGACCGTCGTCTCGATCGTCAACCCCGCGATCGCCGCCGACGTCGGCACCACGTTCGTCCAGCTGCAGTGGGTGACGCACAGCTACCTCCTCGGGCTGGCCGTCACCCTGATCCTGGCTGGCAAGCTCGGCGACAGGTACGGCCACCGCACGCTGTACCTGAGCGGCCTCGTGCTCTTCACGCTGGCCTCGGTCGCCATCGGCCTCTCGACCACCGCGGCGGGGCTCATCACGTTCCGCGTCGTGCAGGGCGTCGCGGCCGGCATCCTCATGCCGCAGACCCTCGCGATGCTGCGCGCCACCTTCCCGCGCGAGAGGTTCGGCATGGCCGTGGGGATCTGGGGCGGCGTCTCCTCGATCGCGATCGCCGTGGGCCCGACGCTCGCCGGCGCGCTCGAGGCGTCGCTCGGCTGGCAGTCGGTGTTCTTCGTCAACGTTCCCGTCGCCGTCATCGGCCTGGGGTACGGGCTGTGCCTGCTCCCGCGCACGAGCTTCCCCGTCACGGGCCGCTTCGACCTGCGCGGCGTCGTCGTGCTGGCGCTCGGGCTGGTCGCCACGGTCTTCGCCATCGTGCAGTCCGAGACCTGGGGGTGGGGCGACGCGCGCATCCTCGGCCTGCTCGCGCTCGGCGTCCTCGTCATCGTCGGGTTCGTCGCCCTGGAGGCCCGCACCGAGGCGCGCACCGGCGACGCCCTGCTGCCGCTGTCGCTCTTCCGCGGGACGACGGTCGGCACCGGCGGGCTGATGATCGCCGCGAACTTCTTCGTGCTGATGGGCTCGACGTTCATCCTGCCGATGTTCTTCATCAACCTGCGCGGGGCCACCGCGCTGGACGCCGGACTGATGCTGCTGCCGATGTCCGCCGTCTCGATCGTGTCCGCCCCGGCCGGCGCCCTGCTCGTCGCACGGATCGGCACGCGCGCGACCGGCACGCTGAGCCTCGGACTCACCGCCGTGGGCCTGCTGGTGCTGCTGACCTCGTCGGCCGGCTCGCCGTACGGCGTCATGGCGGTCGCGTTCGTCGTCCTCGCGATGGGCACCGGGATGACGATCACCGCCGGAGCGGAGGCGATCGTCGGGTCCGCGCCCGTGCACCTGGCGGGGGTCGCGGGTGGCTTCCAGTCCACGTGCATCCAGATCGGCGGCGCGCTCGGCACCGCCGTGATGTCCGCGGTCGTCGCCGCGAACGTCCACGCCGGCACCGCCGGGCTCGGTCTCGACGACCGTGCGCTCCAGGGCCTGGCGCAGGGGTCCGTGCCCACGGGCCTGGACGCCGTCGCGGCCCGCGCCGCGGAGGGCGCCTACGTCTCGGGCGTGCACACCGCGTTCCTGGTCGCCGCCGCCGTCGCCGTCGTCGTCGCCGTCGTCGCGGCCCTCACCCTGCGCCCGAAGCCCGGGCCGAGGTAGTTCGATCCTCGGCACGAGATCACACCCATCAAGATTCTTGACGTCGAGAGACCGGGAGTAGTCTCGGCGCATGGATGTGGAGGCACGGTCCGACGAGGTCGACCGGATCGTCGACGCGTGGCGCCGCGAGCGCCCGGACCTGGACGTCGAGCCGCTGACCGTGTTCTCGCGGGTCAGCCGGCTCGCGCGGCACCTGGACCGCGCGCGGCGCGGGGCGTTCGCCCGGCACGACCTGGAGACGTGGGAGTTCGACGTGCTGTCCGCGCTGCGCCGCGCCGGCGAGCCGTACCGCCTGTCCCCCGGCGTCCTCGTCGCCCAGACCCTCGTGACGAGCGGCACCATGACCAACCGCATCGACCGGCTCGAGGAGCGCGGGCTGGTGGAGCGCCACCGCGCGCCGTCCGACCGCCGCGGCGTGCTCGTGCAGCTCACCGCCGCGGGCCGGCAGCGGGTCGACGCGGCGATGAGCGACCTGCTCGACGTCGAGGCGCGCGTGCTCGACGCGCTGCCCGCCGCCGTGCGCCCCCAGCTCGCCGCGCTGCTGCGCACCGTCGTCGCACAGTTCGACGAATGATCCCGGAGATGCCCGCCGCGTGACGTCCTATCCCTCCCCCTCCGCCCGCGACGACGGCGCCCGCGCCGGCCTGCTGCTGGCGGCGCTGCTGCTCGTCGCGCTCAACCTGCGCGCCCCCATCACGTCGCTGCCCCCCGTGGTCGACGACGTCGCGGCGTCGCTCGGCCTCACGTCCGCGGGCGCGGGCCTGCTCACCTCGGTCCCGGTGCTCTGCTTCGCGCTGTGCACGCCGCTGGCGTCGGTGCTGGTCGCGCGGGCGGGCCCGGAGCTGTCGCTCGGCGTCTCGATGGCGGGGATCCTCGCCGGGACGCTGCTGCGCTCGGGGGGCTCCGTACCGGCGGCCCTCGCCGGCAGCGCGGTGCTGGGCGTCGCGATCACGATCGGCAACGTCGCGGTGCCGGTGGTCATCACCCGCGACTTCCGCCGCCGTGCTGCCGCGGTCACGGGCGCGTACAGCGCGACGATGAACCTCGGGTCGACGTTCACCACCATGCTCACCGTGCCCCTCGCGACGGCGTTCGGCTGGCAGTGGGCGCTCGCGGGGTGGGGAGTGCTCGCCGTGGTCGCGATCGCGGCCTGGGTGCCCGCCGGGCGGCGGCTCGCCGCCCGGGGCCGGGCCGCGGCACCGCGCGGGGAGGGCGGTGTCCGCGTCCGGCCCCCGTCGGCGCGCGCGGAGCTCGACGCCCTCGACCCGAAGGCCAGGTCCGCCGTCCGGCGCCTCGTCGTGCTGCTGTCGGTGGCGTTCGCGGGGCAGGCCTTCGGCTACTACGCGGTGACGGCGTGGCTGCCCGAGATCCTCCACGACCGGCTCGGCATGAGCGCCGCCGGCGCGGGCAGCGCGGCGGCCCCGTTCCAGCTGTGCGCGGTGCTGGGGTCGTTCCCCGTGCCGGCGGCGTTCTCGCGCGGGCTCTCGGCCCGCTCGGTCGCGGTCGCGATGGCGGCGATGTGGATCTCGCTGCCGCTCGGGCTGCTGCTGGCGCCCGGCCTGTGGTGGCTGTGGGTGGGGCTGGCGGGCGCCGCCCAGGGCGGCAACTTCACCGTGATCTTCACGCTCGTGGCGCAGCGCAGCCCCGGCGTCGCGGTCGCGCGACGGTCGTCGGCGGTGGTGCAGACGGCGGGCTACGGGTGCGCGGTGCTCGCCCCGACCGTGATGGGCGCCGTGCACGAGGCGTCCCTCGGGTGGACGGTGCCGCTGGCCCTCGTCGCGGGCGTGCTCGCCACGATGGCCGCGGCGATGTGGGTGGCGTCGGCCCGGCCCGCCGCCGACGGCGCCTAGCGGTCCTCCGCCAGGGTGATCGCGAGGGAGCCCAGCGCCCGCAGCGCCTCCTCCGCATGCGCCTCGTCGTAGCCGCGGGTGCACACGGCGATCACCAGGGCGCCCGGCCCGGGCGTCCCGACGAACGCGACGTCGTGCCGGATGCCGTCCACCCAGCCCGACTTGGATCCGTACGGCACGCCCTCGGGCACGGCGGCCGTGAGCTGCCGGTCGGTCTGGCGCGCGAGCAGGTCGATCATCCAGAGGGTGCGCTCCGGCCCGGCGAGCTCCCCGGTGACGACGCCGGACATCAGCGCCGCCAGGTCGGCGGGCGTCGTGCGGTGCGAGTCGCCGCGGGCCTCGGCCGCCAGGTCGCTGTACTTGCGCCCGACGACGCTGCCGGCGGCGCCGACGTCGGCCAGGGCGCGGTTGCACGCGTCGAGGCCGACGAGGTCGATCACCATGTTGGTGGCCTCGTTGGACGACACGACGATCATCCGCTCGACCACCAGCCCCACGGGCATGAAGGTGCCCGGCGGCGGCATGCCCGGGTCGAGGTCGTCGGGCTCGATGCGGTAGTCGGGCTCGCCCGGCACCTGGGAGCGGAACGTGTCGGTGCTGGCCACCTCCTCGTCGAGCGTGAGCTCGCCGGCGTCCAGCGCCCGGGCCGCCGCGACCAGCACGGCCAGCTTGACGGTCGACGCGGCGTAGAACGGCGCGTCCGCGTCGCGCTCGGCGAGCACCTCGCCGCCCGCCCGCCGCACCTGGTACGCGACGACCGGGACGCCGTCCGAGTGCGTGCCCGTGCTCACCATCACCGCACCCCCGCATCGTTGTGGGCGCGATTTCGGGGACTATCGCTCGGCGAACGGTCCCCGAGATCGCGCTCACAGCGGGCGTGGACGACGGCGGCGAACGCGGACGCGAGGGCGCGGGCCTGCTTCTCGTTCTCAGGTGCCCGCTCGAGGGCGGCGGCGAGCAGTGCGTCGCGGTCGAAGCCGAGCTCGGCGAGCTCGTCCGCGTCCCAGGTGCCGATGCGCTCCGGCGCCGCCTCGGGGTGGAACTGCAGCCCCCACGCGACGTCGCCCACGCGGAAGGCCTGGACGCCGCACGCATCGCTCGTCGCGAGGTGCACGGCCTCAGGCGGCAGCCCCGTGATCGAGTCGACGTGGCTCTCGACCATGCGGACCTCGCCGCCCTCGGCGAGCGCCCCGAGCGGGCCGAGCAGGGCGTCATCGGCCGCGTCGTCGAGCAGGCGCACGGGGCAGAGCCCCTTCTCCGTCTCGCCCGACCGGCCCGTCACCGTGCCGCCCGTGACGTGCGCGAGCACCTGCCCGCCCAGGCAGATGCCCAGCACCGGGACGCCGGCGTCGAGCGCCTCCGCGACGAGCGCGCGCTCGTGCGGCAGCCAGGGCGCCCGCTCGTCCTCGTCGGGCAGCAGGCCGCCGCCCAGCAGCACGAGGCCGGTCACGCCGTCGGGCGCCGCGGCCCCGCCGGCGGCGAGCGACGGGACCTGCTCCACGAGGTCCGCGCCCTGCACGACGGCGGCGGCCGCGCCGTCCGCCTCCAGCCAGCCGGGCAGCCGGCCCGGGCCGCTGTGCGGGGAGTTCTGGACGAGGACGACGGTCGGTCGGCGGTCGGTCACGGTCAGCGCTCCCTGCTCTCGAGGACGGGGCGGTCGGGGACGGTCTCGGGCTCGGGGCCGCCGCCGTCCCCCGGGTGGCGGTCGTCGGCGTCCGGTGCGGCGTCGTGCTGGGCGTCGTGCTCGACGACCGCGGCCGGGCCGTCGGTCGCCGCGGTGGAGCCCGCCGCCGGGTGCCCGCCGAACGCGGCGGCCTCCCGGGCGAAGTGGCACGCGGCGGCGTGCGGCACGGTCGCCGCGCCCCCGCGAGCGCCGTCGGACCGGCCGAGCGGCACGAGCACCGGGTCGTCGGTGCGGCACCGGGCGGGCACGGCGCCGTCGCCAGCGAGCCCTTCCTCCGCCGCGAGCCGGTGGGCGAGCCAGCAGCGGGTGTGAAAACGGCAGCCGGACGGCGGGTCGGCGGGCGACGGCGGGTCGCCCTCGAGCATCAGCTCGTCGTCGCGGTGGGCGGTGGGGTCGGGCACGGGCACGGCGGACAGCAGCGCCTTGGTGTACGGGTGGTGCGCGTCGTCGTACACCGCGGGCCGGTCGCCCTCCTCGACGACGCGGCCCAGGTACATGACGGCGACCTCGTCGGCGATGTGCTGGACCACGGCGAGGTCGTGCGCGATGAAGAGGTACGCCAGGCCCAGCTCGTCCTGCAGGTCCTCCAGCAGGTTGATGACCTGGCCCTGCACGGACACGTCGAGGGCGGAGACGGGCTCGTCGCACACCAGCACCCGGGGCTTGACCGCGAGCGCCCGGGCGATCCCGACGCGCTGCCGCTGCCCGCCGGAGAACTGGTGCGGGTAGCGGTGCGCGTGGTCGGGGTCGAGGCCGACCAGCTCGAGCAGCTCGGCCACGGCTCGTCGCCGGCCGCCGGCGGGGACCGCGTCGCGGTGGATGCGGAACGGCTCCGCGACGATCTCCCCCACCGACATGCGCGGGTTGAGCGACGTGTACGGGTCCTGGAACACCATCTGCACGTTCCGGCGCAGCTCGCGGCGGGCGCCACGCGACATCGTGGACACGTCCTCGCCGTCGACGAGCACCTGCCCGCGCGTCGGCTTCTCGATCCCGACCAGCACGCGCGCGAGCGTGGACTTGCCGGACCCGGACTCCCCCACGAGGCCGAGCGTGCGCCCGCGGCGCAGCGCCAGCGAGACGCCGTCGACGGCCTGCACCTGCCCCACCGTGCGCTTGAGGACGACGCCTTGGCGCACCGGGTAGGACTTGGCCAGGTCGCGCACCTCGAGGACGACGTCGTCGGACGACGTGGGTGCGACGGCGGGGCCGGTGGCGGTCTCAGGCACGGGCGCCTCCCAGCAGCTCGGCGGCGAAGTGGCAGGCCGACGACCGGCCCGGGGCGACGTCGTCGAGCGGCGGCTCGACGGTGCGGCACAGGTCCTGGGCCATGTCGCAGCGCGGATGGAACGAGCAGCCCGACGGGACGCGGCCGGGCGCCGGGGGCCGGCCGGGCACGACGGGCAGCCGACCGCCGGCCACCTCTGCGCCGGAGTCGAGCCGCGGCACCGAGCGCAGCAGGGCCCTGGTGTAAGGGTGCGCGGGCGCGGCGTACAGGTCGCGCACGGGAGCGTGCTCCACGGCGCGGCCGGCGTACATCACGGTGACGTCGTCGGCGACGCCCGCGACGACCCCGAGGTCGTGGGTGATCAGCACGAGCCCCATCTGCCGCTCCGCCTGGATCTCGGCGAGCAGCCGCAGCACCTGCGCCTGCACGGTGACGTCGAGCGCCGTCGTCGGCTCGTCCGCGATGAGCACGTCCGGGTCGAGGGCCAGGGCGGACGCGATCATCACCCGCTGCCGCATGCCGCCGGAGAACTGGTGCGGGTACTCGTCCACCCGCTGCGCCGCGTTCGGCACCTTCACCAGATCGAGCAGCTCGACGGCGCGTCGTCGCGCCTCGCGCCGCGACGTCCCGGTGCGCGACCGCAGGGACTCGGTGAGCTGGTAGCCCACGGTGTGCACCGGGTTGAGCGCGGCGAGCGCGTCCTGGAAGACCATCGCGACGTGGGTGCCGCAGTGCGCGCGGTGCCGGGTCGGCGACAGTGCGAGCAGGTCGGTGCCGCGGTAGCGCGCGGTGCCTCGCACGACGCGCGCCGTCGGGGGCAGCAGCCCCATCACGGCCAGCGAGCTCACCGACTTGCCGCAGCCGGACTCGCCGACCAGGGCCAGGGTGCGGCCCGCCTCCACGCGGTAGCTCAGGCCGTCGACGGCGCGCACCGCGCCGTCGTCGGACCGGAACTCGACCGCCAGGTCCTCCACCTCGAGCAGGACGTCGCCGGCGGAGCGTTCGGCGTCGGCCGGGGGGATCAGGGTCTCGGTCACGGGGATCACCGGAGCCTCGGGTCGAGGGCGTCGCGCAGGGCGTCGCCGAGGGCGACGAGCGCCAGGACCGTGAGGACCAGGCACCCGAGCGGGTACAGGAGCAGGTACGCGTACCCGCCGGTCACCCAGTCCGCGCCGTTCGTGATCATGATGCCCCAGCTGATCGCGGGCGGCCGGACGCCGATGCCGAGGAACGCCAGCACCGCCTCCGTGCTGATCACGCCGGCGATCGCCGTCGGCACGAGCGCCGTGACCGGGCCGATCGCGTTGGGCAGCACGTGCCGCACCATGACGCGCAGGTCGGACGCGCCGAGCGCGCGGGCCGCCGTCACGTAGTCGAGGTTCTTGGCCTCGAGCGTGGCCGCGCGGACGTACCGCGCGTACGCCATCCAGCCGAACATGGTGAGCACCACCGCCGGCAGCAGGATGACGTCGAACGTGCCGCCGCCCACGCTCACCTTGCGGAACAGCGTGAGGAGCAGCAGCGCGGCGAGCAGCAGCGGGATGACGAGGAAGACCTCGATGGTGCGGGACACCACCGAGTCCACCCACCCGAGGTAGTACCCGGCCAGCAGGCCCAGCGTGACCCCGATGAGCAGGGACGCGCCCACCACCACGAACGCCAGCGTCAGCGACGGGCGGGCGCCGTGCACGAGCTGGGCGAGCAGGTCGCACCCGTGCACGTCCGTGCCGAGCGGATGCTCGCCCCCCAGGCCCTGCGGCCGGATCTTCGAGTCCCCGATGACGCAGCTCTGCGGGTTCGTGCTGGTGAACAGCCGCGGGAAGGCCGCCATCACGGCGAAGAAGACCACGACGACGGCCGCCGCGATCACGTCGGGCCGGCGGCGCAGCCGGCGCCAGGCGTCGCCGCCGAGCGACGTCGACGCGTCGACCGCCGGCGCGTCCGGGGTGGCGGTGGCTGCCGTGGGTCCGGGAGCGGCGCGTTCAGGCATAGCGGATCCTCGGGTCGAGGGCGGCGTAGGCGATGTCGACGACCAGCATCACGACCACCGTCACGGCGGCGAGGATCGTCACGATGCCGAGGATGAGCGCGACGTCCGCGGCACGGACCGCCTCCCAGAGCACCCCGCCCATCCCGTAGATGTTCATCATCCCCTCGGTGACGACGGCGCCCGCGAGCGCCTCGGTGAAGGTCAGTCCGACGGCGGTCACCACGGGCACCGCGGAGTTGCGGATCACGTGGTGCGTCACGACGTGCCGCTCGTTGAGCCCCCGCGAGCGCGCGGTGCGCACGTGGTCGCCCGCGTACGACTCCAGCTGGCTCGCGCGGACGAGGCGGATGAACGCCGCGGACCCGGCGAGGCCCAGCAGGATGCCGGGCACGAGGAGCGTCGCCCACGGGTGGTCGTCGTCGAACGACGGTCTGAACCACAGGGCGGGCAGGCTTCCCGCCCCGAACGTGTCCTCGGCCCAGCCGTTCAGCGGCACGGCGAACACGTACCGGTACACGAGCAGCAGCACGAAGATCGGGAACGCGTCGATGAGCACCGACGTCAGCCGGATGCCGTGGTCGGCGGACCGGTCGCGTCGGCGGGCGGCGGCGGTGCCGAGGCCCATGCCGAGCACGAACCACACGATCGTCACGACGAGGAACAGCTTCAGGGTGTTCGGGGCGGCGGTCGCGACGATGTCCGTGACCTCGCGCCCCCGCAGGTTGGTGCCGAAGTCGCCCTGCGCGTACTGCCCGAGGCGCTCCACGAACGGGCCCAGGCACGGGTTGCCGGTCTGGTCGTAGCAGGGGTCGTCCAGGCCGAAGCGTGTCTCCACGGCGGCGAGCTGCGACTCCGTGGGCACCTTGTCGCCGAAGAACGCCAGGGCGGGGTTGCCGTTGAGCTGGATCGCGAACGTCGTGAGCAGATGCAGCACGAACATCACGAGCAGCAGGGTGGCCACCCCCAGGAGGGAGCGACGCAGGATGTAGCGGCCCATTCACGGAACTTTCTGGTGGTGCGGGGAGGGACGCTGGTTGAGCTGGTCGCGACCCGTGCGACAGCGGTCTCGACAAGCTCAACCAGCGAACTGACTAGCCGTTCGTGACCTCGAGGAGGCGCAGCTTCGGCTCACCGCTGAACGGGTCGAGCACGACGTTCGACACGTTCTCGCTGTAGTAGTCGGTGTTCTGGGCCACGAACAGCGGGATGGTCGGGAAGTCGGTCGCCAGGATCTTCTCCGCCTCCTGGTACTGCGTGACCGCCTCGTCGAGGGTCGCGGCCTCGTCGCCGGCCTTGACGGCCGCCTCGAAGTCCGCGCTGTAGTAGCCGAACTCCACGTTGCCGTTCTTCTCGTCGCCGCTGGCGTACACCGGGGCGAGGTAGTTCTCGTTGAGCGGGTAGTCCGGGAACCAGTTGGCGCGGAACGGGCCGGAGAAGTCGCGGGCCGCGCGCCGGGCGAAGTAGTCCGGCGTCGCGTCGAGCTCGTACGGGATGCCGAGCGTCTCCTGGATGGAGTCGCCGACCGCCTTGAACAGCTCCTGCTCGGTGGCGTCCTGGCCGAGATGGATGGTCAGCTTCTCGCCCTCGGGCCAGCCGCCGGCCTTCTCCAGCGCCGCCTTGGCCGCCTCCGGGTCGAAGGTGCACCACTCGCAGGTGCCGCCGGTGCCGCCTGGCACGACGTCGGGCACCACCCAGCTGTCCGCGGGAACCCGCTGGCCGGGCAGCAGGGCGTCGATGATGCCCTGCCGGTCGACGGCGAGCGAGATCGCCTTGCGGAACTCGACGTCCGTCCACGGGCCGTCCTTGTACAGCGGGAAGGCGAGGTAGGTCAGCGCGGCGCCCGGGCCCTCGACGTACCTCTCCTGCAGGTCGGGGTCGTTGGCCGCGGCCTGCTGCTCGGCCGGCGGCGGCACCGCGAAGTCGAGGTTGCCGGCCTGGAAGTCCGGCCAGTTGTCCTCGCCCGTGTACTCGGTCCACTCGATGGCGCCGTACTCCGGCGTCTCCTCGAGCGTGTAGTCCTCCCACCGCTGGGCGGTGAGGTTCACGCCCTGGTCCCACTTCTCGACCTGGAACGGGCCGTTGCCGATCGGCTGCACGGCGCACGCCTCGATGTCGTCGAGGCACGCCTGCGCGATCGGGAAGAAGCCGGTGTAGCCGAGCATCGTGGCGAAGCCCGCGAACGGCCCGGTGAGGGTGACCTCGAGCGTCTGCGGGTCGACGACCTTCAGGCCCGACAGCGTCTCGGCCTCGGGCTCCTTGGTGACGTTGCCGTCGTCGTCGGTCTCGCCCTGCATCTCGTCGTAGCCGGCGATGCGCTCGAAGAAGTAGTTGTTCGCCATGGCGTTCGGGCCGTACGCGGCGTAGTTCCAGGCCCGGGCGAACGCGTCGGCGTCCACCGGCTCGCCGTTCTGGAACGTCAGGTCCGGCTTGATCTTGATCGTCCAGACCGTGTTGTCCTCGGTCTCGACGCTCTCGGCCACGTAGTTGTACGGCTCGGTCGTCTTCGGGTCGTACCGGACCAGCCCGTCGTAGACGACGTCGAGCACGGAGATGTTGTCCCCGACGTTCGAGTCCATCGGCAGCAGCGTCTCGACGTCCTGGGAGAGGGCCAGGTGCAGCGTGGCGTCCGGGTCGCTGCCGCCGCCTCCCCCGCCGCCGTCAGTGCCGTCGTCGTCCCCGCCGCCGCCCGAACAGCTCGCCAGCACCAGCGCCACCGCTGTCGCCGTGGCTGCCACTGCAGCCTTTCGCCCCATCGTCACCGGCTTCTCCCCACGTCCTGGTCGCTCAACGCGCCGTTGCCCTGCCGTGCTCACGTCGTCGTGCACGTCCCGCCGACCGTGCGCACGGGCCCGCGACGGCGTTGCCGTGGAACATATCGCCATCATGGCCTCCCGTGGTGAAAATCACTGTTAAGGATGGGTAACGATCGACCGCGTGTCGCACTGCAGACGCGTCCGGTCATCACCCGCGGGACCTCGCGTCCTCACGGCGGCAGTCCAGGCTCGCGGCGGCAGTTCGAACTGCCGCGGTGGGGCGAAACTGCCGCGACGACGCTGCCCCCAGGCCGGGTCCCTCCACAGCCGCACGTCGGACGGCGCCACGCCGAGTGCGCGCCGAGCACGATCCCGGGCATGAGCGACGACGACCGCACCCTCCTGATCGCACGGCACCACGACCCCGCAGAGCTGCGGCGCGCGACCGCCGCGCACGAGATCGAGCGCGTGCGCCGAGGCGCCTACCGCGTGCCACGGGCCGGCACGCGCGACCCGCATGCCCACGCCCGCGACCACCTGGCCGCCGTCCACCGGCAGCTCGACGCCGACCACGTGTTCAGCCACGAGTCGGCGGCCATGGTCTGGGGCGTGCCGCTGTGGGAGACGCCGTCGACGACGCACGTGCTGCAGCGCTCGGGCGCCAGCTCGCGATCGGCCCGCGACATCGTGCGACGGCGCGGGTTGCCGGAGCGCTGGGTGCAGCGCGAAGGACTGCCGATCACCGACCTCACGCGCACCGTCGTCGACTGCCTCACGACGATGCACCCGCTCGGCGGCCTCGTGGTCGCCGACTGGGCGCTCGGTCGTGGCCTCGACCGCGCGGAAGCGGTACGGCTGCTCGCCGGGCGACGCCGCGGGGTCCGTAGGGCGCGCCTGCTGCTCGACCTGGCGGAGGGGCAGGTCGACCCGCCGTGGGAGACCTGGCTGCGGTACGTGGCGGTGCGCGCCGGCCTCCCGCGACCCCGGACGCAGCTCAGGGTGGACACGCGTGCCGGGCGCTTCTTCGTCGACGTCGCCTGGCAGGACCACGGCGTGCTCGCCGAGTTCGACGGCCGGATCAAGTACCGCGACGGCGCCTTCGGCCCGGGCTACGACGCCGAGCAGGCGCTGTTCGACGAGAAGGTGCGCGAGGACGCCATCACCGAGCGGCTCGGCGTGCGGCCGCTGCGATTCGTCGCCCGGGACGCCCGGGACCCCGACGGCGTCGCGCGACGCCTGCTCGCACGGTTCCCGGCCGACGTCCGCCGCGCGGCGCGGATCCACCCGCTGCTGCCGCCCCCGCCACCGCCCGCGCGCGCTCAAAGCGGCAGTTCGCGTTCGCGGCGGCAGTTCAAACTGCCGCAGTGAAGCCGAACTGCCGCATCGAACCACCAAGGTCAGCGGCTCTCCCAGGGCATCGACACCCCCACGTCGTCGAGGTACGCCTCGGCCACGGCCAGCGACTCCTGCTCGACGGCGTGACGGCCCTGGAGATAGTCCCCCGCTCGCGCGATGTACGCGGCCTCCTCCCGAGCGCCGACGTCTGCCAGTCGCTGGACCGTCCCGAGCTCGTCCTTGCAGCCCAGGTCGATCCTCGCGATGCGGAGCTGCTCCTCCTGCGACACCCCGATGACACCGTCCGGGATCATTCCCGCCTCGTGGCTGCTGGGCGCCGACGCGCCGTGATCAAGCAGGCAGTCTCGCCACGAGTCGCGGATCCGCTGCCCCTCCTTCGTGTACATCACCGACGTGATGCCGGTCGGGCCGTCGCCGAAGTCGGCGGGATCGTAGGTGAGCCCGGCCTCCTGGGCCGCGCGGTAGCAGTCCCTCGACACCTTCGCCGGGACCGTCTCGGTATCCCACTCCGCCCCGACGTCGTCGAGGTCGGGCGCCATCAGGCTCGCATAGCCGTCCGCCTCGGCGTCCTGCATCCGCCACAGCCCGTACTCGGCGTCACGCCCGGGCTCCGCGGGGTACGGGCCGTCGAAGGTCGCCTCGTAGCCCTCGTCCCGGAGGCAGCCGACGACGAAGTGATCCACCGCGGTCCGTGAGATCGCGTACTCGCGGCTGTCCCAGCTCCACGCGTCCATCGGCGTCGTGATCGTCCCCGTGTCCGGGTCCAAGATCGCCCGCGGCACGCCGTCCGCGTCTGACGACGAGGCCGACGTGCTCGGGAGCCCGGCGAGCGACGGGCCGGCCGGGGCGACCTCGGCCACCCAGCGACCGGAGTCGATCGCCCAGGCGCCGGCCAGCCCGACGACGGCGAGCGACGCGACGCCGGCGACGATCGCCCGGCGCGCCCGCCGGCGCCGAGCCGCCGGGACGACACCGTCGGTGCGGACGTCGATCCGCGGTGCCACCTCGTCCACCTGCGCACGCAGAGCGCGCGCGAACTTCTCGTCGTCGTGCGTCATCGGGCACCTCCCCGCTCGGCTCGTGCGCTTCCGTCGGCGGCCTCGAGGACGGACCGCAGCTGCGCCAGCCCGCGCGACGCGGTGGACTTCACCGTGCCGACGGAGACGCCGAGGTCGGCGGCCACCTCGCGCTCGGTGAGGCCGACCAGGTGCCGCAGCACGACGATCCGCCGCTGCCGCGTGCTGAGCGTCGCCAGGGCGCGGACGAGCCGGTCGCGGTCGGCGTGGTGGTCGGCGTCGGACCGTCGGGCGGCACCCTCCGGCAGCTCGGCGGGGGCGGTGACCACCTCGTGCCGGCGCTTGCGCCACAGGTCGATGCGCAGGTTGGCGAGGACCCGCCGGGCGTAGGCGAGCGGGTCGCCCTCCCGCGCCGTCGACCACCTGAGGTACGTCCGCGTCAGCGCCTGCTGCACCAGCTCGTCGGCGAGGTGCGCGTCGCCGCACAGCAGCCACGCGGTCCGCGCCAGCGCGGGCGCGGCGTCGCGCATGAAGGAGGTGAACTCCTCCTCGGACGTCGCGCCGGTGCGCAGCAGCAGGAACCCCACGTCGTCGGGCGGGTCGGCCTCGGCCCGGGCCGTCATCGTCACGGTCATGTGTTGTACACGACCTGGCGGGTCCGCAGGTTGAGTCACGACTTGGTCACGACGCCGGCCGCAGCCAGCGCGGCAGTTCCGGTTCGCGGCGGGAGTTCGAGCTGCCGCGCCGAACCCGGACTGCCGCCGCGGTCAGAGGCTCCGGGCGATTCGTGCGAGGTCGACGACGGCGGCCGTCACGTCGTCGAGCGCCCGGGCGGCGCGCTCCGGGTCGCCGTCGACCTCGAGCGAGTGGTCGCCGCCGTCCACCTCGAGCACGCGCGCGCCGGACGCCGCGGCCAGCGCGCCGTCCCACAGGCCGTCGGCGGTGCCTCCGACGAGCAGCGCCGGCACGCCCGACGTCCCCAGCCCAGCGGCGGCGTCGCGCACCTCGGGCGCCCGGTCGGTGGTGAGCAGCGGCGTCAGCCACGCCCCGGCCAGCCCCAGCTCGACGGCGACGGGCAGCGCCAGCGTGCCGAGCGACTTCGCCAGCACCAGGTGCGTCGCGTCGGGCGCGGCGGCCACGCCGTCCCGCAGGACGTCGGCGTAGACCCGCCGCGCGACGTCGAAGTCCGGCCGCCCGTCCCACACGACGGTCCGCACCGTCCAGCCAACGGCACGCAGCGCCTCGGCCGGTCGCGCCAGCACCGGCCCCTCCGCCGTGTACCCGACGCCGGGCAGCACCCTCAGCACCAGCCCTGGGTCGCCGTCGTCCTCGACAAGTCGATGACTGCTCACGGCCCGAGCCTGCCACGCCCCGACCCCCGACGACCAGGACACAAGAAGAGCCGGGTCCGGGCATCGGGCGCACGGTAGTCACACCCGAAGTGGAGGGCGCCCTGGCGCCCGTGAACGCTACCGTGCGCCCGATGTCCGGACCCGGCGTCAACCGCGCCAAAGTGTCGGTCTGATCAGCCGCCGACCCGCGAGACGACCGTGTCGAGCGCCGCGACCGCATCGTCCAGCACGGACTCGTCCACCGTCAGCGCCGGTCGGAACCGCACGGACCGCTCCCCGCACCCGAGGATGAGGAAGCCCTCCGCGTGCAGCCCGGCGAGGACGGCGTCGCGCACGTCCCGCGACGGCAGGGACACGGCGCACATGAGCCCTCGGCCACGGGGGTCGGAGACGACGCCGGGGTGCGCGACAGCGAGCGTCTCGAGCCTCGACAGCAGGCCCGCGCCCACGCGCGCGGCACGCTCGATCAGCCCCTCGGCCTCGATCACCTCGAGGATGCGGCGCGAGCGGACCATGTCGGCGAGGTTGCCGCCCCAGGTGGAGTTGATGCGGGAGGAGACGCGGAAGACGTTGTCGTCGATCTCGTCGACGCGGCCGCCGGCCATGACGCCGCACACCTGGGCCTTCTTGCCGAAGGCGACGACGTCGGGCTGCACGCCGAGCTGCTGGTACGCCCACGCCGTCCCGGTCATGCCGACGCCGGTCTGCACCTCGTCCAGGACGAACAGGGCGTCGTGCTCGTGGCACAGCGCCTGCATGGCCTGGAGGAACTCGGCGCGCAGGTGGTGGTCGCCGCCCTCCCCCTGGATCGGTTCGGCGACGAAGCAGGCGATGTCGTGCGGGTGCGCCTCGAACGCGGCGCGGGCCTCGGCGAGCGCCCGGGCCTCGAGCGCCTGGACGTCGCGGAGCCCGCCGTCGGCGTCGTGACCGGGGTAGGGCGAGCTGATGCGCGGCCAGTCGAACTTGGGGAACCGGGCGACCTTGCCCGGCTCGGTGTTGGTGAGGGACATGGTGTAGCCGGAGCGGCCGTGGAACGCGTGCTGCAGGTGCAGCACCTTCGTGCCCAGCTCGGGCGAGCGGCCGTGCGCCTCGTTGTGCCGCGACTTCCAGTCGAACGCGACCTTGAGCGCGTTCTCGACGGCGAGGGCGCCGCCGTCGACGAAGAAGAGGTGCGGCAGGGCGTGGTCGCCGAGCACGCGGGCGAAGGTGTCGACGAAGCGGGCGAGCTCGACGGTGTAGACGTCGGAGTTGGACGGCTTGTTGATCGCGGCGCGGGTGAGCTCCTCGCGGAACAGCGGGTCGCGGAACAGGGCCGGGTGGTTCATGCCCAGGGGGTTGGACGCGAAGAAGGTGAACAGGTCGGTCCACTCCCGCCCGTCGCGGGCGTCGACGAGGGTCGAGCCGTGCGAGCGGTCGAGGTCGAGCACGAGGTCGAAGCCGTCGACGAGCAGGTGCTCGCGCAGCGACTCGAAGACGGCGGTGGCCTCGATCGAGCCGCCGACGCTGGGGGCTGTGCGCTGAGAGATTGTCTCGGTCATACCCCGACGGTAGAGGAGAACTTCCTGCCGAACCAGAGCGATGCCGAAAGAATTCTTGTCAATGCGCCAGCGGGCGCCCTTCGAAGTACGTCCGGAGCACCACGGTGGAGCGCGTCGACACGCTCGCCTCGCGGCGGATGACGCCGAGCAGGTCCTCCAGCGCCGACGGCGAGGGCACCCGCACCAGCAGCAGGTAGTTCGCGTTGCCCGCGACGGACCAGCACGCCTCGATGCCAGGCACGTCGCGCAGCCGGTCGGGGGCGTCGTCGGCCTGCGACTGGTCCAGCGGCGTGATCTCCACGTACGCCGCGATGGGCAACCCCACGGCGTCGGGGTCGACGACGGCGCGGTAGCCGGTGATCACGTGCCGCGCCTCCAGCTTGCGCACCCGTGCCTGCACGGCGGACTGCGACAGCCCTGTCACGCCCGCGAGCGCCGCCAGGGTCGCGCGCCCGTCCTCGCGCAGCGCGCGCACGAGCGCCCGGTCGACGTCGTCCAGCGTGCCCTCGCTCATCCCGCCACCTCGGCGGACTCCAACCAGGCCATCTCGAGCTCCTCCTTCTCGGCGCCGAGCTCCCGGAGGCGCTCGTCGAGGGCCGCCACCGCGGTGTAGTCCGTCGGGTCGGCGGCGATCTGCTCGTGCAGAGTGTTCTCCTCGTCCGCGATCCGAGCCAACCTCCGCTCAATCCGTGAGATTTCCTTCTTGGCGGCCCGCACCTCCGCCGTGGAGGCCCTCGACGACGTCGTCGCAGGTCGCGATGCGGAAGCGGCGGCACCTGCGGCGGCCGGCGGGGCGTCCGCGGGCGCGGCGGCCGGGGACGTGCCCGAGGCACCCGCCCGCCGCAGCTCGAGGTACTGCTCCACCCCGCCCGGCAGGTCCCGCAGCGCGCCGTCGCCCAGCAGCGCCCACTGCCGGTCGCACACGCGCTCCAGCAGGTACCGGTCGTGCGAGACGACGATCAGCGTGCCGGGCCAGCCGTCCAGCAGGTCCTCGACGGCGGCGAGGGTGTCGGTGTCCAGGTCGTTGGTGGGCTCGTCGAGCAGCAGGACGTTCGGCTCCGAGACGAGCAACCGCAGCAGCTGGAGACGCCGCCGCTCGCCGCCGGACAGGTCGCGCACGATCGTGTGCGCCCGCTCGCGGGTGAAGCCGAGGCGCTCGGTGAGCTGCCCGGCGGTGAGCTCCTTGCCGTCGACGACGACGGTGCGCTTCTCGCGGTCGACGACCTGCACGGCGGTGAGGTGGCCGACGTCGTCGAGCTCGCCGACGTCCTGCGTCAGCTCCGCGACGTGCACCGTCTTGCCGCGCCGCACGCGCCCGGAGTCGGGCTCGCGGCGCCCGGCCAGCAGGGACAGCAGCGTCGTCTTGCCCGCGCCGTTGACGCCGACCACGCCGTAGCGGTCGCCGGGGCCGAGGCGCCACGTGACGTCGTCGAGCAGCACGCGCCGGCCCGCCGCGTCGCGCGGCCCGGCCTCGTGACCCTCCCGCGCGGGGACGGTGACGGTGACGTCCTCGAGGTCGAGCACGTCCTTGCCGAGGCGGCGGGTGGCCATCTGCGTGAGCTCGAGGGTGTCGCGCGGCGGCGGCTCGTCGTCGATCAGGGCGGCCGCGGCGTCGAGCCGGAACTTGGGCTTGGACGTGCGGGCGGGCGCGCCGCGCTTGAGCCACGCGAGCTCCTTGCGAAGCAGGTTGTTGCGCTTCTCGGCCGCCGTGGCGGCCTGCCGCGCACGCTCGGCGCGCGCCAGGATGTACGCCGCATACCCGCCGTCGTACCCGTCGACGCCGCCCGACCCGTCGCCGCGCACCTCCCACGTCCGGGAGCAGACCGCGTCGAGGAACCAGCGGTCGTGCGTGACGACGACCAGCGCCCCGGTGGCACCCGGGCGGCCGTAGCGGGCGGACAGGTGCTCGGCCAGCCAGGCGACGCCCTCGACGTCGAGGTGGTTGGTGGGCTCGTCGAGCAGCAGCACGTCCGGGTCCTCGACGAGCAGCGCCGCGAGCGCCACGCGGCGGCGCTGCCCGCCCGACAGGGTCGACGCCGGCTGGTCCAGGTCGAGGTCCGCCAGCAGGCCGGCGTGCACGTTGCGGATGCGGGCGTCGGACGCCCACTCGTGCGTCGCGTCGTCGCCGTGCACCAGGTCGCGGATCGTCGCCGCGTCGTCGTCGACGTCGCGCTGCACGAGCATGCCGAGCCGCGAGCCGCCCACCCGGGTGACACGGCCGGTGTCGGGCGCCTGCGTGCCCGCGAGCAGGCGCAGCAGGGTCGACTTGCCCGCCCCGTTGGGGCCGACGACGCCGATGCGGTCGCCGTCGTCGAGCCCGAGCGAGACGTCGCGGAGAAGGGTGCGGGTGCCGATGGTCAGCGCGATGCCGTCCGCGCCGAGGAGATGTGCCACCCGACGAGGGTAGTCGCCCCTTCGAGCACGCGATCCGTCGCCTGCTCGAAGGGGCGGGGGCTCAGTACAGGATCGACGCCTTGCCGCGCGGCCACGCGAGGGTGGCGTAGATCTGCACCATGGCCGCCTGCTCGAGCAGCTCGGTGTGCTCGTCACCGGCGTCGAACAGCCCGGTCCCGGAGTCCCGCGCCTCGCGCCACTGCGTGTCCGCGTAGTCCGCCATCGCGTCGCGGTAGGTGTGCCCGCCCGTCACCGACTCCAGGAGCAGCAGGTTCTTGAACCAGATCGAGTTGAAGAACATGGGCTGGCCGGCCAGACGACCCTCGGTCACGTAGAACCGGTACGAGGCCGCCGCGATCGCCTCCGCCTTCTCCAGGTAGCGCTCCTCGCCCGTCGCCTCGTACAGCAGCGTGTACGTGCCCACCGGGACGCCCTGGTTGTACGACCACTGCGTCCGGTCGATCGACCCGTCGAGCTTGACGTTGTCCCAGTACAGGCCGTTCGGCGCGAGCAGGTGCTCGTCCGTCCAGCCGACCATCCGCTCGGCCCAGTCGAGGTAGCGCTCCTCGCCGGTGAGCATGTACAAGCGGGTGGCGAGCTGCGCGCCGGGCATGGTGGACACGGTGTTGCGGTCGGTGCTCCACGGCGCCTGCGTCCAGAAGACGCCGCCCGGCGCCGGGTGGTCCGGGTCGGTGTCCCAGCCGGAGACGACCAGCTCGAAGATCTCCTCGGCCCGCTCGAGGGCCGCCCGGTCGCCCGTGGCCAGGTGCTGCTGCACCTTGGCCAGCGCGACCCACTCGTTGTCGTCGTAGAAGATGTCGCCTCCGTCGCCGTACGGGGCGCGGGCGTAGGAGTCGTACGCCGGCGGCCCGGTCGTGCCGCCGTCCGCGTTCCAGAACCGCTCCTGGCCCACCGACCGGTCCGCGAGGTCGTCGGTGAACGACCGGCCCGCCCGCCCGGGCATCCCCGTGAGGTCGAGCGTCGCGACGTGCGCCTGGGAGAACGGCCACTCGTACGAGTACGGGCGGTCCTCGGCGCCGGACGGGTAGCGCTCCCGGTAGAGCCCCGACCCGTCGTCCACGTACAGGTGCTCCTGCATCGCCTCGTAGCTGGCCACGGCTCGGGCCTGCTGCGTGCGCGGCGACGTGCCGCTCCCGTCCTCCGACGCGGACGCGGGCACCGCCGCGGCCAGGACGCACGCCAGCGCGGCGACCGTCCCGACCGATCTCGCCCCGGCTGCTCTGGTGAACCTCATCGTTCGCTCCTCTGCTCGGTGGTGCTCGGCTCGGTGGTGCCCGGTCCCCGCGTGGCGGTGCATGACGTCAGCGGCGCACGCGCAGCGTGACCACCTGGAACGGCGTCAGCTCGAGGAGCACGTCGTCGCCGTCGCGGTGCGCGGCGTCCAGCGGCCGCTCCAGCAGGTCCGTCACGACCACGCCGGTGTGCTCGAACGCCGGCGTGACACGGGCCCGGGCGCGGCCGCCGCGGCTCTCGTAGAGGCGCACGACGACGTCGCCGCTGCCGTCCTCGGCGAGCTTGACGGCCTCGACGACGACGGCGTCGTCGTCCACCGAGAGCAGCGGCTCGACGCCGTGGTCCCCCGCGACGACGCGCTCGGGCAGGTTGAGCGCGTAGCCGTGGCGGACGGCGTCGTCGATGCCGGCGCCGACGACGAGCTCGCAGGTCAGCTCGTGCTCACCCTGGTCCGCGTCGGGGTCGGGGAACTTCGGCGCGCGCAGCAGCGAGAGCCGGACGGTGGTGCCGCGGGCGCCCTGGGCGTCGGTCGCGTCGGCGGTGCGGGTCCGGGTGATGTCGTGCCCGTACGTCGAGTCGTTCGCGACGGCCACGCCGAAGCCCGGCTCCCCCACGTGGACCCACCGGTGCGCGACGGTCTCGAACCGGGCGTGGTCCCACGACGTGTTGACGTGCGTGGCCCGGTGCACGTGCCCGAACTGGATCTCCGACGTCGCGCGCTCGGCGCGCACGTCGAGCGGGAACGCGAGCTTGAGCAGCTTCTGCCGTTCGTGCCAGTCGACGCGGGTCGTGATGCGCAGGCCGCGCCCGGCGACGGGGAGCGCGAGGTCCTGCTCGACGCGCGACGACCCGACCTCGCGCAGCACGCGCACCACCGGCCCGGACGCGCCGTCGGCGACCTCGATCTTCGCCGCGTCGACGAGGTCGGTCGTGCTGCGGCGGTAGTGCTCGTCGATGTCCCACGCCTCCCACTCGTTGGGGACGTCGCGGTGCAGCTGGAGCAGGTTCGCCCTCGCGCCGGGCAGCACGGCCTCGCGCCCGCTCGACCGGTCGACGGCGGACACGACGTGCCCGTTGCCGTCGACGACGACGCGCACGAGGTCGTTCTCCAGCACCCAGCCGTCGCCCTCGGCCACGGGCGTCACGGTGCCCGCGCCGCGCGCCGCGTCGAGGGCCGTGCCGCCGAGCGCCGCGACGCCGTCGCGCGCGAACGGCCCGGCGTTCACGGCCACCGGCCGCTCGCCCTCCCCGACCAGCGCCCGCAGCGCGTCGTCGACGATCTCCTCGAGCTCGCGGGCCACCTCGGCGTAGTTGCGCTCGGCCTCGCGGTGCACCCAGGCGATGGACGACCCGGGCAGGATGTCGTGGAACTGCTGCAGCAGGACGGTGCGCCACAGCCGCTGCAGCCGCTCGGCCGGGTAGTCCGCGCCGACGCGCACGGCCGCCGTCGCCGCCCACAGCTCGGCCTCGCGCAGCAGGTGCTCGCTGCGGCGGTTGCCGCGCTTGGTGCGCGCCTGCGACGTGTAGGTGCCCCGGTGGTACTCGAGGTACATCTCCCCCGTCCACGTGGCCGGGTTCGCGTACTCGGCCCGGGCGGCGTCGAAGAAGGACTGCGAGTCGGACAGCTCCACCTTCGGCGACCCCTCGAGGTCGCGCGTGCGCCGGGCCGCGGCCACCATCTCCCGGGTGGGGCCTCCGCCCCCGTCGCCGAAGCCGAACGGGACCAGCGACGTGTTCGCGCGGCCCTTCTCGGCGTACTGCCGCTCGGCCCGCGCGAGCTCCTCGGCGGTCAGCTCCGAGTTGTACGTGTCCACGGGTGGGAAGTGCGTGAACACCCGCGACCCGTCGATGCCCTCCCACCAGAACGTGTGGTGCGGCATGGTGTTGGTGTCGTTCCACGAGATCTTCTGCGTGAGGAAGTTGTCGCTGCCCGCCAGGCGGGCGAGCTGCGGCAGGGCCGCCGTGTACCCGAAGGAGTCCGGCAGCCACACCTCCTTCGGCTCCACGCCCAGCTCCTCGATGAAGTACCGCTTGCCGGCCACGAGCTGGCGGGCCAGCGCCTCGCCGCCCGGCATGTTGGTGTCCGACTCGACCCACATGCCGCCCACGGGCACGAACCGACCCTCGCGCACACGCTCGCGGATCCGCTCGAACAGCTCCGGGTAGTGCTCCTGCACCCACGAGTACTGCTGCGCGGACGAGCAGGCGAACTTCACGTCCGGGTCCTCGTCCATGAGCGCGAGCACGTTGGAGAACGTGCGCGCGCACTTGCGCACGGTCTCGCGCGTGGGCCACAGCCACGCGGAGTCGATGTGCGCGTGGCCGACGGCGTGCACCCGGTGGGCGGACGCCGCGGCCGGTGCGGCGAGCGCGTCCACGAGCGCCGCGCGGCCCGCGGCCGCGGTGCCGGCGACGTCGTCGGGGTCGACGGCGTCGAGCATGTCCTCGAGCGCGCGCAGCACCTCGGCCGCGCGCGGGCTCGCGGCGGGCAGCACCCGCACCAGGCCGTGCAGGGCGCGCACGTCCTGGAGCAGCTCCCACACCGTCTCGTCGACGAGGGCCACGTGCATGGTGCGCAGCGCGTAGATCGGGTCCGGCCCGGAGGTCTCCCAGGCGCCCATCGGCGTGGGCCGCGTCCACGCGCCGCCCGGCACGTCGGGGTTGGCGGCGGCCTCGACGTACACGTCGACGCGGCCGTCGGCGTCGAGCGCCTGGCCGGCGACGAGCGGCACGTGCTGGTTGCGCGGCTCGACGGCCTTGACGATGCGGCCGTCGGGGGTCCAGGCGGTGCCCTCGGCCTGGAAGCCCGGGCCCGCGCCGGTGAACCCGAGGTCCACGACGAGCTCCACGCGCGTCCCGGCGGGCGCCGCGTCCCCCGACCACTCCGCCGGCACGGCGCCCGTCACGTGGAACCACGTCGTGTCCCACGGCCGCCCCCAGGGAGAGCCGATCGCGAACGGGGCGTACGTGGCACGCGCCGCCTCGGCGAAGGGCACCGGCTCCCCGCCGACGGTCCACGCCTCGACGTCGAGCGGCCGGGTCTCGCGCAGGACGGCGGGCTCCAGCCAGTCGCGGGTGAACCGCTCGAGGCGCGCGGTGGTGCGGGCGGTGGTGTCGTGCATGGATCAGGCTCCTGATGACGGGGCGGGCGGTGGGACGGGCGCGGTCAGCCCTTGACGGCGCCGGCGAGCGCGAACGAGCCGCCGGACAGCCGCGAGACGAGCACGTACAGGCCGACGGCCGGAAGGGCGTAGAGCATCGAGTACGCCGCGAGCTGGCCGTAGGCGACCGAGCCGTACTGGCCGAAGAACGCGAAGATGCTCACGGCCGCCGGCTGCTTCTCCGGCGTCAGCAGCAGCACGAAGGGGACGAAGAAGTTCCCCCAGGCCTGGATGAACACGAAGATGAAGACGACGGCGATGCCGGGCCGCATGAGCGGCAGCACGATGGTGCGCAGGGTGGTCATGGCCGACGCACCGTCGGTCCAGGCCGCCTCCTCGAGGGAGATCGGCACGGAGTCCATGAAGTTCTTGGTCATCCAGATCGCCATGGGCAACGACGTCGCGGCCATGAAGAACGTGGTGCCGGCCAGGGAGTCGAGCAGGTTGAGCCGCACGAACAGCGAGTAGACCGGCACCATCATGGCCGTGATCGGCAGGCAGGTGCCGAACAGCACGGCGTACAGGAACGGCTTGTTGAAGCGCATCCGGTAGCGCGACAACGGGTACGCGGCGAGCACCGACGCGACCACGGTGATGAGGCCCGTGCCCGCGGACAGCACGAAGGCGTTCGCCAGCGGCACCCACGTCTGCTCGGGCGTCATGACGGCCGTGAAGTTCTCGAGCGTGAACGTCTCCGGCAGCCCGACGGCGAGGGTGGCGCTCGGGTCCAGCGACGCCAGCACGATCCAGCCGAGGGGCAGCAGGAAGCACAGCCCGACGACGACGAGCACGACGTTCGACAGGATGCGCACCGTGCGCGGCCCGGGGGCGGCGACCGACGGCGTCGACCGCCGTCGCGCGGGGCGCGCGCCGGCGACGTCGGGCACGGGCGAGGGGACGGACGCCGGGGCGGCGGTCTGGGCCATCAGTCGACCTCCGGCTTCAGGCTGCGGATGTACACGACGGAGAACACGGCGCCGATCACGAGCATCACGGTGGCGATCGCCGTGCCGTAGCCGACCTGGGCGAACTTGAACGCCTCCTGGTAGGCGAGGATCGGCAGGGTGGAGCTGTCGGTGCCGGGGCCGCCGCCGGTCATCACGTAGATGAGCGTGAACACGGACAGCGTCTGCAGCGTGGTGAGCATGAGGTTGGTCGAGATGCTGCGGCGGATGGTCGGGAGCGTGACCCACACGAGGCGCTGCACCCCGTTGGCCCCGTCGACCGTCGCGGCCTCCGTGAGCTCGGGCGGCACCTCCGCGATCGCGGCGGAGTAGACCATCATCGAGAACGCCGTGCCGCGCCAGACGTTGGCGAGGATGACGGCGAGCATCGGGTACTGGAAGAGCCAGTCCGGGCCGGTGATCCCCACGCCCGCGAGCAGCGAGTTGAGCGTGCCGTCGGCGTGGAAGAACGCGTAGGCGGCGAAGGCGGCCACGATCTCGGGCAGCACCCAGGCCGTGACGACGAGCGTCGAGACGACGGCGCGCACGGGCTTCAGCGCGGAGCGCATGAGCATCGCCAGCCCGAGGCCGGCCACGTTCTGCCCGATCACCGCGGACGCGAAGACGAACAGCACCGTGAGCCACAGGGCCTTCGGGAAGTCGGGGTCGCCGAGCAGCGCGACGTAGTTGTCCAGGCCGACCCACTCGGGGTTCGCCGCGTTCGGGCCGGTGAGGGCCGCGTTGGTGAACGAGCCGTAGAACGACCACACGACCGGGCCGAGCATGAACAGCGCGAGCAGGGCGACGGCGGGCAGCATCGGGACGAGGCGGCCGGCGGTGCGGCGCGCGTGCGCGCGCCGCACCGGCGACGGCCCCGCCCCCGGCCCGCCGACGGGGGCGGGGGCGAGGGTGGTGGTCACGTCGTCAGCCGTTCGTCGTGTTCTCTTCGCCGACCTGGGCGATCACGGCCTCGTCGTACACGGCGGCGGCCTCCTCGGGCGTCTGCTGCCCGGTCATCACCGACTCCATGGCGACCTGGATCGCGTTGGAGATCTGCGCGTAGTCGGAGGTGGCGGGGCGGAAGTTCGTCACCTCGACGAGGTCGGAGAAGAACGGCACCGTCGGGTTCGCCTCGGAGTACGACGGCTCCTCGGCGACGTCGGTGCGCACCGCGATCTGGCTGTTGTCGATCGCGAACCGCAGCGAGTGCTCCTTGTCGAGCGCGTGGGTCAGCACGTCGAACGCGACGTCAGGGTTCTTCGACCCGGAGCCGATCGCCATCGTCCAGCCGCCCGACATGCTCACCGCGCCGGGGGCCTGGCCGTCCTGGGTGGGCATCGCGGCGGTGCCCATGACGTCGGTCCACTCGGGCCAGGGCGCCGTGCCCTCCTCGAGCCACGTGCCGGGCATCCACGAGCCGTCCAGCGAGATGCCGAGCTTGCCCTTCGGCAGCCACTCGGCCGAGACCGTGTTGCCGACGTTCGGGTCGAGCGCCTGCTGCGGCGTCGGGGCGAGGCCCTCCGTGTAGATCGTCCTGATGAAGTCGAGCGAGTCGACGAACTCCTGCGACCCGACGATCCACTTCGAGGTGTCGGTGTCGTAGAGCGTGCCGCCCGTGCCGTACAGCAGCATCTCGAAGCCCTGCATCGTGGCGCCCTCGCCCATCGGCTTGCCCGAGTAGACGTTGAGCGGGATGACGTCGGGGTCCGCCTTCTTGATCGCCCGGGCGGCCTCGAGCAGCTCGTCCCAGGTCTTCGGGGCCCAGTCCTCGGGGAGCCCCGCCTTGGCGAGGACCTCCTTGTTGAACCACAGCCCGCGGGTGTCCGTGCCCATCGGGACGCCGTAGGTCTTGCCGTCGTCGCCCAGCCCGGCCTGCTTGGCCTGGTCGACGAACTGGCCCCAGTCCTCCCAGTCGGCGAGGTAGTCGTCCATCGGCAGCAGGTAGCCGGCCTCGACGTCCGACTTGATCATGAACGTGTCCTCGTACATGAGGTCGGGCGCCGTCCCGGGCGCGCGGTTCATGAGCGCGAGCTTCGTGAAGTAGTCGTTCTGGCTGGCCTCGATCGGCACGAGCTCGATCGTGACGTCCGGGTTCTCCTTCTCGTACTCGGCCTTGACGTCCTTGAACAGCTCGTCGGCCTGCGTGAAGTTCCCGAACTTCTGGTACGCGATCTTGATCGTCGCGTCCCCGCTGCTGCCCTCGCCGCCCCCCGAGCCGCAGGCTCCGAGGGTGAGGACGAGCGCCGTGACCGCGGATCCCGCGGCAAGGGTTCGTGCCAGTCGCATGCTGCTCCTTTGCCCACATGAGTGGCCCGACGACGCCGGGCCGGCTGACGTGAATAACTCAAGCGAATTGAGTTAATGCTGTCAAGCGCTCACGAGGCCGGAGGGTCGCGGGGTGAAGAGCCCGTCGAGCACGAGGCTCGCCGCACCCACCGCCCCGACGTGGTCGCCGACGGCGGAGCCCAGCACCTCGACGGCGTGCACCTCGCGCAGCGTCGCCTGCAGGGTGAGCTCCCGCCGCACGACGGGCAGGTAGTGCGGGGCCAGCCGCGCCCACGCCGGGCCGCCGAAGACGACGACCCCCGCGTCGACGAGGTCGGCCACCACGGTGATCCCGCGCGCGACCCGTCGCGCGCTCGCCACGAGGATCCCCGCGGCGGCCGCGTCGCCCTCGGCCGCGGCCCGGCACAGCGTCGTGAGGGCCGCGTCGAGCTCCGCCGGCGTCGACGCCGGGGTGCCCGCCGGCAGCACGCCCCCCGCGACGGCCTCGGCGACGAGCGTCGCGGGGGCGGCGGAGACGCCGATGCACCCCCGCTGGCCGCAGTCGCACCGCGGGCCGTCGTTGTCGACCATCAGGTGGCCGACCTCGCCGGCGTTGCGCGACGATCCCGCGAGGAGCTCGCCGTCGTGCGCCACCGCCACGGCGACGCCGAAGCCGGTGTAGAAGAAGAGGGACGTGCCGCGCAGCATCCGGTTGCCGCGCCACAGCTCCGCCACCATCGCCGCCGACACGTCCTTGTCCAGCACGACGTCGAAGCCCGTCGCGGCGGCCAGCAGGTCGCGCACCGGCACCTCTTCCCAGCCGTCCAGGAGCGGCGGGCGGATCACCGTGCCGGCGGCGAGGTCCACCGGCCCCGGCGCCGCCACCCCCAGCCCCAGGACGGCGGAGCGCTCGATACCGGCCCGGTCGAGCATCCCGGCGGCCGCCGCGGCGACGGCCCCGGCCACGGCCTCGGGGCCGGCCGGCGTCGGCTCGACGACCTTCTCCACCGTGCGGCCGTCGAGGTCCACGAGCACCGACGTCACCACCACCGGGTCGATGTGCACGCCCAGCGCGTAGGCCCCCTGCGGCTCGAGGTAGAGCATCGTGCGGGGCTTGCCGCGGCCCTCGGCCCGGCGCTCCCCCTCGACGACGTAGCCCAGCGCGATGAGCCGCGCCACGATGTTCGACACCGCCTGGAGGGACAGCCCGGTGCTCGCCGCGAGCTCGCTGCGGCTCGTGCCGTCGGGCGCGCGCCGCACCTGGTCGAGCACGACCATCTGGTTGAAGTCGCCCACCCGCGGCAGGTTGGTCCCGCGTCGCACCGTGTCCTCACCTCGCCCGTCCGACTGGTCGCAGCGTAGACGTCCGGCGCGGGGAAACGTTCTCCAAGGCCGCCTGCCGGCCCGCTACAGTGCAGCCCGACACCGCGCCGCTGCGGTGGCCCCGCAGGAAGTCCCCGGAGGAACCCGATGGCCCAGTTCGACCTGCCCGTCGCCGAGCTCGAGGCGTACGTGCCCGAGATCGACGAGCCCGCCGACTTCGACGCGTTCTGGGAGCAGACCCTCGTCGAGTCGCGCGCGCACGACGACGCCCCGACGCTAGAGCGCGCGGACACCGGCCTCACGGAGCTCGTCGTGGACGACGTGACCTTCCCGGGCTTCGACGGGCAGCCGGTCAAGGCGTGGCTGACGCGGCCTGCGCGCCACGACGCCGCGGCCGACGGCCCGCTGCCGGCGGTCGTCGAGTTCGTCGGCTACGGCGGCGGGCGGGGGCTGGCGCACGACCACCTGGGCCTCGCCGCCGCGGGCTACGCGCACCTCGTCATGGACACCCGCGGTCAGGGCTCGGGCTGGGGCCACGGTGGCGACACCCCCGACCCGGTGGGCAGCGGCCCCGCCTCTCCCGGCTTCATGACGCGCGGCGTCCTCGACCCGCACGAGCACTACTACCGGCGCGTCTTCACCGACGGCGTGCGCGCCGTGGACGCCGTGCGCCGCGTCGAGGGGATCGACCCCGCGCGCGTCGCCGTCGCCGGCACGAGCCAGGGCGGTGGCATCGCGATCGCCGTCGCCGGCCTGGTGCCCGACGTCGCCGCCGCCGTGCCGAACGTGCCGTTCCTGTGCCACTACCGCCGCGCCGTGCAGATCTCCGACGCGTTCCCGTACGGCGAGATCACGCAGTACCTGTCCGTGCACCGCGAGCACGAGGACGCCGTCTGGCGCACGTTCTCCTACCTCGACGGCGTCTCGTTCGCCCGCCGCGCCCGCGCGGCGGCGCTGTTCTCGACCGCCCTGCGCGACGACGTCTGCCCGCCGTCCACGGTCTACGCCGCGTACAACCAGTGGGGCGCGCTGGGCGGGACCGCACCGGACACGGCGATCGACGTCTACCCCCACAACCGCCACGAGGGCGGCCAGGGCTACCGCTTCGCCCCGACCCTCACCTGGCTGGCCAAGCACCTCTGACCGCCGAGGTAGTACCAGGCCAGCCGAGGTAGTACGAATCTCGCCGAGGTAGTACGGGCATCTAAGACATACCTCGCATACCACCTGCGCTCGGGCACTACCTCGACGGGAGGGGCACTACCTCGGCAGGTTTCGTACTACCTCGCGGAGAGGGGTACTACCTCGGCGAGATGGGTACTACCTCGGCAGGTTCGGTACCACCTCGCGGTCAGGGCAGTAGGCGGGCGCCGTGCGCGGGGCCGGAGGTGCACCACACGGAGTCGGCGACGCCCTCGGCGGTCCAGGACGCGGCGACGGCCAGCGCGTGCTGGCGCGACCGGGCGAGCGCCGCGACGGTCGGGCCGGAACCGGAGACGAACGCCCCCAGGGCGCCGGCCTCCCGCGCGACGGCGATGGTGCGCTCCAGCTCGGGGCGCAGGGCGAGCGCGGCGGCCTCGAGGTCGTTGTGCAGGGCGTGCCCGAGGGCGTGCGCGTCGCCGGCGCGCAGCGCCTGCATCAGCCCGGTGTCCTCGTCGAGCCCCGGCTCGTCGACGGCGTCGTCCGGGCCGGTCAGCTCGTCGAACCGGTCGTAGACGGCCGGCGTCGACAGGCCCTCGGCCTGGGCGGCGAACACCCAGTGGAACTCGCCGCGGGTCATGGCCGGCGTCAGCAGGTGGCCGCGCCCGGTCCCGACGGCGGTGTGCCCCAGCAGGGCGAACGGGACGTCCGAGCCGAGGCCCGCGGCGAGCGTCGCCAGGTCGTCGCGGCTCAGACCGGTCTGCCACAGCGCGTCGCAGGCCACCAGGGTGGCCGCGGCGTCCGCGGAGCCGCCCGCCATGCCCCCGGCGACGGGCACGCCCTTGGCCAGGTGCAGCGCGACGTCCGGCGCCACGCCGACCTGGGTCGCCAGGGCCTCGGCGGCACGCCAGGCGAGGTTCGTCCCGTCGACGGGCACGAGCTCGGCCTGCGGGCCGTCCACGGTGATCGTCACGCCGGCGCCCTCCGGCACCTGCGTGGCCGTCACCTCCTCGTAGAGCGCCACGGCCTGGAAGATCGTCGACAGCGGGTGGTAGCCGTCGGCCTGCCGCGCGCCGACGCGCAGCGACAGGTTGACCTTGCCGGGCGCGCGGACCCGGACGGACGGCGACGGGGCGGCGGCGAGATGCGTCACGCGTCCACCGTGCCCGCCGCGACGGGAAGCTGCTCGGCGATGCGCGCGAAGTCCGTGACCTCGAGCCGCTCGCCCCGCAGCCCGGGGTCGACGCCCGCGGCGCGCAGCGCCTCCTCGGCGGCGGCGCCGGAGCCGAACGTGCCGGACAGGGCGGCGCGCAGCGTCTTGCGGCGCTGGGCGAACGCGGCGTCGACGACGGCGAAGACCTGCTCGCGCGTCGCGGTCGTGACGGGGGGCTCGCGCTTCTCCAGCGCCACGAGGGCGGAGTCCACGTTGGGCTCCGGCCAGAACACGTGCCGGCTGACGTTCAACGACCGGCGCGCGTCGGCGTACCAGGCGGCCTTCACCGACGGCACGCCGTACGTGCGCGACCCGGGGCCGGCGGCGAGCCGGTCGGCCACCTCGGCCTGCACCATGACGAGCACGCGCTCCAGGCTCGGGAACCGCTGCAGGAAGGTCAGCAGCACCGGAACGGCCACGTTGTAGGGCAGGTTCGCGACGAGCGCCGTCGGCGCCTCGCCCGGCAGCTCGGTGACCTCGAGGGCGTCGGCGGGCACCACCTCGAAGTCGGCGTCGGGGGCGTGCTTGCGCACCGTCTCGGCGATCTGACCCGCCAGCACCGGGTCGATCTCGACCGCGACGACCGAGGCCCCGGCTTCCAGCAGGCCGAGGGTCAGCGACCCCAGCCCAGGGCCGATCTCCACGACCCGCTCCCCCGGTCGCAGCCCGGCCGCGCGGACGATCTTGCGCACCGTGCCGCCGTCGTGCACGAAGTTCTGCCCGAGCTGCTTGGTGGGGCGGACGCCGAGGCGCCCTGCCAGCTCGCGGATCTCCGCAGGGCCGAGCAGGGCGCCAGGGGTGTTCGTCATGGGGGCGAGTCTATTCGTCGGCCCGCGGCCGACGACTCAGGACGGGCGACTCAGGACGGGCGGCTCAGTACCAGCCCACCGACTGCGAGTGGCCCCACGCGCCGCACGGCGTGCCGTACACGTCCGCGATGTAGCCGAGGCCCCACTCGATCTGGGTGGCGGGGTTGCTCTGCCAGTCGGAGCCGGCCGAGGCCATCTTCGAGCCGGGCAGCGACTGCGGGATGCCGTAGGCGCCGGACGACGGGTTGGCCGCCGAGGCGTTCCAGCCCGACTCCTTGGTCCAGAGCGACTCCAGGCAGGTCCACTGCGAGCCGGTCCAGCCGCGGGCGGCGGCCATCTGCTTGCCGATCGAGCGGGTGGAGCCGGAGTACGTCGGCGCCGCCGGCTCGGGCTCCGGGCGCTCCTTGGTGCCCTTCACCAGCACGCGGGTCACGGGCTTGGTGGTGACCTCGTCCGAGACCTTGGTCTTCTTCACGACCTTGCCGTCGATCGTGGTGACCTGGTGGACGATCGTGCGCTCGCCGTCCTTGCCCTTCTTCACGACCTTCGCGTCGACGTCGGAGTACCGGTCGGCGGACTTCTTGGTCGTGGTCTTGTGGTCGACGGCCTTGGTCGTCGTGACCTTCTTGGTCTCGACGCGCTGCACGACGACGGCCACCTGCGGCGTGGCGACGTCGGTCGCGGCCGCGGGGGTCTCGGCGGCGGCGACCTGCTCGGTTTGCGCGCCGTCCTTCTCGGCCTGCTTCTCGGCCTGCTTCTTCTCGTCCGCGACGGCGGCGGCGACGTGCTTCTTCACCTCGCCGTTGGCGGCGTCGGTGACGTGCACGCGGTCGCGCTTCCCGAGCTCCACGTCCGCCTCGGCCAGCACGGCCTCGACGTCCTCCGCGTCCTCGACCACGTCGGTCGTGCCGTCGTGCACCACGGCCACCGGGCCGTCGGTGTCGACGTCCACCGGCAGCGAGGCCCGCTCGCCGTCACGGGAGGCGACGATGCGCACGTCGCCGCCACGGGCGGTGAGGGTGTCGAGCGCCTCGTCGGCATCGAGGGCGGTGACCCACGCGTCGGTGTCCTTGCCGTCCACCTGCAGGCTGAGCTCCTTGCCGGAGCGCACGACGACGTCGGAACCGTCCTCGAGCGCGGCGTCGGCCGACGGGGTCACGAGGTCGCGGTCGCCGACGACGACGCCCTGCGAGGTGAGCAGGTCGTCGACGGAGCCGGAGTAGGACGTCACGGTCTTGACGTCGCCGTCCACGTCGAGCGTGACGGTCTTGCGGGCGTCCGCGTACGCGACGGCGCCACCGGCGACGGCGACCGCGGCGGCGGTCGCCGCGGCCAGGAACGGCCAGCGGCGGCGGCTGCGGGTCGTGGCGGGAGCGACGGTGTCGGCGTCCGGCACGGCGGGCACGGGAGAGGTCTGGGGGGAGCGTGTCACGAGAGTCCAGTCGTCGTGCTGTCCGGGCACGGTGGTCAGGGGCGGGCCGGCGGCCCGTCACGCACCGGGGCGGCGCGCTGGCGCCTCGCTCCCGGCCCGGCGCCCGAAGGCGCCGAGTTCCGACCCACCGATCCGGCGGTTCAGGGGCCCGCGTCGCATACACCTGTCGAGCACGGCTCGCACGCGGGACACTCGACCGTAACCGATTCGTTATCGGAGACCTAATCCGTCGGCGGCGTCGTGACGAGACCCACATCCCACCCGGCGCGCGGAGGGCCCCGACGCACGACCGCCCGGGACGGCGGTGCCGTCCCGGGCGGTCGGTGGCGGGCGCGAGGCCCGTCGGGCGTCAGGTCAGAGCAGACCGAGCTTCGCCGCGCACCCGGGCCACTGGCCCCAGCCGGACTGCGCCTGCAGCTTCTTGGCGATGCGGGTCTGCTCGGCTGCCGAGTTCTCCGACGGGAGGCCGGAGCCGCCCATCGCCTGCCAGGTCTGCGCGGAGAACTGGTACAGGCCGTAGTAGCCGTTCCCGGTGTTCGTCGCCGGGTTGCCGCCCGACTCGCACTGGGCGAGGTCGGCCCACACGCCCGCGGGCGCGGAGCCGGTGGCCTTCGACGTCGAGCCGGACGACGAGGACGAGGAGCTCGACGACGAGGAGGACGAGGTCTCCTTCGGCGCGGGCTCGGGCTCCGGCTCGGGGCGCTCCTTGGTGCCCTCGACGACGACCTCCGTGACCGGCTTGGTCGTCACCTTGTCCGAGAGCTTCTTCTTGGCGACGACGTCGCCGTCGACCGTGGTCACGCGGTACGTGAGCGTGCGCTCGCCGTCCTTGCCCTCCTGGGCGACCGTGCTGCCCTGGTCGGCGTAGCGGTCGGCGTCCTTCTCGGTGCGCGACTTGTGGTCCACCGCGACCTTCTTGGTGACCTTCTTCGTCTCGACGCGCTCGATGACGATGCGCACCGCCGGGTCGCCCTCGGTCTTGGCGGCCTGACGCTCCACGAAGACGTGGTCGTCGTCGTCGACCGTGAGGCCGAGGCCCTGGAGGATCGCCTCCAGGCCGACGGAGCCGTCGTCGACCACCGTGGTGGTGCCGTCCGCGACGACCGCGACCGGCTGGTCGGCGTCGAGCTGCAGCGGCAGCGAGGCGCGGTCGCCGGAGCGGGAGGCGACGAGGGAGACGTCGGAGCCGCGGGCGTCGAGGCCGCGCAGCGCCTCCTCGGCGTCGAGCGCCGTGACCCACACGTCGTCCTGCTCGCCGTCGACGTCCACGGTGAGCTCGTGCCCGGAGCGGACCACGACCTGCGAGCCGTCGCGCAGGGCGGCGTCCGCGTCGGGGGTGACGGCGTCGCGCTCGCCCACCTCGACGCCCTGGGCGTCCAGCAGGCCGGCGACGGAGCCGGAGAAGGTCTCGACGGTGCGCGTCTCGCCGTCGATGTCGAGCGTCACGCTCTTGCGTGCGCTCTCGTAGGCGGTGGCCGCACCTCCCGCGACGACGAGCGCGCCGGCGGCGAGACCCGCGATGAGCGGGAGCCGGCGGCGACGGCGCGTGGCGGTCGTCGTGGGGGCGGCTGCTGCGTCGGGCCCAGCCTCGGGCATCGACTCGGCCGAGGAGTGGGGAGTCTCGTTCGAGGGGTTCACACAGGTCCAGTCGTCGTGCGGTCCGGTCACGACGGCGGGGTCCCGGCTGGCTGTCGGGGCGTGGTCGATCCGGTGGCTCCGAAGACCGTAACCGGATCGTGATCATCGGCCAAGCCTGGCTATGGTAGAGATGCCCGGTTCCGTCCCGTCGTGCCCGGAAAGTCCGGACGAACGGCGTGAGCCGTCTCACAGGGGTCGCCGCGCGTCCTCAATTTCGCGTCGGCGAGCGGGGATCAGTACCAGCCGACCGACATGGAGTGGCTCCACGCCCCGCACGGCGTGCCGTACCGGCCGGAGATGTAGCCCAGGCCCCACTCGATCTGCGTCGACGGGTTCGTGCGCCAGTCCGAGCCGGCGGTCGCCATCTTGGTGCCGGGCAGCGCCTGCGGGATGCCGTACGCCCCGCTGGACGGGTTCTCGGCGTTCCAGCGCCAGCCGGACTCCTTGTCCCACAGCTTCTCGAGGCAGGCGTACTGGTCGTCGCCCCAGCCGCGCTCGGCGGCCATCGCCTTGCCGATCGCCTTCGCGGAGCCCGGGTCCGGGTTCGCCGTCGAGACCTCGAGCGTGCCCACCACGACGACCTCGTCCACCGGCTCGCGCGTCACCTCGCGGTCGACCACGGTGCGCTGCACCTCGGCGCCGTCCAGGGTGCGCACCTCATAGGTCGTGACGCGCTCCCCCGGCACGCCGGCCGTGCGCACCACCTCGTACCCCTTCGGCAGCTCGTCCGACTCGACCTTCTCCGTCTCGAACGGGATGACCTCGGTCTTCCGGTCGGCGTCGGTGTCCCCGCGGCTCACCATGACGAGCATCCCGTCGACCGCGGCCCCGCCGAGCGGCACCGACGTGCGGTCGTGCTCACCGAGGGTGATGCCGGCGGTCGCCAGGACGTCGCGCACCGTGGACTGCGCCGTGCGGATGGGCAGCACCAGGCCGTCCACGGCCACCTGCACGGTCTTCGTGGTCGACACCCGCACGGGGGTCCGGTCCAGCGCCGCGGTGCGCGACGCCGACGTCACGGCGTCCGCCCCCCGGGGCCCGAGCGCCGCGAGCAGCTCGCCCACCGTGTGCGCCGTCGTCGGGAAGGTCGTGACCTCGCCGTCGATCTCGACCGTCACCTCGCGGCTCGAACGGACCACGACCTGGCCGCCGTCCGCGGCCGCGGACGACGCGGCCGGCTGCACGAGGTCGTCCGGGCCGAGCGGGATGTGGTGGTAGCGCAGCACGTCGGCCACCGACGCGCCGTACGAGTCGACGGTCGCGACGTGGCCGTCGTAGTCGATCGTCACCGTCTTGTGCACCTGCGTGACGGCGGCCGTGCCGCCCACCAGCGCGAGGACCACGGTGCCGTGCACGACGTGGCGCGCGGGCCCGGTGAGGGCGCCCCGGCGAGGGGTCGCCGCCGGAGCCGTCGCCCTGTCCGACGCCACCTTCGCCCTCGACCTCCGCACGAGCACCAGACCGTAACGGAACCGTGACCAGGGGGGAAGCCCTCGACCGCTCACCGATCCCTCACCACGTGCCGTACACGCGCTCGGACGTCGCGGAGAGCGCCCGGCACACCTCGTCCAGCGGCCGCTCGAGGACGTCCGCCATCGCGCGCACGGTGTGCGCCGCGACGTACGGGGCGTTCGGCTGGCCGCGGTACGGGTGCGGCGGCAGGTAGGGCGCGTCGGTCTCGACCAGCACCAGCTCGAGGGGGACGGCGCGCAGCGCGCCGCGCAGGTGGTCGTTCCTCGGGTAGGTCACGGGGCCAGCGAACGAGAGGAACCAGCCGTGCTCGGCCGCCAGGGCGGCCATCTCCTCGTCGCCCGAGTAGCAGTGGAAGACGGTGCGCTCGGGGGCGCCGTCGGCGAGCAGGACGTCGATCACCTGCGCGTGCGCGTCCCGGTCGTGGATCTGCAGCGCCAGGCCCAGCTCCTTGGCCAGCGCGACGTGCGCCCGGAACGCGTCGCGCTGCACCGCCTCCCCCCGCGGGCCGGTGCGGAACAGGTCCATGCCCGTCTCGCCGATCGCGCGCACGCGGTCGTGCGCCCGCGCGACCTCCGCGACGCGGGCCAGCGCGTCGTCGAGCGCGACGGCGTGGTGCGGCGCCGGGTCCGGCTCCAGCCCGTCCGGGCCCACCTCGCGGACGCCCGCGTGCAGCACGGCCTCGTTCGGGTGGATCGCGACGGCGGCGAGCACGCCCGGGTGCCCCGCGGCCAGCAGGTCGACCGTCCAGTCGATGCCGGGCAGGTCGCAGCCCACCTGCACGACGCGGTCCACGCCCGCCGCCGCGGCGCGGGCGAGGTGCTCGCCGACGCCGGGTGCGGGGACGTCGTCCGGCAGCACGCCCGCGATCGCGTCGAGGTGCGTGTGGTTGTCGGCGACCGCGACGGGCAGGGGCGCGGGCTCCGCCGGGAACCCGCGCTCGCGCTTGCGCGCCACCCTCAGGCCTTCTCGCGCAGCCGCTCGAGCTCCTCCTCGACGATCGAGTCGTCGAGCTTGGTGAACACGGGCGTGGGCTTCGCGATCTCGGTGCCCGGGGTCACGGGTCGCGACTCCCAGGAGGGGAAGTCGTAGTCGCCCGTGATGACCGGGTACTGCCGGGAGTCGTCGTCGAGGTCGGTGACCTCGTCGATGCGCGGCTGGGGCGCGAACGTGCCGGTGCCGCCCATGGTCTCGTGCACCTGCTGCGCCGAGTGCGGCAGGAACGGGCTGAGCAGCGTGTTGCAGTCGCTCACGGCCTGCGTGACCGTGTGCAGCACGGTCGCGAGCCGGTCCGGGTCCGTCTTGAGCTTCCAGGGCTCCGTCTCGGAGACGTACCGGTTGACGTCGCCGACGACGCGCATCGCCTCCGCGATCGCCGCGCGCTGCCGGTTGGACCCGATGAGCCCGCCGACCGTGCCGAACGCCTCGGACGTCGCCTTGAGGACGCCGCGGTCGACGTCGGCCAGCTCGCCCGGCGTCGGGACCTGCCCGAAGTTCTTGTGCACCATGCTCGCGGTGCGGTTCACGAGGTTGCCCCAGCCCGCCACGAGCTCGTCGTTGGTGCGGCGCAGGAAGCTGTCCCACGTGAAGTCGACGTCCTGGCTCTCCGGGCCGGCCGCCGCCACGTAGTAACGGAACGCGTCCGGCTGGTAGCGCGCCAGCATGTCGCGCACGTAGATGACCACGCCGCGCGAGCTCGAGAACTTCTGCCCCTCGACGTTGAGGAACTCGGAGCTGACCACCTCGGTCGGCAGCTGCAGCGTCCCGTACGGGCCCGGCGCGCCGCCGCGCGAGCCCTTCCCGTCGTAGGCCAGCAGCTCGGCCGGCCAGATCTGGGAGTGGAACGTGATGTTGTCCTTGCCCATGAAGTAGAAGGAGCGGGCGGTCTCCTCGTTCCAGAACGCGCGCCACGCCTCCGGGTCGCCCGTGCGCCGCGCCCACTCGATCGACGCCGAGAGGTACCCGATGACGGCGTCGAACCACACGTACAGCCGCTTGGTCGGGTTCTCCTCCCAGCCCTCGAGCGGCACCGGGATGCCCCAGTCGATGTCGCGCGTCATGGCGCGCGGCCGGATGTCGTCGAGCAGGTTGAGGCTGAAGTTCAGCACGTTCGGGCGCCAGCCGGTGCGGGTGCGCAGCCAGTCGCCCAGCGCGTCCGCGAGCGCCGGCAGGTCGAGGAAGAAGTGGTTCGACTCGACGAACTTGGGCGTCTCGCCGTTGATGCGGCTGCGCGGGTTGATCAGGTCGATCGGGTCGAGCTGGTTGCCGCAGTTGTCGCACTGGTCGCCGCGCGCGCCGTCGTACCCGCAGATGGGGCACGTGCCCTCGATGAACCGGTCGGGCAGCGTGCGGCCGGTGGACGGGGAGATCGCGCCCATCGTGGTCTTCTCGACCATGTAGCCGTTCTTGTGCACCGTGCGGAACATCTCCTGCACGACGGCGTAGTGGTTGCGCGTCGTCGTGCGGGTGAACAGGTCGTAGGACAGCCCGAGCGACGTGAGGTCCTCGACGATGACCCGGTTGTAGCGGTCCGCGAGCTGCTGCGGCGTCACGCCCTCCTGCTCCGCCTGCACGAGGATCGGCGTCCCGTGCTCGTCCGTGCCGGAGACCATCAGCACGTCGTGACCCGCCATCCGCATGTGCCGGCTGAAGACGTCGGAGGGAACGCCGAAGCCGGCGACGTGGCCGATGTGCCGCGGGCCGTTGGCGTAGGGCCACGCCACGGCCGAGAGGATGTGGGTCATGCGGGCGATTCTAAGGGCCCGGACGACGACGCGTCCGAGCGGTCCGCGGCCCGGCCGGGCCCGCCGCGTCAGCCGAACGTGACCCGGACCAGGCGGTCGTCGCCGTCGCGCGGCGAGCCGCGGCCGTCGGTGTTGTTGGTCAGCACCCACAGGCCGTCCGCGTCGCCGCCGCCCGGCTCGACGGGGGCGACGTTGCGCAGCCGGCCCAGCTCGCCCGCGAGCAGCGCCTGCGGCTCACCGAGCGGCCGGACGCTCCCGTCCGCGTCCACGGCGTCCTTGCTCGGGCCCGGCCCTGCCCCGTCGCCGCCCTCGTCCGCGCCGGACGCGGTGCCGCCGAAGGGCACCCGCCACAGCCCCTCCCCCCGCAGCCCGGCGAGGTACACGGCGTCGTCGGTCACCGCCAGGCCGGACGGCGACGCGTCGGACGTGGGCCACCACGCGACCGGGGCGACGGTGCCGTCGCCCGCCTGGGGCTGCCCCTCGAGGCCCGGCCCCTCGACGTCGGGCCAGCCGTAGTCGCCGCCCGGCTCGATCTCGTTGAGCTCGTCCCACGTGTTCTGCCCGAACTCGCTCGCGAACATCCGCCCCGACGCGTCCCAGGCGAGGCCCTGCACGTTGCGGTGGCCGAAGGTCCAGACCGGCGAGCCGGCGTCGGGGTTGCCGGGCGCCGGGTCACCGTCGGTCGTGACGCGCAGGATCTTGCCGGCGAGCGACGCCCGGTCCTGCGAGGCCTCCCCGTCCCCCGCGTCGCCGGTGCCGACGTAGAGAAACCCGTCGGGGCCGAAGGCCAGGCCGCCGCCGTCGTGGTGGCCGGCGCGCGGGATGCCGTCGAGGACGGTCGTGAGCCCGCCGAGCACCGTCCCGTCCAGCGCGCCGCGCAGCACGGCGTTGTCGTCGGCGCCGGTGCGGTAGACGAACACGTCGCCCGAGCCCGGGTCGCGCGCGACGCCGAGCAGCCCGCCCTCGCCGTCGGGGGTGGTCTGCGCGGCGAGCGCGTCCGCGCCGGGACCGGTGACGTCCGTCGTCGTGCCGGCGTCGGGGTCGACGACCACGAGCCGCGCCTCGTCGCGCAGGCTGATCAGCAGCGCGCCGCCCGGCAGCGGGGCGAGGCCCCACGGCACGTCGAGGCCTTCGACGACCGTCTCGACCGAGACCTCGGGCGTGGAGGTCGCCGTGGGTCTCGCCGAGGCGTCGGGCGCAGGAGAGGCGTCGGCCGGGCCGAGCGACGTCGACGTCCTCGACACCTGGGGCGGGCCGTCGTCGCCCACGGAGCCGCACCCGGTGAGCGTCAGGAGCGCGACGACGGTCGCCGCGCCCCAGCGGGCGGTGGAGGTCCGCTGCCGTGAGTCCATGGCCCCATCCTCCCGCCCAGTGCCGTCGCGTGTCGGTCGACCCGTGGTCGACCGTCGGTCGAAGTTCTGGCACCCTGAGGTCAAGGCAGCACCAAGCCCGGAGAGACGCCGAGCCCGGAGGTCGTGATGAGCATCGTCAGCACCGTGTCGAGCTGGTTCCGCAGCACGGAGCGCGAGGCGGAGGCCGAACGCCCCCGCGACCTCGCACACCTCCCGGTCGCGCCCGACGGCGCCCTCGACGCCCGACCGAAGTCCGGGACGATGTGCGTCGAGCCGCTGCGCCCCTCGGGCACCACCTTCTTCCCCTACTGACCTTCCTCTGCTGAGACCGTCCGGGCGGGCCTTAGCGGGCCGGGCGCAGGTGGGCGTCGGAGGGCAGAGGTAGGCCGAAGCCGGGAGAGTCGTCGAGGTGCAGCACGCCGTCGCGCGGCAGCAGCAGGGCCGCGTCGACCCCCGCCACGCGGCCCGGCACGCCCTCGACCACCTCGACGTTGCCGAGCCCGGCGGCGAGGTGCGCGGCGTACCGCGTCTTGAGGGGGCGGCCCCAGGCGTGCGGGGAGGCCTCCACGCCCGTGCCCGCCAGGTGCGGCATGAGCTCCCGCCACGCGGTGAGGCCGAACGACATCACGTCCATGAGCAGCACGTCGATCGCGCCGCTCGTCGCCACCGGCAGCAGGGCGTCGACGTCGGGGCTGGTCTCGCCCTCGGCGATGCGCGTGGCCGGCGAGCGGTCGTCGAGCCAGGACCGCAGGGCCTTGAGGTCGCCCGGGTCGTCGAGGAACGGCTCCTCGACCCAGAACAGGTCGGCGTCCGCGACGGCGTCGAGGTAGGAGAGGAAGCCCTCCAGGTCGTAGCCGTCGTTGGCGTCGACGAGGATCCGCGCGTCGGGGAACGCCTCGCGGACGGCGCGCGTGACGGCGACGTCGCGCGCGTCCCCCGCGGCCCGGTCCATCCAGCGGTTCCCACGGCCGATCTTCAGCTTGAAGTCGCGGAATCCGAGGGCCGCGTCGGCCCGGCACTCGTCGAGCAGCACGTCGACCCCGCGCGGCGACTCCTGCGGGTCGAGGTCGTCGAAGTAGATGGCGCCGTCGTAGACCGCGACGTCGGTGCTTCCGCGCCCTCCGAGCAGGGCGTGGACGGGAGCGTCGTGCACGACGCCGAGCAGGTCGTGCAGGGCGATGTCCAGCCAGCGGTCGGTGGGGTCGAGCACGCCCACCGCGGGGTCCGCCAGCTCGGAGAGCCTCCGGCCCTCGACCCGAGCGGCGTCGCCCGGCGGGCCCTCCACCAGGCCCCAGCCGGTGCGCCCGTCGTCGGTGACGAGCACCGCGACGTCGGAGTCGGGTCCGTCGCCGTGGCTGCCGAGCCGGGCGTTGCGCCCGACGGTGCGGGGGTAACGCGTCTCGAGGCGGGCGAGGCGGACGGAGGCGATGCGGGGGTCGGCGGAGGTCATGGGTCCCTTCACGGGGTCGGGAGCGGTGCGGGCGACGTCGGCGCGGCACGCTCGCGGCCGCCGCGCCCACCATGATGGCCGGGAAGCCCGGGGCGTACGCACCGCGCGGCGCCCGCCGACCCGGGCGACCTCCGTCGACACCTGGCCGGATGGACGGCGGTGGATTCTTCGACGGCGGTGGCGGCGGCGACGGCCCCTGAGTCTCCGGGCGCCGTGGCAGGCTGGCGGCATGAGTGACGCCGCACCCGCACCCGTCCGCGCCCTGATCGTCGTCGACGTCCAGCCCACGTTCTGCGAGGGCGGGGAGCTCGCCGTCGACGGCGGGAACCAGGTCGCCGAGGACGTCGCGGCGTACGCCGCCGCGCACCGCGACCGGTACGAGATCGTCGTGACCACGCAGGACTGGCACATCGACCCCGGCGAGCACTTCAGCGACCACCCCGACTACGTCGACTCGTGGCCTCCGCACGGCATCGCCGGCACGCCGAACGCCGAGCTGCACCCCGCGCTCGCGGGCCTGCACGCCGACGTCTCCGTGAAGAAGGGCCAGTACGCCCACGGGTACTCCGGCTTCGAGGGCACGGACGAGGGCGGCCGCACCCTGGAGCAGGCCCTGCGCGACGCGCGCGTCGAGGCGGTCGACGTCGTCGGGCTCGTCGAGTCGCACTGCGTGAAGCGCACCGCCCTCGACGCCGTCGGGCTCGGCCTCGACACCCGGGTCCTCACGGACCTCACCATCCCGGTGAGCCCCGAGCAGGGGGAACAGGCCCGCGTCGAGCTCGCCGCCGCCGGCGTCGAGCTCGCCGACTCCGCCGCGAGATAGAGAACCAACCCCGCGAGATGGAGAGGCCCTCTCTATCTCGCGCTCGGGGTTCTCTATCTCGAGGTGGGGGGTTCTCTATCTCGCGGCGAGGGCGGCGGCGTACAGGTCGCGCTTGGGCACCCCCGCGGCGGTGGCGACATCGGCGACGGCGGCCTTGAGCCGCTCCCCCGCCCGGACGCGGGCCAGCACCTCGGGCACGAGGTCCTCGACGCTCGGCGCGGCGCCCACGGGCGCGCCACCGACGACGACGCAGATCTCGCCGCGCAGGCCGTCGCCGGCGGCGGCGCGGGCGTCGGCCTCGGCGACGACGTCCGCGAGCGGCCCGCGGAGCACCTCCTCGTACGTCTTGGTCAGCTCGCGGCAGACGGCGGCGGGCCGGTCGGCGCCAAAGGCGTCGGCCATGGCGTGCAGCGTGTCGGTGATCCGGTGCGGCGCCTCGAAGAAGACCATCGTGCGCGGCTCCGCGGCGAGCGCGCCGAGCCACCGCGACCGCTCCCCCGCCTTGCGCGGCACGAACCCCTCGAAGGTGAACCGGTCGGTGGGCAGCCCCGACAGGGCCAGCGCGGTGAGCACCGCCGACGGCCCGGGCGCCGCCGTCACGCGCAGGTCCCGCTCCACGGCGCGGGCCACGACGCGGTAGCCCGGGTCGGACACCGCGGGCATGCCGGCGTCGGACACGACGAGCACGGTGCCGCCGTCCGCGACGACGTCGAGCAGCTCGTCGGCGCGCGCCTCCTCGTTGTGCTCGTGGTACGACGTCACGCGCCCGGCCACGGTCACGCCCAGACGTGCGGCCAGGGCGTGCAGGCGGCGCGTGTCCTCGGCCGCGACGACGTCGGCCTCCGCGAGCAGCCGCCGCAGCCGCGGCGACGCGTCCTCCGCGTTCCCGATGGGTGTCGCCGCGAGGACGACCGCGCCGGCCTCGGCGCGCGGGGCGGGACGGCGTGCGTCAGCGGGTACGGCGGAAGGCTCGGAGGTCATGGTGACCAGCGTCGCACGGCCCCTACGATGACCCGGTGACCGCCCCCGACGCCGACGCCACCACCACCGGCGATCCCGCGCCCGCGGGCACGCCCACGAACCACGCGCGCCACCGCGCGGCCGACGCCCCCGACGGGGCGCCCGAGGCCGGCGGCGCGCCGGTGCCGCCGTCGCACCAGCCCCCGCCGCCGTTCCCCGGCGTGCCGGCGCCCTCGCCGTCCCCGACGCCCGCCGACGGCGACGGCCGCACGACCCAGGCGAAACTGCTGGAGCGGCTTCTCGGCGCCCGGCGCATGCGCCTCGACCTCCGCCGTCGCGACCGGTTCTGGGGCTGGGTCGGCACGATCGTCGTCACGCTGCTGGCGGCGGTCGCCCGGCTGTGGCAGCTCGGCCAGCCGCACCAGCTCGTGTTCGACGAGACCTACTACGTCAAGGACGCGTTCACGCTCGGCCGCCTCGGCTTCGAGGCGCAGTGGCCCGACGAGCCGAACCCGGCGTTCGAGGCGGGCGACGTCCTCACCTATCTCGACAAGGCCGCCTACGTCGTCCACCCGCCGATCGGCAAGTGGATGATCTGGCTCGGCATGGAGGCGGGCGGCGGCGCCACCAGCTCGTTCGCGTGGCGGCTCTCCAGCGCGATCGTCGGCATCCTCGCCGTCCTCCTGCTGGTGCGGATCGCCCGGCGGCTGTTCGCGTCGACCACGATGGGGGTGGTCGCGGGCCTGCTGCTCGCCGTCGACGGCGAGGCGATCGTGCACTCCCGCACGGCCCTGCTCGACCAGTTCCTCATGTTCTGGGTGCTGGTCGCGTTCGGCTGCCTGCTGATGGACCGCGAGCAGGCCCGGCGCCGGCTCGCGGGCCGGGTCGCGGAGATCCTCGACGCCGGCGGCACCGTGGCCAGGTACGGCCCCCGCCTCGGCTTCCGCTGGTGGCGCCTCGCCGCGGGCGTCAGCCTCGGCCTGGCGTGCGGCACCAAGTGGTCGGGCCTGTGGTTCGTCGCCGTCTTCGGCATCCTCACCGTGCTGTGGGACCTCGCGGCCCGCCGCGCCGCCGGCGTCGGCCGCTGGTGGGAGGACTCCCTCGTCGTCGACGCCGTGCCCGCCTTCCTCACCATCGTGCCCACCGCGTTCGTCGTCTACCTCGCGTCGTGGTGGTCGTGGTTCGTGAACCAGGGCGCCTACCTGCGCCAGTGGGCGGCCGAGCATCCCGGCGAGGGCGTCACCTGGCTGCCGGACCCGCTGCGCAGCCTGCTCCACTACCACCAGCAGATGTGGGACTTCCACACCGGGCTCTCCTCGGACCACCCGTACGCGTCGCACCCGCTGGGCTGGATCGTGCAGTGGCGGCCCACGTCGTTCTTCTGGGAGAAGGAGTCGCCCGGCCAGGGCTCCTGCCCCGCCGACGCCGCGGAGGCGTGCGCCCGTGCGGTCACGTCGCTCGGCAACCCGCTGCTGTGGCTCCTCGGCGCGATCGCGATCGTCGCGACGATCTGGCTGGGCATCCGGCTGCGCGACTGGCGCGCCCTCGCCGTCCTGAGCGGCACCGCCGCCGGCTGGCTGCCCTGGTTCGCCTACGCGCCGCCGTTCAGCGACCGGACGATCTTCACCTTCTACTCGATCGTCTTCACCCCGTTCGTGGTGCTGACGCTCGTCTATCCGATGGTCGTGGCGCTGGAGCGCACGGAGGGACGACGCCGCGAGCGCTCGCTCGCCGTCGCGGTGATCGTCGCCGTCCTCGTCGTGGTCCTCGCCGTGTCGGCGGTCTTCTACCCGCTGTGGACGGGCATGCAGGTGCCGTACTCGTACTGGCAGAACGTCATGCGGCTGGAGTCCTGGATCTAGCCCCAGGTGTTGTGAGCGGGCGTCTGGCCCCTTCTCCGGCCCAAAGAAAAAAGAAAGACCACCCTCCCCACTTACCGGGGGGGGGGAAGCGAAATCCGGGGGGTGGTGGGAGGGCCCAACCACA
>NZ_JBHJVM010000007.1:92739-125490 GCF_042264825.1 Isoptericola sp. NPDC056134
GGGGTGGGGGGGGGGGGAAAAGGGAGGGGTCGGGGGTTGACTCGGGGTGGTGGGGGGTGGGTTTTTTTCCTTGTTGAGAACCGGAAACAGTCCCACCCCCCCGCTCACAGCGTTCAGGGGGTGGGCCAGTCGACCTGCGGGGTCTGGTGGAAGGCCCAGCCACCGGCGCGCCAGGCGGGCGCCTGGGCGGCGGTGCGGGCGCGGAAGGCCTCCCAGTCCTTGCGCTCGGGCGCGGTCCAGGCCACCTCGGCGACGGCGCCGAGGCGCGGCAGCAGCATGGAGAACAGCTCGTCGCGGGTGGTGATCGTCTCGGTCCAGACGGCGGCCTCGACGCCCTCCACGGAGTCGGCGGGCAGGCCGTCGATGACGGCGGTGGGCTCCCACTCGTAGGAGTCGCGCAGCTCGACGTAGCCCGCCCAGTGCAGGCCGAGCTCGTGCTCGGGCGTGTACTTCATGTCGAGGTAGGCGTGGTTGCCGGGCGACATGATGAACCGCGCGCCGGCGTGCGCCGCCGCGACGAAGCGCGCGAACTCCTCGCCCTTGGGCTCCCAGTACTGCAGCAGCGTGCCGGGCTCGACGGGGCCCCGGGCGCCCTCCTGCCAGAAGATCGGCGTCTTGCCGTGCTCGCGCACGATCCGCGCGGCGAGCTCGACGAACTTCGCGAACTCCTCGACCTCCATCGTGTGCACCTCGTCGCCGCCGACATGCACCCAGTCGCCCCGCGTCATGGCGGCGACGTCGCCGATCACGTCGCGCAGGAACGGCTCGGTGGCCGGGTTGTCGAACCAGAGACGCGAGAAGCCCACCTCGATGCCCTCGTACGGATCGGTGGGCAGGCCGTCCTTGGTGAGCGCCCCGTAGACCTGCGTGGCCGCGTTGATGTGCCCGGGCATGTCGAACTCGGGGACGATCGTCACGAACCGCGCCGCCGCGTACTCCTGCAGCTCGCGGAAGTCGTCGACCGTGAGGAAGCCGGCCGTGCCGCCGCCGACCTGGCTGTCGGACGCCTTCTCCAGCTCGGGGCGCGACGGCGTCTCGATCCGCCAGCCCTGGTCGTCGGTGAGGTGCAGGTGCAGCACCCGCAGCTTGAACGCACCGACCAGGTCGACGACGGCGCGGATGTCCTCGGGGCCGAACCAGTGCCGCACGACGTCGAACGACAGCCCGCGCCAGCCGTACCGCGGCGCGTCGTGCACGACGACGGCGGGCACCTCGCGCGCGCTGCCTGCCGCGGCAGCGGGGACGAGCTGGCGCAGCGTGCGCACCGCGTGCAGCAGGCCGACCGGCTCCGGAGCGGTGGCCTCCACGCCCGCCGTCGTCACGCGCAGCGTGTACCGCTCGGGGCTGGCGGAGCCCTCGGGTCCGGCGGCGTCGTCGAGGCGCAGCACCACCGGCGTGGCACCCTCCGCCGCGGACCCCGCGTCGACGACGCGCACGCCCACCGCCTCGAGCTGTTCGGCCGCGACGACGGCGAGGGCGTCGTCGGGCGCGACGAGGCGGGCGGCGTCCAGGGCGAGCGGGGCGACGTCCTGCCCGTCGACGACGGTGGGCCACGGGATCAGGGACAGCACGATGATCGGTCTCCAGGGGCGCGGGTCGACGGCACCCGGTCGGCGCCGACGGAGGATCGAAACGTTACGTTAGTGATCCTGCCGAATCGATCGAACCCCTGTCAACGACGCCGTCCGGCGGCGCCCGAGAGCACAGCGACGGTCAGGAGGTGGCGATCAGCACCGGCGCCGGGTCGGTCGGGACGACCGCTCCCGCCGCCGGACCCGACCACCCCAGGTGCACGCCGTCGGGCAGGTCGGCGCTCACCTGGTTCCACACCCACTCGCCGGTCGTGGCGCCGCCGGTCAGGTCGGCGAGGACCAGCGTCTCCACCTGGGGCACCGAGCGCAGCAGGGACCGGTCGGGCACCGACTCGGGTCGCGTCTGGTGCACGACCAGCAGCGCCGGCGGAAGCCCCTCCCGCGACACCAGGTCGGCCAGGAACGTGGTCACGTCGTCGAGCTCGTCCGCCGACATCTGGTGGGACGTCGTCGCGGCACCGTCCCCGACCCGGGACTCGGGGTGCAGGGCGACCCCCACCCCGGGCGTCCGCAGCAGCGGCTCGGCCGCGCGCACCTGCTCGACCACCGGCGCCGGGCCGGCCCCGACGTCGAGCAGCACGTACACCCCGGCGTCCCGCGCCGCGTCGACCAGCGGGCGCAGCGCGTCCACGTCCTCCTGCGTCACCCAGTCGCCGTCCTCGCCCGGGGCGCTCGCGGTGGCGCTGACCGGCAGCACCAGCGTCGGCACCACGGGGGCGTCGGCACCGTCGTGCGGCGCGTCGTCGCCCGGCACGGAGGCGGCGGCCGCGGCCCGCGCCCGCGCGACGGCGGATGCGGGCTCGTCCCAGACCGACCCGTCGACCGCGACGTAGCGCGCCGGCAGCAGGTGCTGCGACCCGGTGGGCAGCAGCGCCGCCCGCTCCGCGGCTGCGACGCGCCAGGCGAAGGTCCCGGCATCGCCGAACGACCGCCCCACCCCCACGACGGTGAGCGCCTGCGCGCGGTCCACCGTCTCGACGACGCGCGCGGACGCGAGGTCGCCGCCGGGCACCTCGGTCGTCACGGCCCCCGCCGCGCGCAACGACGCGATCGCGGCCTCCTGACCCTCCTGCGGGTCGACCAGCGCGAGCACCTCGCGCAGCAGGCGGGGCGCCCCCTCCGTCCCCCCCGACGCGGAGGGGGACGCCCCCGGGCCCTCGCCCAGCAGGGAGTCGAGGCTGTCGACGAGATCCTCCAGGTCGTCGTCCTCGAGCGTCGGGCCCGCACCGTCGCCCGCGTCGCCCTCCCCGCCGACGACGTCGGGGCTGACGGTGATCGCCTGGACGCCGGCGGCGTCCGCGACCTGGCGCGCCGCCGCGCCCGGGTCCGCCCCGGCGCCCTCGTCGGCAGCGCCCGAGGCGTCGGTGCCGTCCGCGGCACCCGTGGCGGCACCCTCCGCCCGCGCGTCGCCCGTGACGACGACCGCCGCGCGCGCGCCGAGCCGCTCGAGCTCCTCGGCGACCCCCGTCCCGGCGTCGTCCGCCAGGAGCGCGGGGGCGTGCACGGCCTCCGCCGTGGCAGCGAGGGCCTCCCGCGCTCCCGCGTCGTCCGCGTCCGCGAGGACCACGACCTCCGAGCGCGCGAAGACCGTCTGGCTCGTCGTGAGGGCGAGCTCGGCCGGGTCGGCCGCGTCGAGGAGCACCGTGTGCGTGGACAGGTCGCGCACCGCGACCGCCGGGGCGCCCGTCGACGGGCTCGCCGACTCGCTGGGCGACGAGGCCGCGCAGCCGGTGAGGGCGAGTGCACCGGTCAGGAAGACGGGCAGGACGAATCGGACGTTCCGGAGGGGCACGCCCCTCATCTTTGCGCATCCACCGACCGCTGGTCGACGGCTTCCACGACCTCGTCACATGCGCGCGGCGCGAAGCGGCCCGGCCTCGGGCGCCACTGCGGGTCAGGCGTCGGCGAGCAGCGCCATGATCTCCGCGTACTGCCGCCGCTGCGCGGCGGAGAGGGGTGCGAGGAGCGCCTCCTGCACCCCGTCGAGAACCTCGTCGAGCCTCCGGAGCTCGGCGAGGCCGGACGGCGTGACCGACACGATCTTGCGGCGCCGGTTCGCGGGGTCCTCCTCCCGCTCCACGAGGCCGCGCTCCTCGAGCTCCTGGAGGGCGCCGGTGACGTCGCTCCGGTCGATACCCGTGTCCCGACCGAGGTCGGCCTGGCTCTCGGGGCCCCACTGCTCGAGCGCGGCCAGGAGCCGGTAGTGGTAGCCGCGCAGGCCGTCGCCCTGCTCGGCGAACGCGCCGGCGAGCAGCGCCGACGACCGCACCGCGGCGCGCCCCAGCAGCCACGTCGGCCGGTCCTTCTGCCGGTCGGGCGTGCGGCGGGGAGGTTGGGGCTCGCGCATGCCCCGAGCCTAGCGGGGTGTTGGCGCGACCCACATTCGATGTATGTTGGTCGTGCCAATCTTGGTTTCACCAACAAAGGGACGGACGATGACCGACAGGACGACGCGGGTCCTCGTGGTGGGCCGCAGCGCGCGGGCCCTCACCGAGACGGTCTCGATGCTGCGGGCCCGCGGCATCGCGGCGAACGCGACCAACCAGTTCGACCGGGTGCTCGAGGACTACGACGCCCGCGACCTCGACCTCGTGCTCTTCGGCGGCCAGGTGCCGCCGCCGCTGCGCGAGCACCTGGAGGCGGAGATGCTCCGTCGCCACCCCGACGTCCAGCTCCGCAGCGGGCTGGGCGGCATGGCGCCGCTCCGCTGCTCACCGCCCAGGTGGAGGAGCTCGTCGGCGGCCCGGCGCCCGGCGTCGAGCACGACGCCGAGACCCGCGAGCTGCGCGTGACGCTCACCGCACCCGCGCACGTCACGGCGACAGCGCTCTGGGCCGTGCCCGTGCCACCCGACCCGGTCCCCCACACCGTCGCGCTCCTCGACACGACCCTGCCGGCCGGACGGCACGCGATCCCGGTGCCGCGCGACGTGCCCGCGCAGGGCGCCTTCGCCGCCGTCCGCGTCGACGACCGCACGTCCGTCGTGCGGCTCGGCGCCGCACCGCGACCGGCCGCTCGCGGCACCGCCGGCGGGGCGCTGCCCGCGCCCGAGCCGGTCAGCACGCGGCTCCCCTGGGAGGCGCCCGGGTCCCGGGCGTCGTGAGCAGGGGATGTCGCACGCACCCGGCACCATCGGGGGATGCCGAGCGACCTCCTCCTGCGCATCCACGGCCCCGAGTTCCGGGCGATGTCCGAGCGGGTGCTCCGCGCCACCGAGCTCACCTCCCGCCTCAACGTGCTGCCGTTCGACGACGAGGCGGGCAAGGCGGAGCTCTTCGAGCAGATCCTCGGGCGCGCCCTCCCGCCGAGGACGACGATCTACCCGCCCTTCTACACGGACCACGGCCTCAACCTCGACCTCGCCGACCGGGTGTTCGTCAACCAGAACTGCACCTTCCTCGACTACGCCGGGATCCGGCTGGCCGAGCGCGTCATGGTGGCGCCGCGGGTCACGTTCATCACCGTGGGCCACCCGGTCGACACCGACGACCGGAGGGTGTGGCTCACCGGCGGCCCGATCGACGTCGAGGAGAACGTGTGGATCGGCGCGGGCACCACCGTCCTGCCGGGCGTCACCATCGGGCGGGACTCGGTGATCGCCGCCGGGTCCGTCGTCGCCGACGACGTGCCCCCGCGCAGCCTCGTCACCGGCGGCAAGGCGACGGTGCGCCGCAGCTGGTGAGGCCTGGTCAGGGTGAAAAGCGGCCCGACGGTTGAGGCCCTCCGCCGCCCGTTCCTACGCTGCAGAGGTGTCCGCGGCAGGTCGGGACGTCGCCAGCACCTCGCGACGCCGCCTGCGTCGCGAGGCGTGGGGCTTCGCCGTCGGGTCGCTGTGCTTCCTCGTCGGGGCGCTCCCGCCCTACGCCGACGCCGTGGGCGCGGTCGGGGCGGGCGTCACGTTCGTCGTCGGGTCCGTGTTCTTCACCGCGGCGGCGTTCGTCCAGCTGAGCCTCAGCGGCCGCCGCCCGCCGCGCGCGGGCACGCACCCCGCCGACCTGTGGGACTGGTGGGCCGCCGCGATCCAGCTCGCCGGCACCGTGTGCTTCAACGTGAGCACGGTCGCCGCCCTGGTGGCCGCGGTCGACGACCCGGGGCGGCTCGGGGCGGGCTGGAAGCCCGACGCGTACGGCTCCGTCGCGTTCCTCGTCTCGTCCGCGTTCGCGATCGTCGCGACCCGCGACCGCGGGCACCTGTGGGACCTCGACGCGCGCACCTGGCACGGCACCTGGCTCAACGCCGTCGGCTCCGTGGCGTTCGCCGCCTCCGCCGTCGGGGCGTACGTGGAACCGTCCACGGGCACCTACCTCAGCGCGTGGTGGGACCAGGCCGGGACGCTCGTCGGGGCGCTCTGCTTCCTCGTCGCGGCACTCCTGTCGCGCCGCACGGCCTGACCCGGGACACGTCCGCAGGCGCCCGGGAACGACGAAGGCCGCCGCACCAGGTGCGGCGGCCTTCGGCCTTCGGTGGAGCTAGGGGGATTCGAACCCCCGACCTTCTCATTGCGAACGAGACGCGCTACCAACTGCGCCATAGCCCCGAGAGCGGTGCCAACATTAGCACCCCGTGACGGCAGGTCGCCAAATCGGCTCAGCCCGCCGCACGACGGCGGGCGAGGATCTCGTCGAGGGGCAGTCCGAGGGTCTCGGTGCGCGGCCGCGGCTCGTCGACGGCCGTCAGGTCCGCCGTCGCGTCGGCGGTCGACGACGTGGCGTCCAGGGTGTCGGCCCGCTCCGCGACCGGCGCCCCCGCGGGCGTCGCGGTCGGCCCGAGCGTCGCACGGACGGTCGCGGCCAGCGCCGCGCCGCGTGCGGCCTCGCCTGCCGGGATCGCACGGCCCGCGGGCACGGTCGGGAGCGGCCGCGGCTCGCGTCGAGGCGCCGCCGGCTTCGTGACGTAGGTCGGCAGGGGGACGGGTACGGGCTCCCACGGCTCGCTGCCCACGGGCGGCGGCCCGGCGGGTACGGCGTCGCCACCCTCCCCCGGGTCCACGACGACGACCGGCTCCGGCGCCGGCGGCCGCTCGTCGGCGCGGACGTCGAAGACCAGGCGCTCCGACGACGCGGTGGCGCGACGGCGCGTGGCCGGCTCGGGTTCCGCGCTCTCCTCGCCGCGCGCGCCGTCGGCGGGGACGGTCACGCGGGCGCTCGGGGAGGCGGGCTCGGTGCGCCGCGTCGTGCGCGGGACGGCGCGGGCCGAGGCCTGGTCGGCAGGTGCCGACACGCGCGGGATGAGCTGGGTGTGCGTCGCCGACGGGCGCACCGCGTGGCCGGTCACCCGGGGGCGGTTGCGCGGCGCGTGCGGTCCGCCGTTGGCGAGGGCCCTCGCCTCGGTCGCCTGCCGCTGCGCCGCCTTGCGATCCGCGACCCAGCGCGCGTCGGCGCGCCGGGCCTGCAGTACCGCGACGCGGCCCAGCACCAGCACGACGAGCAGGAGCGCGGTGGGCGCGGCCGCGGCGTACCAGCCGACCAGGCCGAGCCCGACGACGACCCAGCCGCCGATCGTGAGGAGCAGCAGGAGGACGGTCAGCAGGAGCCGGCGGCGTGCCCTCGCGGCGCGCTGCTCGAACAGGGCGAGGCGGGACTCGCGGGGCCGTTCGCCCTGCCCCGTGGCGCGCGGGGCCGTCAGGGCGCGCGACGCGCCCCCGTCGTCGTCCAGACCCATCGGTCGCTCCCCTCGTCCGCCCTCCGACGACGTGCCGGGCACCAGCAGCGGCGTCGCGCCGCCGGTCGGGGTCGTCACCCCGCGCGTGCCGCCCGCACCCGCCACCGCCAGCACCCGGAGCCCGCCGGAGAACCTGTCGTCCACCCGCGCGTCCTGCAGCTGCTGGCGGTGCCGCAGCCGGTGCGGCACCCAGAAGCCCAGCCACAGGACGAACAGCGCGAGCACCGCGAGTCCTGCCGCCGACGTTTCCACGTCACGACGGTAGGGGACGGGACGACGCCGCCGACGCACGCCGTCGCGGCGTGTCCGTGGTCGGGTCGCGGGTCCGGGGACCGCGGGACGGCGTCAGCCGCCGTCGCGCACCCGCTGCCAGCGGGCCAGGAGGCCCTCCGGCACGTCCTCGGTGGTGAGGGCGAACGTGCGGTGGTCGCTCCACCGGCCCTGGATGTGCAGGTAGCGCTCGCGCACGCCCTCGTCGCGGAACCCGAGCTTCTCCACCACCCGCAGGCTCGGGGCGTTCTCGGGGCGGATGTTGATCTCGATGCGGTGCAGCCCGAGCACGGCGAGGCAGTAGTCGCCCGCCATGGCGACCGACGTCGGGATGACGCCACGACCCGCGACCTCGCGCGACACCCAGTACCCGATGCTCGCGGAGCACAGGGAGCCGTAGACGATCTGGGACACGGTGAGCTGCCCCACCAGGGCGCCGTCGAGCTCGACGGCGAACGGCAGCGTCGTGCCCGCGCGCGCCTGGGTGGTCAGCGCACGCAGGTAGTCGCCGAACGTCGACACGGCGGGCCGCTCCCCCGGCGACGTCGCCTCCCACGGCTCGAGCCAGCTCGCGTTCGCCGACCGCAGGCGCAACCACTCGGGGCCGTCCTTGCGGCGCAGCGGGCGCAGCACGACGGTGCCCGAGGGTCCGTCCTCGCGCAGCGTCACCGGCCACGGCCGGGACACGACCCATCCGCGGGCGAGCTTGTGCGTCATGCCACCTCGTTCCGTCCCGACGCTCCCACCCCTGCCCGCGGGCCGGAGCCGTTCTCGGCGTCTCCGGCGCGCGCCGGGAACTCCCCGGACGGGACCCTGCCACAATGGCCCCATGCACGGCGACCGCAACGGATCGAGAGCACACCAGCCGTACCCCGTCGTCGCCGGGATGGAGGCCGCGGACGCCAAGGAAGAGCTCCGCCGGGCCATCCGCGCGCACCGCGCCGAGCGCTCCCCGCGCCTGCGGGCCGAGGCCGCGCACGCCTTCGCCGAGGTCCTCGCCACGGTGCCCGCCGTCCGCGACGCCGCGGTCGTCGCCACGTACGTCTCGCGCCCCACCGAGCCGGGCACGCACGTCTTCCTGGAGCACCTCGCCGCGCGCGGCGCCCGGGTGCTCCTGCCCGTGCTGGGCGCGGGCCTGGCCCGCGACTGGGCCGAGTACGCCGGGCCCGACGACCTGCTCGAGCGCGCCCCGGGCCGGCCGCCCGAGCCGAGCGGCCCCGCACTCGGGGCCGAGGCCATCACCCAGGCCGACGTCGTCGTGGCGCCCGCCCTCGCCGTCGACGACCGGGGCGTCCGCCTCGGCCAGGGCGGCGGCTGGTACGACCGGCTGCTGAAGATCCGCCGCCCGGGCGTGCCCGTCGTCGCCCTCGTGTTCCCCGAGGAGCTCTACGACTCCGCCACCCACCCGCTGCCCGCCGAGGAGCACGACGTGCCCGTGCACGCCGTCGTCACGCCGGACGGCTGGCGGGAGCTCCCCGCCGCCGGGGCCTGACGGTTCAGGCGTCCGCGCCCGCGCGCTGCCGCGCGCGGTAGGCAGCCGCCTTCATCCGGCTGCCGCAGGTGGCCATCGAGCACCACTCGCGGCGCCGACCGCGGGAATGGTCGAGGTAGACCTGCGTGCACTCCGGCCGCCCGCACTCGCGCAGCAGCGCGGCGGCGTCCCCGCCGACGATCTCGACGGCCTCGCGCGCGAGCTGGGAGAGCACCTGCCCGGGGCCACCGACCCGTGACCACCCCGCATCGGTCAGCACCGGGACCAGCGGGGCGTCCGCGGCGTAACGGTTGACCGTCTCGACCGCCCCGGCGGGCAGCGGCCGGTCGTGCAGCCGCGCCCAGATCAGCGCGTAGACCGCCTCCCGCAGCTCGACGGCGCGCTCGACGTCGGACGCGCCCGAGGACGGGGCGGCGGACAGCAGTCCCGACTCCACGCACCACGCGTCGAGGTCTGCGGCGGACGCCAGCTTCTCGGTGGGCTCGTCGTTGCGGCGCGCGCGGAGCGTGCCGACGAAGTCGAGCGCGAGGGTGCCGCAGGGAAAGGCATGGATCACGTCACCACTCTGGCAGGTGACATTCGGCCGCGCAAGACGGGGCCGCGTGACCATCACCACTTTGACAGGTGACGACGATCGGGGCAGATTCGTCACCAGTCAGACCGGTGACGCCGGTCTCCGAGAACACGGAGGAACACCATGGAGCTCGCCCTCGAGATCGTCGTCCTTCCCGTCTCCGACGTGGACCGCGCGAAGGACTTCTACACGGCGCTCGGCTTCCGCCTCGACGCCGACTTCCGCAGCGAGCGGGGCCTGCGCGTCGTCCAGGTCACACCCCCCGGATCCGGGGCGTCCGTCATCTTCGGCGAGCACCTCACCGACGCCGCCCCCGGCTCGCTCCAAGGGCTGCACCTCGTCACGACCGACATCGCCGCGGCCCGCGAAGAGCTCCGGGACCGCGGGGCGGACGTGAGCGAGCTCTGGCACGACGCCGACGGCGTCTTCCACTGGGCCGGGGACGCCCACCGCGTGCCCGGCCCCCACCCGGCCGCCGACAGCTACGCCACCTACGCGTCGTTCGCCGACCCGGACGGCAACGGCTGGGTGGTCCAGCAGGTCGTCACGCGCGCGCCGGGCCGCTGACAACCCACCTCGACGAGAGCTCGGAGACCACACCATGACCACCGCACCCCGCCTCGACCGCGCCGACCAGGAGGCGCTCGACCGCTTCCGGGAGGCCGACCGCCGGGCCGGCCGGAGCCTGTCGCCCGCCGTCGTCGAGGCGTTCGAGCGGCTGACGCCCCGCCAGCTCGACGCCCTCCTCGCCGTCACCGTCGACGACGGCGCGGGTGACGCCCCGTCGTCGGCCCGGGCCGACGACCCGGCCGAGCCGCACGGCGTCGTGCGCCGCTGGTGGCGCGGCCCGGGCCGCACGGTCGTGGCGCTCGGGGTCGCGTTCGTCGCGGCGACCGCCACCGCCGTCACCGGCATCGCGCTGCTCGAGGACTCCACGACCCCGCCCGCCGCCGGATCGGACCAGGTCGTCGACGCGGACGACCTGGCGCAGCGGCTCGCCTGGGCCGACGCCTACGGCGAGGCCTTCGCGGACGACTTCTGAGCCGAGACGCGGACGAGCCCCGGACGTCGGGACGTCCGGGGCTCGTCGGGTGCTCGTCGGCCGCCCAGCCGGTCAGGGCACGAGCGTGGCGCGCGTCTCCGCCGACTCCTCGACCGCCTCGCGGGTGAACGGCCACGCGAAGGTCTTCCCCGCGGCCCACTCGTCGAGCTGGTCGTCGTAGTGCGACGACGCCGGGTGGCCGGACACCCCGGTGACGGTCACCCACGTCGACGCGTCCAGGTCGGCCATGTCGACCACCATCCGCATGGACGGGCCGGTCGTCACGGCGAAGCTGCCGGTGCCGGCGTCCCACCCGGTCGCGTTGACGATGGACGAGCCGCCGGGCATCCTCACCGGGTCCGGGTTGACGAGGTCGCGCACCAGGCCGGGCACCGCCTCGCCGCCGATCACCGGGTGCTCGAGCTGCAGCGTGTGCAGCGTGCCCCAGTCCCAGTCGGTCGGCTCCTTGGACAGCTCGACCGTGAGGTCGCGACGCGCGCTGGACAGGGCCCGCGTGAGGATCTCGTCGCGCGACTCGACGACGTTCGCCGTCGTGCGGTCGTCCCAGAACGCGTCCTCGGACCGGTCCAGCATCGACTTCACCACCAGGAGCCACTGCGACCCGCCGTCGGGGCGCATGCTCGGGGGCAGGTCGTCCCAGAACGCCTCCTGCAGGAGGTTGCGCCACACGGCGGCGAAGTAGGCGGCCGCCGGGGAGTCGGCGTCCATCCGGTAGTCCCAGTCCGCGAGCAGGTCCTGCCCGGCGGCGACGTAGGAGTCGTCGAGGTCGATGTCGAGCAGGGTGGGCACGAGGGCCTCCGCGAACGCCGACCAGTCGTCGTTCTGGATGCGGTTCATGTCCTCTGCCGTGAACGGCCGGCCGGACGCGATCTGCTGGGCGAGCAGGGTGCGGATGCGCTCCGAGCGGTACCCGTAGTCCCAGTCGTCCGCGAGATAAGGACGCGCCCCGTCGCGCAGCACGGCCTGGTTGGCCGCGACGACGAAGCCCTCCTCCGGGTCGAGCGCGCGCGGCATGTCGTCGGCGTCCACCCACCCCTGCCAGTCGTAGCGCGGGTCCCAGCCGGGGCGGGGCCAGGTGCCGTCGGACGGCACGGGCCCCTTCACCTCGGAGCGGACCGGGATGCGGCCCGGCGCCTGGTACCCGATGTGCCCGTCCGTGGTGGCGAACACGATGCTCTGGGCCGGCACCTCGAACAGCGCGGCCGCCGCGCGCACGTCGTCGGCGTCCTTCGCCGTGTCGAACGCGAAGACGGCGTCGGCCGTGCGGCCGGGCTGCAGCGCCGTCCACTGCAGGGCGACGGCGTACTCGCCGAACTCCGTGCCCTCCGAGGTGGGCGAGCCCACGACGTCCCCGACCTCGAGCACGTCCGAGACGATCGGGCCGTGCTCGGTGCTGCGGACCGTGATGTCGACCGGGGTGCCACCCGCGACCCGGATGGTCTCCTTGCGGGTGTCGAGCTGCTCCCACTGCTCCGCGCCGGCGTCCTTCAGCCACGTGTCGCCGCGCACGCGCTCGATGAAGAAGTCGGTGACGTCGGCGCCCATGTTGGTCAGGCCCCACGCGAGGTCGCCGTTGTGCCCGATGACGACGCCGGGGAAGCCGGCGAACGAGAAGCCGGCGACGTCGAACGGGCACTCGGCGGAGACCTCGTTGCAGTGCAGGCCCACCTGCGACCAGATCCCGGGGGCGGACAGCGCGAGGTGCGGGTCGTTCGCGAGCATCGGCTCGCCCGACTCCGTGTGCTCCCCGGACACGACCCACGAGTTGGAGCCCGCCGCGTCACCGCGGCCCACCAGCACCGGCACCGCGTCCAGCGCGCTGCGCGTGGACTCGACGGCGGCGCCCAGCGCGGCGGTCGCCTCGCCGGCCCCGCCCGTCGCGCGACCCGTGAGGGCCGACGTCAGCTCGGCGTCGGTCCCCGTGTCGGCACCGGCGTCGTCGCCGTCCGTCGCGTCGCCCGACGCCTGCGCGGGCCGCTCGTTGTCGAGGTCGCGGTTGCGCAGCACCGGCCGGTTGCCGCTCTCGCCGTACGCCGGGAACAGCTCGTCGACCAGGTCCGTCTCGCCGAGGGTGCTGTACGCCAGGGCCCGGTCGAGCTCGCTGTCGTAGTTGCCGCGCAGGTCCCACGCCATCGCCTTGAGCCAGGCGAGCGAGTCGACCGGGTCCCACGGCTCGGGCTCGGCGACGTCCACGCGCGCCCCGAGCACCGTGTACTCGACGCCGAGCTCCTCCGGGTCGCGGCTCTCGAGGTACGCGTTGACGCCCTGCGCATACGCCTGCAGGTAGTCGCGCGACTCGTCCGAGATGAGGTTCCACTCCTGCTCGGCCACGCGACGCCACCCGAAGGTGCGCGTCACCTTGTCGGCCTCGATCGCCTCCGGGACGTCGCCGACGAGCTCGGCGAGGCGGCCCGACGTCACGTGACGGCGGTAGTCCATCTCGAAGAAGCGGTCCTGCGCCTGCAGGTAGCCCTGGGCGCGGAACAGGTCCTCGGGGGCGTCCGCGTAGACCTGGGGCACGTCCTGCGCGTCGCGTCGCACCTCGACGGCGGAGCTGAGACCCGGCACCTGCTGCGAGCCCTCGTGGTCCGGCAGCGGACGGCGCAGCGTGACGACGGTGAAGACCGTGCCGGCCACGAGGGCCAGCACCACGACGACGGCGACACCGACGACGGCGCTGCGGAGCCGCGAGCGCCGGCGGGGTGCCTCCTCGGTCTCCGTCACGTCCTGGGAGAGGTCGGGCTCGGACGGGTTTCCGGGTTCTGCAGGGGTGACGGTCGCTGACACGCAGGCGAGACTACCGTCCGGCGTATGATTGGCACTCGCATCACCTGAGTGCCAGCATCGCGCCCCTCCCGGCGGGTGCCGGCGTCCGCCACGAGGAGATCACGTGCCCACCTACGCATACCGGTGTGCCGACTGCGGCCACGCCTTCGACGTCCACCAGTCGTTCACGGACGACTCGCTGACCGTCTGCCCCGAGTGCGGCGGGACGCTGCGCAAGCAGTACGGCTCCGTGGGCGTGACGTTCAAGGGATCGGGCTTCTACCGCACCGACTCGCGGTCCGGGTCCGGCAAGGGCTCCGGCTCGTCCTCGAGCTCCTCGTCGTCGAGCGGCTCCTCCAGCAGCTCCGGCAGCTCCGGCAAGGACTCGTCCTCGAGCGGCTCGTCCTCGACCGGCTCGTCGAGCACCTCGTCGTCCGGGTCGTCGAGCACGTCCAAGGCCGCCTCCTCCTGATCGTCCGGCGGCGCCCGGTCGACGACGCCGCCGCGGCGGTACCGACCCCGGACGCTGCCCCCAGGCCGGCGCCGTCCACAGGTTGTCGCACCACACCGACGTCCGGGGACCGGGCGACCTAGCGTCGCCCGCATGCCGCTGCTCGACACGCTCCCCCGACCCGACACCCACCGCGCCCAGGAACCACGGGCCGGGTCCGCGCGTCCGCCCGGCCCCGGCGGACCGGCCGGACGGCGCCGGGTCGCGCGCCGGCTGCGTTCCCTCCTCTGGCGGGTGCGCTTCGTGCTCGCCGCCGTCTGCTGCGGCCTCGCGGCCGCAGCCGTCGTGCAGGCGGTGCGACCGGCCCCGGCGCCCACGGTCGACGTCGTCGTCCCCGCCCGGGCGCTCCTGGCGGGCGAGCCCGTGGCCGCCGCGGACCTCACCACCGTCCCGGTGGACGTGGGCCTCGCCCCCGACGGCGTCGCCACGGACCCGGTCGAGCTCGTCGGGCGCACACCGGTGACCACGCTGCCCGCCGGGCTCCCCCTCCACCCGGGGCTGCTGCCCGGCGACGGCGTGGTCGCGCAGGCCCCACGGGGGACCGTCGTGGTGCCCGTGCGCCTGGAGGACACCGCGGCGGGCTGGCTGCGGCCGGGCGACCGCGTCGACCTGGTCCTCACCGGCGAGGCCGCGCGGGCCGCCGGCACCGACCGTGCGGACGAGGGTGACGCCGAGCGGGACGACGCCTACCTCGCGCGGCGGGCGCTCGTCCTGCCGCGGCCGGACGCCGTCGAGCCGGTCGACGGCGGCCTGCTGGCGGGCGCGACCCCGCCGTCCCAGGAGGCCGACGTCACCCTCGTGGCGGTGAGCAAGGACGATGCGCCGGGGCTGTCCGCCGCGTCCGGGTGGGGCACCGTCGGCGCGGTGCTCGTGCGATGACCGACCGCGGTCGCCGTTGCAGCCCGCCGCGTCCCCCGCGAGAATCGGCGACCGTCAGCCCACGCCCGGCTCGCCCGGGCCTGCCGCACCACAGGGGGAATCACGTGAAGAGCATGTTCACAGGCTTCAAGGAATTCATCATGCGAGGGAGCGTGGTCGATCTCGCCGTCGGCATCATCATCGGCAGCGCGTTCACCGCCGTCGTGACGGCGATGGTCGACAACATCCTCAACCCGATCATCGGCGCGATCTTCGGCAAGCCCGACCTGACCAACCTCTGGGACATCACGCTGCGCGGCGCGCACGACGGCGTCGGCCCCTCGGTGCTGTCGATCGGCGGCTTCCTCGACGCCGTCCTCAGCTTCCTCATCATCGCGGCCGCGCTGTACTTCGCCATCGTGATGCCGCTGAACAGGCTCGCCGAGCGCCGCGCCCGTGGCCAGGAGGAGGAGCCGGCGCCGCTGGCGCAGGACACGGTCCTGCTGCAGGAGATCCGCGACCTGCTCGCCGCGCAGTCCGGCCGCTCGCAGTACTGACCGCGGTACCGACGCCGCCGGCCGAGCCCGTCGAGACCTGGTCTCCGGGGCCGGCCGGCGGCGTCGTCAGCGTCGGCCCCAGTGCGGCGGCACGTCGCGCAGCAGGCGGTCGTCGTTGTCGTCGTGGCCGCCGCGGTCGTCGGCGGTCTCGCCCGGCACCGTCTCCCGCTCCGTGCCCTGCCGAACCGCACGGCGCCGCGCCCGCTTGCGCGGGGTCGGGTCACCCGTCGGAGTGCCGGACGCCGGGCCGGCCGGTGCGGTGGAGTCGCTCACCCGACCATTGTCGGGCATCGTCCGCGGGGCCTGTCAGGCCTCGGGCCGTGCCTCGCCCTCGTCCCCGGCGGGGGTCCGGGAGTCGGCCTCGTCCGCGGGCGCGACGCCGGCGGCCTCCTCGACGGCGGGGTCGGCAGCGGCGTCCTCGGCACGGTCGGCGCTCGCGTCGTCGCCGTCCGTGGCGGCAGCCTCCGGCGCGCCCCCGTTCGCGGTCACGTCGTCGGTGTCCACCGCGCCGTCGTCCTGAACCGCCGCGCCGTCCGCCGGGGCGGCATCGCGGTCCAGGACGGTCGCGGCGTCCATCGCGGCGGTCTCGAGATCGTCGTCCCGCACCGCCGCCGCAGCCACGTCCTCGGCGGCGACCTCGACGACGTCGGGCGCGACGCCGAGGTCGACGGGCGGCTCGTCCTCGTCCGGGAGCACCGGCACGACGACCTCGCGCGGGGGCACGACGCCGCCGGCGGTGCCGATCCGCTCGTCGCGCACGCGCTGCACGAGCCGGCGCACCCGGTCGGCCTCGCCGTCGGGGTCGAGGAACGCGGCGGCGGACCAGACCTGTGTCACGACCCACCCCAGGCGCTCCAGCCGCTCGGCGAGCTGCCGGTCGCGCACTCGCACGGACGGCTCCGCGACGTAGGCGGCGTCGTCGGTCAGCACGGCGACGAGCAGCTCGCCCGGCAGGTCGGGGTGGCCCACGACCAGCGGGATGCGGTCGCCGTCCGTGGCGCCGTAGTCGGTCTCGACGAGGTAGCCGAGCTTCCACAGCCGCTCGCCGAGGTCGACGAGCAGGCGGTCCGGCGCGCGACCCACGTCGACGCCGTTGCCGAGCCGCACCTGGTCGGCGACGCCGGACCGGCGCTCGGCCAGCTCCAGCGTCTCGACGAGCAGCCGGGGGCCGGCGCTGCGCAGGCGCTCGGGGTCGAGCGCGTCGGCGGTGAAGCAGGACACGACGTGCAGCCGCTTGCGGGTGGCGCCCAGCGCGCCGACCAGCATGGCCTCTCCCCCGGCCTCGCCGAGCACGCCGAAGCGGTGCAGCACCCGTCCGTGCGGCGTCCGACCGAAGCCGACGGACAGGAGCACCGTGTCCCGCGACAGCCCGGCCACACCGGTGATGTCCGCGACGACGACCGGCTCGGGTCGCGAGCCCGAGAAGAACGGCGCCAGCGCGGGGTTGGCCCGGACCTCCGCGAGCAGCGCCTCGCGCACCCGGTCCGCGTGCGCGGCCGTCACCGTGACGATCGCGAACGTCTCCTCCGGGCGGGTCAGGGCGTGCTCGATCGACACCTCGACCACGCGGTCCACCTCGGCCTGCGTGCTCTCCACGCTGCCCGAGACCGGGTCCGGCATGCCGGTGCCCTCCACGACGTCGAGGTGCACCAGCGGCTCGGCGCGCGGCAGGGGCGCCGGGCGCAGCAGCCCCTCGTACCCGTGCGCGGCGAGCAGGCGGGTCAGCTCCGGGTCGCGGCTGTGCTCGTGCGGCTGCAGCGTCACCGTGGGCAGCAGCGCGGACAGCTCGTGCACGCTGGTGCCGGACGCCGACCGCGGGTCGCCCACCACGACGACCTGCCGTCCGCGCGCGAGGGCGGGCACCACGACCTCCGTGGGCACGTGCTGCACCGCGTCGAGGATCACGACGTCGGCCGTGCGGTGCTCGGGGAGCAGGTGCGGCACCAGGGTGGGCGTCGCGACCAGCGCGGGGCGGAGGCGCCGCAGGACGTCGCCGTGGCGCTCCGCGAGGTCGCGCAGCGTCGTCAGCCGGCCCTCGATGAGCTCCGTGAAGAGGGCCTCCGCGGAGTCCCGGTCCTCGCGCATCGCGGTCCCGAGGTGCGCCCGTGCCGCCACGCGCACCGGCTGGGACAGCGCGGCGAGGTGCTCGCGGTCGAGGTCGCGGAAGCGTCGGGCGAGCGCGTCGAGCCCGACGCCGTCCTGCCCGGCGAGCACCGGGTCGCCGGCGAGCAGCTGCTCGAAGACGGACGACCACCAGGCGAGCTCCAGCTCCGCGGCGACGAGGTCGCCCGGCACGCGCCGGTCGGTGAGGTCGTCCACGAGGTCGCCCACGCCGGCGGTCCGCGCGGCGCGCAGCAGGCTGGTGCGCTCGGGCAGCACGGCCAGCGAGTCGGCGTGACCCGCCAGCCGCTGCAGCCGCTCCGCGAGGCCGTCCAGGTCGAGGTCCAGGAGGTGGCCGCCCAGGGTGGTCGGCGCCAGCACGGGCTCGAGCGCCTCGAGGTCGATGCGCACGGCCTCGTACGTGTCCTCGATGGACGCGAGCCCCTCGGGGAGGGTCGGCCAGCCGCCGCGCTGCGCGTGCTCGGCCCAGACGTCGCGCTGCTCCTGCACCTGCACCAGCGCCTCGTGCAGGTTCGGGACCCGCACGCCGGGGCGCACCATGTCCTTGGCGCGCTTGTGCAGCCGGCGGCGCGCGAACCAGCCCATCTCGATGCCGTGCTCGGCCCGCCAGCGCCGCGACGCGGTCGCCTGCACGAGGTCGGCCGCCGTCCGCTCGAAGACCATCGGGTGGAACAGGTCGAGCGTGCTGCGCATCCCGCCGAGCATCGCGAGCTGCTCGCCCCAGCCGCGCACCGTCGTCGGTGTCGTCAGGCCCGTGACCTCGCCCGTGTACGCGAGCTGGCGGCGCAGCTGCGGCAGGGTGACGTCGCGCAGCCGCTCCACGCGCACCAGCGCCTGGCGGGCGTCGTCGTCGGTCAGCAGGTGCGCCCCGTACCAGGGCGTCGACGCCGGTCGCAGGGTGAACGCGCCCAGGGCGGCGGCCCGCTCCAGCCCGGTGGCGACCTCGCGGCGGCGCTCCGGCGTCAGCGCGAGCACCGACTCCGAGGCGAGCCGCACGGTGGTCGACGGCGCGGGCCGCTCGGCGGTCAGGCGCGCGAGCGCCTGCAGCGCGTCGTACGCGGACACCTGCCACGGCGAGCGCGGCTGGTGCAGCGCCTCGATGTAGCCGGTGAGCTGGGAGCGCGTGCCGATCAGGGCGTCGCGCACGCGCGCGGTGCCGTCGACGTCGACCTGCTCCGGCTCGCTCGCCATCGCGGACAGCAGCCGGCGCGTCACGTCCTCGCGCCACGTCGGGTGCGGCGGCACGTCGAGCAGCAGGCTCTGCAGGCCGAGGGACTCCAGCCGCAGCGCGAGCCGGTCGGCGGCGCGCCGGTGGCCGGTCACGTAGAGCACGGAGCGGCCCGCGGCGGTCGCCTCGCCGACGACGGCGGCGAGGGTGCCCGCGACGTCCGAGCCGACGGGGGCGTCGACGAACAGGTGCCCGCCCGTGGCCAGCGCGTCCAGGACGGACCGCTGCTGCGGGTCGAGGTCGCCCACGCCCCGCTCGCGCGTCGGGTCCGCGTCGCCCCGGCGCAGGGCCGGCAGCTCCAGCGCGGCCAGCCGCTGCGCCGCGTCGTCCACCCCGGCGAGCGCCGCCACCACCTCGTGCCGGTGCAGCGACGGCGCGAGCTGGTCGAGGTCGTCGACCAGCGCCTGCCCGGGGTGCACGAACGTGCCGACGAGCACGCGGCGGTCGAGCTGGAAGTCGTCCAGGACGGCCTCGCCCAGCGCCGCCACCCGCGCCAGCACGTCCGTCGGGTCGAAGCCGGCGAGCGTGAACGTCGCCTTGGCGAGCGCCGCCGGGTCGAGCAGCGCCCCGTGCGCGCGCAGCGTGCGCGCCACCACGGGGTTGATCTCGACCGTCGGCTCCAGCGTGAGGTCGTAGTCGGCGCCGCCGTCCCCGCGCGGGGTGAGCGTCACCGGCCGCAGCACGACCGGCGCGTGCACCACGCGGCCGGCGGGCGTCGCGGCGTCGGGGTCCGACGGCGTCGCGCGCGGCGCGGCAGCCGGCTCGCGGGCCGCCATCGACACGACGGGGATCGACGTCGTCAGCGCGGGTCCCTCGGCGTCCTGGTCCTCCGGCGCCGCGGGGCCCTCGGCGGGGCCGGTCGCCGGGGCGCCGTCCTGGTCGCTCGCGGGTGCTGCGCCCGGCTCCGCCCCGTCTCCGTCGCCGGGGTCGGCGTCGTCGGCCGGGTCGCCGTCCGCAGGGGCGGCCGCCGTCGTGCCCGACGACGCGACCCGCGCGAGCGCCGCGACGTCGTGCCGCTGCGGCCCGCCACCTCCGAACGGGACCTCGGGCCCGTCGTCGTGCTCGGTCCAGGTGGCGACGCCGATCGCGAGGTAGGTGGGCGCGACGCCGTACCGGGACGCGTGCTCGGCCGCGCGGGCCGCCACGGCCCGCGCCCGACGCCGCGCGGCGGGCAGCGCCTCGCCCTCGCGCACCAGGTTCGACAGGCGGGTCGGGCGCCCCGCGAACAGCCCGGCGACCCCGTTCGGGTGCGCCTTCGAGAGGTCGACGATCGCCTCGCCGAGGAGGCCGACGTCGGACAGGGACGAGCCGCCCACCATCTCCACCAGGGAGGCGCGCCAGCGGCGCGTCGCGGCCTCGACGGAGGCCGCCGCCGCGGACGACGCGCTCTCGCGGCGGCCGTCGGCGCCGGACGCCCCCGGCGGTCGCGGGGACCGACGGTCGCCGGCCTCGCGCGCGGAGGTGTCGTCGGGATGGTCGGGTCCCGCCGCCGGGCCGCCGTCCGCGCCCGTCCGCAGGGACGGGTCCGGCGCGCCGGGTGCCCCGGCTGAGGGGTCGACCGCGGTCGTGGCGGTGGATCGTCGGGCGGCTCTCACGCCAGCACGGTAGAACGGCCTGCCGCCGCGCCGGTGTCGGCGCGCCGAGGAACCGCCGGAGCACGCGCTTCAGGGGGACCCCGCGCGGGGCGCGAGGGACGGGAGCGTGTTGACGCCCCCTCGGCGGGGGGTCCGAAGGGGCGTCGGGCCGGGCTCGGCCCGGCAAGGGACAGCGCGCACCGCGCAGGGGGCGGGCGATGCGCGCTGTCACCGAGAGTGTGCCGCCCAGCAGGGGCGACGTCAATAAGGGACGAGGGCGAACCCTGCAACCCGTCTGAGGAAAATCAGAGGAGAGGCGCCTGCCCCGGGCACCTAGGCTGGGCGCCCGTGAGAAGAATGGTCGAGGCGGTAGCTCCCGCGCGCATGGGCACCGGGTTCCGGTGGCTGATGTCGGCGTCGTGGGTGAGCAACATCGGCGACGGCGTCGCCCTTGCCGCGGGACCGCTCCTCGTCGCCTCCCAGACGAGCTCCGCCATGCTCGTCGCGCTCGCCGCGATGCTGCAGCGCCTGCCCTGGCTCGTGTTCGGCCTGTGGGCCGGCGTGCTCGCCGACCGCCTCGACCGGCGCCGCCTCGTCATCGTCGCCAACCTGCTGCGCGCCGTCGTCGTCGCCGCGCTCTGCGTGGTGATCGTGACCGGGCACGTCAACATCGGCGTCGTCCTGGCGGCCATGCTGCTCATGGGCGTGGCCGAGGTCTTCGCCGACACCACGTCCCAGACCCTCCTGCCCATGCTGGTGCGGCCCGCCGACCTCGGCACCGGCAACGCGCGCCTGCAGGCCGGGTTCCTCACCGCGAACCAGCTCGTCGGGCCGCCGCTCGGCGCCGCGCTCTTCGCGGCCGGCGCCGCGTGGCCGTTCGCCACGCAGGTGCTGACCGTGCTGCTCGCCGTGCTGCTCGTGAGCAAGGTCGTCCTCACGCCCGTACCCCCGGCCGTCGGCGCCGACCTGGCCACGCCCCGCAAGGTGCGGCACGACATCGCCGAGGGGCTGCGCTGGATCTGGACCAACCCGCCCGTGCGCACGCTCGCGCTGGTGATCCTCGTCTTCAACGCCACGTGGGCGGCGCCGTGGGGCATCCTCGTGAAGTACTCGCTGGACTACCTGCACATGGGCCCCGTCGGGTACGGACTGCTCACCACGGCCGCCGCCGTCGGCGGGCTGATCGGCACGTTCTCGTACGGCTCGCTCGAGCGGCGGTGGTCGCTGTCCGCCCTGATGAAGGTGTGCCTGACGCTCGAGGTGCTGTTCCACCTCGCCCTCGCCCTCGCGACGACCGGCTGGGCCGCGATGACGATCCTGTTCGTCTTCGGCGCCTACTCCTTCGTGTGGGGCACCGTGTCCAACACGGTGCGCCAGCGCGCCACGCCCACCCGCTTCCAGGGCCGCGTCGGCTCGGTCTACATGATGTGCGTGTTCGGCGGCATCGTCGTGGGCAACGCGATCGGCGGCGTGCTCGCCGAGCACTGGGGCCTCACCGCGCCCATGTGGTTCGGCTTCGTCGGCGCCGGCGTCACCCTCGTGCTCGTGTGGCGGCAGCTCGCGCACATCGCGCACGCCCAGGCGGACTGACCGCGAGGTAGTACCGCGCCCCGCGAGGTAGTACGTGCCCCCGCGAGGTAGCAGGTGCTACTCCCCCGTCGAGCCGTCCGCCAGCTCCCGCACGACGTCGAGGTGCCCGGCGTGCCGGGCGTACTCCTGCAGCACGTGGAAACAGATCCACAGGAGCGTCGGCACCTCGTCGTCCACGGTGAATCGCCCGCCGACGGCCGCCCGCTCTGCGAGGTCGTGGCTCTCCAGGACGTCGCTTGTCTGCGCGCCGCCCGCGTGCAGAGCGGCGACCAGCTCGTCGCGGCTCACGTCGTCGGGCACGTGCCAGGGGCTCTCCGGGGCGTCGTCGACGTTGTCGCCCCACGGGTGCGCGACCTGCTCGCCCAGGAACCCCCAGACGAACCAGCGCCGCTCCATGTGCACCAGGTGCGTCAGCAGCTCCAGCGGGGTCCAGCCCGACGGCAGCCGGCTCTCGCGCAGCTGGGCCTCGGTCAAGCCGTCGAGCTTATGGACCACCACCGCGCGGTAGTGGTCGAGGTAGGCGGCGAACTGCTCCGCCGGGTCGGCGGAGTCCAGGCGCGGTTCGACGTCAGGGGAGGTCACGACGTCAGCGTACGACCGCCCCAAGAGCTCCAGCACCACTTCTGACGAAGGGTTCGACCTGGCCATATGAACATATCTTTACCAAAGTGCGCCTGAGAGGATTCGAACCTCCGACCTACCCTTTAGGAGAGGGTTGCTCTATCCACTGAGCTACAAGCGCATGCCGCTTCGACGAAGAAGGCGACCCACAGCCTAGCGCCCGCGCCCCGAACCACCGGCATCGGTACGCGCCGACGACGCGACGGCCGCGTCAGCCGCTCGCGTCGGCCCTGACGGAACCCTCGGGGCGACACGATCCGCCCGACGTCAGACCCAGCGCGCCGGGTCCGCGACCACCGACCGCAGCACCTCGCGCGCTCCGCCGGTGAGGGCGGCGTGCGGGCCGGCGGCGGCGGGGCGCACGTCGACGGGTGCGAAGGGCGCAGCGAGAGCACGTTCCTCGACCACCCCTCCGACGACGTGCCCCACCCAGCCGAACAGCTCGGCGTAAGCGCCGCCGAGAACGATGGTGGAGACGTCGACGAGGTTGACGAACGTGGCCAGCGCGGCGCCCAGGGCACGCCCGGCGCGGCGCACGGTGTCGAGGGCGGCGTCGTCGCCGGCGCGCAGCAGGTCGACGATCGCGTGGACCGGCGCCGACGACGGCAGTCCGGAGCCCCGCAGCAGCACCTCCTTGCCGGCGTACTGCTCGAGGCAGCCGGTGGCGCCGCACGAGCAGCGCGGGCCGGCGGGGTCGACGACGACGTGCCCGATCTCGCCGCTCCAGCCCCGCTCCCCCAGGAACAGGTGCCGGTCGACGACGATCCCCGCGCCGACGCCGACGTCGCCGGAGACATAGAGGAAGGACGGCGGCACGTCCCCCGCCAGCTCGGCCAGGGCGGCGAGCTTGGCCTCGTTCGCCACCTCGACGTCGAGCGGGTCGCCGTCACCGGTCCGCAGGTCGAGCTCCGGCACGGGCTCCACGGACGACCAGCCCAGGTTGGGCGCCACCTCCAGCCGCCCCCCGCGCACGTCGACGAGCCCGGGCAGCGCGAGCCGCGCCCCGGCGACGCGCATGCCGGCGGCCTCGACCTCCGCGACCACCTCGGCGGCAAGGGTCCGCAGCCGGGCGAGCACCTCGCGCGGGTCGGAGTCGTGCAGCGAGCCGGTGACGACGCGCTCGGCGACGACGTCCCCGACGAGGTCGAGGGCGCGCGCGCCGAGGTAGTCGACGTTCACCTCGAGCCCGAGCCCGACGACGGACCGTCCGGCGGGCACGAGCGGGACGGCGGGGCGCCCGGCCTTCTGCGCCGCGACCGGCGGCAGCTCGGCGACGAGCCCGCCGGCGACGAGCCGGTCGACGAGGGTCGAGACGGTGGCGCGGGTGAGACCAGTGGCGGCGGCGACGTCGGCGCGCGACGGTGGTGCGGAGGCCTCGAACACGGCCGCGGCGACGAGTCGCAGGTTCCGCTCGCGGAGGGTGTGCTGGCGCGACGCGGCCGCGCCGTCGGGCACGCGAGGAGCAGCTGCGGGCGTCGTCGTCGAGGTGGCTGGCACGTGTTGACTCTAGCCCAGCGACGCGCAATAGTTCAGCCGTACAACAAAACTCGACGAGGAGAGATCCGTGAGCGACATCAAGTACTCGTTCGGCCTGTGGACCGTCGGCTGGCCGGCCGCCGACCCGTTCGGCACCGCGACCCGCCCCGACCTGGACCCGGCGGACTCCATCCGCAAGCTGGCCGACCTCGGCGCGTGGGGCTTCACCTTCCACGACAACGACGTCTTCCCGTTCGGCGCCGAGGGCGCGGAGCGCCAGAAGCACATCGACGCGGTGAAGAAGGCCTCCGAGGAGACCGGTCTCGTCTGCGAGATGGTCACCACCAACACCTTCACGCACCCGATCTTCAAGGACGGCGCGTTCACCTCGAACAACCGCGAGGTGCGCCGCTACGGCCTGCGCAAGGTGCTCCGCAACGCCGACCTGGCCGCCGAGATGGGCGCCTCGACGTTCGTCATGTGGGGCGGCCGCGAGGGCACGGAGTACGACAACTCCAAGGACCTGCACGCCGCGCACGCCCGCTACGCCGAGGGCATCGACACCGTCGCCGCGTACATCAAGGAGAAGGGCTACGACCTGCGCATCGCGCTGGAGCCCAAGCCCAACGAGCCGCGCGGCGACATCTTCCTGCCGAGCATCGGCCACGCCATCGCCCTCATCGACACGCTCGACAACGGCGACATCGTGGGCCTCAACCCGGAGACGGGCCACGAGCAGATGGCCGGCCTCAACTACACGCACGGCCTCGCGCTGGCGCTGTACGCGGGCAAGCTGTTCCACATCGACCTCAACGGCCAGCACGGGCCGAAGTACGACCAGGACCTCGTCTTCGGTCACGGCGACCTGCTGAGCGCGTTCTTCACGGTGGACATGCTCGAGAACGGCTTCCCCAACGGCGGCCCGCGCTACGAGGGCCCGCGCCACTTCGACTACAAGCCCAGCCGCACCGAGTTCCTCGACGGCGTCTGGGAGTCGGCGAAGGCGAACATGGAGACCTACGACATGCTCGCCGCCAAGTCGAAGGCGTACCGCGAGGACGCCGAGGTGCAGAAGGCGTTCGAGCACGCCGGCATCTTCGAGCTGGGCGAGCCGACGCTGGCCGAGGGCGAGTCGTTCGACGCCTTCCTCGCCGACCGCTCCGCCTACGAGGACCTCGACGTCGACGCGGTCGCCGAGCGCGACTACGGTCTGGTGCGGCTGCACCAGCTCGCGCTGCGCCACCTCATCGGCTGACCAACCCACCCCGCCCGAGTGTTGTGGGCGCTCGTCTGGCGCAGTTCGCCCCGCGAACGACGCCAGACGAGCGCCCACAACGCTCTCCGGTACCCGACCCGCCTGAAAGAGACGCAACGATGCCCCTCGTCGCCGGCGTGGACTCGTCCACGCAGTCCTGCAAGATCGTCGTCCGCGACGCCGAGACCGGCGCCCTGGTGCGCTCCGGCACCGCGAAGCACCCCGACGGCACGTCGATCGACCCGCAGCACTGGTGGGACGCGTTCCGGTCCGCGGCGCAGGAGGCCGGCGGCCTCGACGACGTCGCCGCGATCGCCGTCGGCGGCCAGCAGCACGGCCTCGTCGCGCTCGACGCCGAGGGCCGCGTGGTCCGCGACGCCATCCTCTGGAACGACACCCGCTCCGCCGCCGCGGCCGAGGACCTGATCGCCGAGCTCGGCGACGGCGACCGCGAGGCCGGCGCGCAGGCCTGGGCCGACGCCGTCGGGTCCGTGCTCGTCGCGTCCCTCACCGTCACCAAGCTGCGCTGGCTGCGCGACGCCGAGCCCGAGAACGCGGCGCGCGTCGCCGCCGTCGCGCTCCCCCACGACTGGCTGACCTGGCGCATCGCCGGCTACGGCCCCGAGGGCGAGTCGCCGCTCGGGCCGCGGCTCGACGCGCTCGTCACGGACCGCTCCGACGCGTCCGGCACCGGCTACTACGACGCCGAGGCAGAGAACGGCGCGGGCGCGTACCGCCCCGACCTGCTGACGCTCGCCCTGGGGCGCGACGACGTCACGCTCCCCCGCGTGCTCGGCCCGGCAGAGGCGGGCGGCGTGGCGCACGCGTCGGTCGCCGGCGCGGACGTCGAGGGCGGCGCCCTCATCGGGCCCGGCGCCGGCGACAACGCGGCCGCGGCCCTCGCGCTCGGCATGACCCCCGGCGACATCGCGATCTCGATCGGCACGTCGGGCGTCGTGTCCGCGGTGGCGCCGACGCGCACCGCCGACGGCTCCGGCGCCATCAACGGCTTCGCCGACGCCACCGGCAACGCGCTCATGCTCGCGGTCACCCTCAACGCCGCCCGCGTGCTCGACGCCGCCCGCGCGGTGCTCGACGTCGACGTGCACGAGCTCGCCGACCTCGCGCTCGCCGCCCCGCCCGGCGCCGACGGCCTCGTCCTCGTGCCCTACCTCGAGGGCGAGCGCACCCCCAACCGCCCCGACGCCACCGGCACGCTGCACGGCGTCCGCCTCGCGACGTCCACCCGCGAGCACCTCGCGCGCGCCTACGTGGAGGGCATGCTCTGCGGCCTGGCCGACGGCCTCGACGCGCTGCGCGCCCAGGGCGTGCCCATCGAGCGCGTCATGCTCATCGGCGGCGCCGCCCAGTCCCCCGCGGTGCAGCAGGTCGCGACGCAGGTCTTCGGCCTCGCGATCGGCGTGCCCGAGCCGGGCGAGTACGTGGCCGACGGCGCCGCGCGCCAGGCCGCCTGGGTGCTCGCGGCCGCGGCCGACCCGGACGTCGCCGCGCCCGCCTGGTCGACGACGGTCGCCACCACGCTGGACGCCGACCCGCGCCCGGTGGTCCGCGAGCAGTACGCCGCCGTCCGCGACCTGGTCTGAGCCTGGTCCTCGCCGCGCCCCCGACGGGCGCGACGAGGACCCTGGCACGGCGGGAAAGCGATTACTAGGCTGGCGCCATGATCGACCTTCACCCGCTCGTCGAGCGCGCCGTCGCGCACGACATCGCCCTGCACACCCTCGACGTGCGCGTGGGCGACGACCGACGTGTCGCCGCCGTCGCACCCACCCGCGGCCACGACGTCCCGCAGCGGATGTTCTCGGTGTCCAAGACGGTCACCGGCCTGGCCGTCGGGCTGCTCGCCGCCGAGGGGCGGCTGTCCCTCGACGACCCGGTCGTGCGGCACTTCCCCGACCTCGTCGCGGGCCACCCGCCGCACCCGTGGCTCGAGGCCACGACGCTGCGGCACATGCTCGCGATGGTCGGCCCGCACCGCTCGACGACGTACAAGGTGCGCGGCGGCGGCTGGCTGGAGTCGTACTTCCGCGTGGAGCCCACGCACCCGCCGGGCACCCTGTTCACGTACGACACCAGCGCGTCGTACACGCTGGCCGCGCTCGTGGAGCGGACCACGGGCGGCACGCTCGCCGACTACCTGCGCCCGCGGGTGCTCGACCCGCTCGGCATCTCCCCCGGCCTACGTTTCCTGCCCGGCCCGGACGGCTTCAGCCACGGCGGCTCCGGCCTGATCGGCACGCCCGACGACCTGACCCGCCTGGCCCGGCTGCTCAACGACGGCGGCGTGCACGACGGCGCGCGGCTGCTCCCGGCGGAATACCTCGCGGCCGCGACGTCGCCGCAGTCGGACCCCGCCATGCAGACCTGGGGCGGGCCGTTCCGCGCGGCGTACGGGTTCCAGCTGTGGCTGCCGCCCGCCGGCGGCTGGCTGATGTTCGGGATGGGCGGGCAGATCGTCTACGGCGACCCCGAGCCGGGGGTCACCGTGGTCGTCACCGCCGACTCGCAGGCCGCGGCGAGCGGCGACCAGAAGCTGCTGGACCTCGTCCTCGACCACCTCGTCGGGCCCGCGCGCGAGCTGGCGCGGGCGGGCGGGGAGGCCGCCGCGCCCCCGGCGGGAGCCGCCGTCACGACGCTCACCTGGCCCACCCCGAGGCACGACGCCGCGCACGCGCGTCCGTTGACCGGCACCTGGGCCGGCCGCACCCCGGGCACTGGCCCGGCGGACCTGACGCTCGATGTCGACGCCGCCGGGGGCACGATCGCGTCGTCCGACGGCTGGTCGATCGCGCTCGACACGACCGGCCCGCTGACGACCCGGATCGGCGAGGAGCCGGCGGTCGTCACGGCGGGCTGGTCCGCCCCCGGCACCCTCGACGTGCGCGCGGGGACCCACGGCGACGAGCTGGCCACGCTTCGGCTCCGCCTGGCCCTGGCCGACGACGGCGCCCTCGCCGTCCAGTCGCAGGGCTTCGGCGAGACGCTCGACCCGCGGTGGACGTTCCACGCGGCCTACTCCCGCTGACACCACTCGATCGTCGTGGGCGCTCGTTCGGCGCTATTCGTCTCGCGAACAGCGCCGAACAAGCGCCCACCACGATCCCCGGGTCAGCCCTTGACCGAGCCGATCAGCGCGCCCTTGACGAAGAACCGCTGGATGAACGGGTACACCAGCAGCATCGGCAGCGTCGCCACGAAGATCACGGCCATCTTCACCGACTGCGCGGGCGGGACGACGTCGACGGCGCTCTCGTCGGCGTTCATGCCGGACGCGACGATGACGATCTGACGCAGCAGCACCTGGATGGGCCACTTCTCCGAGTCGTTGATGTAGAGGATGGCCGCCTGGTACGTGTTCCAGTAGTACACGGCGTAGAAGAGGCCGATGGTCGCGATCGACGCCAGGGACAGCGGCAGCACGATCCGCAGGAACACCCCGAGGTCCGAGCAGCCGTCGATGCGCGCGGCCTCCTCCAGGCTGTCCGGGATGCCCTGGAAGAAGCTGCGCATGATGACGAAGTTGAACGCGTTGATCAGCACCGGGAGGATCAGCGACCACAGCGAGTCGATGAGCCCCAGCTTCTGCACCACGATGAACGTGGGGATCATGCCGCCGCTGAACAGCATCGTGAACACGACGAGGAAGTTGATCACCCGCCGGCCCTTGAGGTAGCGCTTGGACAGCGCGTACGCCATGAGCGCCGTGACCAGCAGGCTGAGGAAGGTCCCGCCCACGGTGACGATGACGGAGACGCCCATCGCCTGGAAGATCGTCGACGTCGACAGGATGTACCGGTACGCGTCGAGCGTGAACGTGTGCGGGATCAGGATGAACGGCCGGGTCGCGATCTCGCCCGGGGTGGCGAGCGAGCTGCCCAGCACGTTGAGGAACGGGATCAGGCACAGCAGCGCGAAGCCCGTGAGGACGACCACGTTGACGACCTGGAAGACGCGCACCCCGACCGAGGGCTTGCGGGTCCGGCCCGTGGGGCGGAGGGGCCGTGCGGCGGGCGCTGCCGCGGCGATCTTGCTCATCTGGAACTCCCGGTTCGGGGCTGGTCGGAATGCTGGTCGGTCGTGCGCAGGGCGAAGAGCCCTGCGGTGACGAAGAAGCCGAAGGCGATCGGGTACAGCAGGAGCTGGCTGCCGAGGAGGCACGCGAGCCCGGCGGCGAGGAACCACCACCCGGTCGTGCGTCGGGCGGGGCGGCGGCGCGCGAGCGCGAAGCCGACGACGGTGAGCCCGAGCACCACCGGCACGGTGAGGCTGAACCACGCCGCGAGCGTGCGCGTGGCCTCGTAGGCGGCGTCGACCGGGACGCCCGCCGCGCCGGCGACCCCGCCGTCGGCGAGCAACGGGTAGAGGGTGTCGGCGAACGTCGCCTCGTCGACGCCGTTCACCACGAGGGTGAACGCGCCGAGGGAGAGCGTCGTCACGGCCGCCGCCACCCCGGCCACCCAGAGCTCGACCGTGCGCCGGACGACGACCGCCGGACCGGCGGGCTCGGGCGCGGCGTCGCCGGCGGCACGGCGGGCGGTCGTGTCGGTCATGGCCATGTCAGCCGTTCACCTCGGCGTAGGCGGCCGTGAGCTCCTGCTCGATGTCGCCCAGACCCTGCCCGCGGAGCTTCTCGATGGCGGCCTCGTAGTCCGCCATCTCGATCTGGCCCACGACGTACTTGTTGTAGGCGTCCTTGGCCGCGTCGTGGACCGTGGTCCACTGCCGGTCGTAGGCCTCGGAGGACAGCGACTGCGTCGGGTTGACGACGGCGTACTGCTCGTTCTCGAGCATCTTCTCGTTGCCCTCGTCGACGTACGGCTCGGTGCTCTTGTAGGTCACGACCTTCTCGGACAGCCGCGACGACGAGTAGGGCTGGACCTCCTGCTCCCAGGCGGTCTGGTCCTCGATCGTCACCACGCCGTCGGCGTCCTGCGAGTAGTGCGTGCCCTCGACACCGTTGGTCATGAGGCCGAACGCCTCTTCGTCCAGCAGCTTGTCGGCGAACCCGAGCACCCGCTGGAGCTCGGCCTCGTCCTTCACCTCCGACTTCGGGAAGGACAGCCAGCCGCCGAGCCCGCCGGCCGTGTCGGTGAGGATCCTGCGCGGCACGTCGCCCGAGGTCATGTCGTTGACCAGCGCCCACGTCATGGGCGTCTCGGGGTCCGCGTCCTGCGCGAGCGCGAGGTAGCCCTTGGCCTCGAACAGGCCCGTGACCACGATGCCGCCCTTGCCGCGCGCGATGGCGTCCTGCTGGTTCGTCTTCTGCATCGTCACGAACTCCTGGTTGACCGCGCCCTGCTCGTACACGCCGCGGTACCACTCCATCGCCTGCTTGAAGGCGTCGCCGTCGAGCGTCGAGCGCACCTGGCCGGCGTCGTCCACCTCGAAGTCGTCGCCGGCGCCGAAGTACCCCGACAGGGACCGGAAGCCCAGGTCGAAGCTCTCCTCGCGGTCGATGAACCCGGTGGTGTCGTCCTTGCCGTTGCCGTCCGGGTCGTCCTTGGTGAACGCGACGGCGACCTTCTCCAGGTCCTCGATCGTGTGCGGCACCTCCAGGCCCAGGTGGTCCAGCCAGTCCTGGCGGACCACCACGCCGTAGCGCGCCTTGATCTTCTGGAACGGCACCCCGTAGAGCTTGCCGTCCAGGCGGGCCGCGTCCAGCGTCTGCGGGTCGATCTCGGCGAGGTTCGGGAAGTCCTTCAGGTAGGGCTCCACGTCCCAGAACATCCCCGACGTCAGCGACTGCCGCACGGTCGAGCTGTCGACCGGCGCCATCGACACCATGTCGGCGAGCGCGCCCGACGAGAGCGCCGCGTTGAGCTTCTCGGCCGACGACGCCGCCGGCACCCACTGGACCTTGAAGTCCTCGCCGGTGTGCTCCTCCAGCGCGGTCTGGATCGGGCCGTCCTCGTCCGGCGTCACGGGCGTGTGCAGCGTCGCCATCCACGTGATGGGGCCGCCCGCCGCACCGTCGTCGTCGCCGGACCCGTCGCTGCCGCACGCGGTCAGCGCGAGCGCGGCCACCGCGGCCGCGGCCGCACCCTTGGCGAACAGGTTCTTCCTCATGCGAGGTGCTCCTCTCGTGTCGCCTGCTCCGTCGCAGGCGTGCTCGACGCGCGGGAGACGCCGGTGTCGTCCCGCTCGATCCGGCCGGTCACGTCGGTGAGCCGCAGCGTGGGGCTCGCCTCGGCCGTCACCTCGGGGCCGACCGCCCCGACCACCCGCACCCGGGTGAAGGCGGAGTCGGCCAGGTACCCGACGCGGATGCCCGCCCGCGCCACCGCCTCGACCCCCGCCGCCATCGCGGGGACGCCCGGCTCGGCGTCCTCGGCGAACGAGATCGCCACGTCGTCGAGGGTGATCTCGCTGAGCGGCGCCTCGGGCAGGCCGTACAGGTGCGCCGCCGCGGCATGCACCCCGCGGGCGGTCACGTGGGCCAGGTGGATCCGCCGGAACGCGGGCGTCCGGTCGTCCACCGGGTGCGGCGACCGGTCGCCGACCCACGGCTCCTTGCCGTCGGGTCCGCAGAAGTAGAAGGGGTTGATCACGAACGGGCACAGCACCCCGTCCATGATCACGTTCGCCACGCGCACGTCCTCGACGACGCCGCCACGCCCGCGGCGCGACTTCAGCCGGATCCCGCGGTCGGTGCCGGAGAACACGCAGCCGGTGATGACGACGTTGCGGATGCCGCCGCTCATCTCGCTGCCGAGCACCACGCCGCCGTGGCCATGGACCATCGTGCAGCCGGTGATCGTGATGTTCTCGCACGGCACGCGCTCGGCGGTGCGCTCGGTGCCCGCCTTGATCGCGATGCAGTCGTCGCCGACGTCGATGTGGCAGTCGCTGATCCGCACGTTCCGGCACGACTCCGGGTTGATGCCGTCCGTGTTGGGCGAGTCGGCAGGGTTGTGGATCCGCACGCCGGACACGCTCACGTCCTCGCACAGCAGCGGGTGGACGGTCCAGGCGGGAGAGTTCGTGAGGGTGACGTCGCGGATCGTCACCCGGGTGCACTCGTGGATCCCGACGAGCGTGGGCCGCGGGTGCACGAGGGACTCCCGGTCGTGGCGGAACGTGTCCCACCAGGCCGCGCCGCCGCCGTCGATCGTGCCGCGGCCGGTGATCGCGACGTCGGTCTCGCCGTGCGCGTAGACGCACGGCTGGTGGATCGTGGAGCTGGCGCCCTCCCAGCGGGCCTCGACCGGCGGATAGAGCGCGGGATCGGGCACGAACTCGAGCCGCGCGCCCGCCTCGAGGTGCAGCTCGACGTGCGAGCGCAGGCGCAGGGCTCCCGTGCGGTGGGTTCCGGCGGGCACCACCACGGTGCCGCCGCCCGACGCCGCGGCGTCGTCGATCGCGGCCTGCAGGGTCGTCGTCGCGAGGGTCTCGTCGAGGGTGTGCACGTGTGGCCTCTCGGTGGTGCCTGGTGCGGCGGGAGGGGGGGGGGGGGGGTCGGGCCAAGGTTCGTGACCGAATCGGGGCCAAACGCCCGCTCACACGAGCGACTTGGCGCGCAGG
>NZ_JBHJVM010000007.1:125500-137375 GCF_042264825.1 Isoptericola sp. NPDC056134
AGGCGGCGGCGTGGGGGGTGGGGGCAGACAGGGGGGTCGGGGGGGGGGTGTCGTGGAGGGGGTAAACGTGGGGCCTCTGGGGGGTGCTGGGGGGGGGGGGGGGGTGTCTGGCCTTTTGGGGGCCGGACGCCCGCTCACCGACTCGGGAAGGTCAGCCGTTCACCTTGGCGTAGGCCGCGGTGAACTCCGCCTCGATGTCGTCCAGGCCCTGGCCGCGCAGGTCCTCGACGACCGCCTCGTAGTCGGCCATCTCGATCTGGCCCGTGAGGTAGCGGTTGTAGGCGTCCATCGCCTTGTCCTCGATCGTCGACCACTGCCGGTCGAAGGTCTCCGAGCTCAGCGACTGCGTCGGGTTGATGACGGCGTCCGGCTCCTGCGCGGCCATCTTCTCGTTGGCCTCGTCCACGTAGGGCTTCGTGCTCTTGTAGGTGACGATCTTCTCCGAGGGGCGCGACGACGAGTACGGCTGCACCTCCTGCTCCCAGGCGGTCTGGTCCTCGATCGTCACGACGCCGTCGGCGTCCTGCGAGTAGTGCGTGCCCTCGACACCGTTGGTCATGAGGCCGAACGGCTCCTCGTCCATGAGCTTGTCGAGGAAGCCCAGCACCTTCTTGACCTCGGCCTCGTCCTTCACCTCGGACTTCGGCAGGGCGAGCCAGCCGCCCATGCCGCCGCCGGTGTCGGTGATGATGTGGTGCGGCTGGCCGTCGAGCGTCATGTCGTTGACGAGCGCCCACTTCATGGGCGTCTTCGGGTCGGCGCTCTGCGCGAGGTCCACGTAGTTCTTCGCCTCGAACAGACCCGTGACCACGATGCCGCCCTTGCCGCGGGCGATCGCGTCCTGCTGGTTCTGCTTCTGGACCGTGACGAACTCCTGGTTCACCGCGCCCTGCTCGTACACGCCGCGGTACCACTCCATCGCCTGCTTGAACTCGTCGCTGGCGAACGCGGCGTGCACCTGGCCCGAGTCGTCGACGGAGAACTTGTCGCCCGCGCCGAAGTACCCGGTCAGCGAGCGGAAGCCGACGAGGAAGCTCTCCTCGCGGTCGATGAACCCGGTGGTGTCGTCCTTGCCGTTGCCGTCCGGGTCGTCCTTGGTGAACGCGACGGCGACCTTCTCCAGGTCCTCGATCGTGTGCGGCGTCTCCAGGCCCAGGTGGTCCAGCCAGTCCTGGCGGACGACGACCCCGTAGCGCGTCTTGATCTTCTGGAACGGGACCCCGTAGAGCTTGCCGTCCAGCTTGGCGGCCTCGAGGGTGTCGGGGTCGATCTTCGCCAGGTTCGGGAAGTCCTTCAGGAAGGGCTCCACGTCCCAGAACTGCCCGGCCTTGAGCGCCTGCCGCACGGTCGTGCTGTCGGTGACCGTCAGCGACACGATGTCGGCGAGCTGGCCGGACGCGAGGGCGGAGTTGATCTTCTCCTCCTTCGACGCGTCCGGGACCCACTGCATCTTGAACTCCTGGCCGGTGTACTCCTCCAGGGCCGTCTGGATCGGGCCGTCCGCGTCCGGCGTCACGGGGGTGTGCAGCATCGACATCCAGGTGATCGGGCTGTCGTCGGCCTTGCCGTCGTCGTCGCCCGAACCGTTGCTGCCGCAAGCGGTGAGCGCGAGCGCGGCCACCGCGGCCGCGGCCGCACCCTTGGCGAACAGGGTCTTGCGCATGGGTACTGCTCCTCTCATGACACCTGCTCCGTCGCAGGCGAGATCATCGGGTGGTGCAAGGAACGGTGGGTGGAGCCCGGGACCTCCGGGGACTCCTCCAGGGGGCGGAAGACGATGCGGGTGACCAGTCCGACGACGAACGCCGGGAGCCCGGCCCCGAAGAGCAGGAGCAGCGGCGTGGCGTACGTCCACAGCAGCCACCAGGCCGCGCCGACGGCGGCCGCGCCGATGATCGTCCAGTGCAGCGAGCCGAAGCCGATGAGCAGCGCTGCGGCGAACCGGCGCCGCGTGGTGGCGATGTCGGTGGCGGCCATGACGGGGAAGACGTAGGCGGTGGCGACACCGAGCACGACGAGCGCCAGCACGTTGACCGCCTGGAGGATCCACGCCGGGGCGAGGAAGACGTTGGTGACGATCACGCCGCCCGCACCCAGGACGACCGCACCGGCGAGCATCGCCTCGCCTGTCCGCTCGCGGACGTCGGCCACGAACGTGCGGGCGAGCGGGGGCGTCTCGCCGTGCCGCAGCCAGCGGTCCACGGACTTCGCCGTCGCGTACGACGCCGGGCCGAACCCGAGCAGGCCGAGCCCGAGGATCGTCGTCGCCAGCCACAGCACGCTCAGAGCCGCGACCCGGAAGATGCCGCGACAGATCGCGTCGATCCGCACGAAGCCCTCGAAGGAGAACATCAGTAGACGCCCTCCTCGCCGAACCGCTTGGCGAGGCGGTTGGCGAAGACCACGAGGACGAGGCCGACGAGCCCCTTGAACAGGCCGACGGCGGCCGCGTAGCTGAGCTGCCCGTTCTCGATACCCGCCGTGTACACGTAGGTGTCGAAGATGTCGGCGACGTCGCGGTTCAGGGAGTTCATCACGAGGAACATGTGCTCGAAGCCGAGCTCCAGGAAGTCGCCGATGGCGAGGATGAACATCACGATGATGGTGGGCCGGATGGCCGGCAGCGTGATGTGCCAGGCCTGGCGCATCCGGCCCGCGCCGTCGAGCTCGGACGCCTCGTAGAGCTGGACGTCGACCGCGGTCATCGCGGCGAGATAGACGATGGTGCCCCAGCCGGCGCCCTTCCAGATCTCCTGGAAGATGTACATCGGCCGGAGCCAGTCGGGATCGGTGAGGAACGGGACCGGGTCGAAGCCCCATGAGACCAGCAGGTTGTTGACGGACCCGCCGTCGGTCGTGAGCAGCACGTAGAAGATCGAGACGACGATCACCCACGACAGGAAGTGCGGCAGGTAGACGACCGACTGGATGCTGCGCTGGAACCACTTCGTGCGGACCTCGTTGAGCAGCAGCGCCAGGATGACCGGCACCGGGAACGCGAAGATCAGCATCCCCAGCGAGATCATCAGGGTGTTGCGCAGCAGGACGTAGAACGTGTCCTCGGAGAAGAAGCGCACGAAGTGGTCGAAGCCGACCCACGGGCTGCCGCCGATGCCGAGGAACGGCAGGTAGTCCTGGAAGGCGATGACGAGCCCGCCCATGGGCGCGTACTTGAAGAGGATGAAGTACAGGATCCCCGGCACTGCCATGAGGTAGAGCGCCTTGTGCTTCCACAGCGCCGGCACGCGCTTGCGGCGCGGGCGCGCGGGCACGCCGCCACCGGACGTCGTCGGCGTCGTCGGAGCCGCGGTCTTCGCGGCGGTGACCGCGCTCATCGCGCGGTCCCCTCGATCATCACAACCACCATTGGCGTGCCCCTCTGCTCGTCCTCGAGCTGTCCGCGCTCCTGGTGAAACGCGCCGGTAACCGGTTTCTCGGAAAGGTACCGGACAGGTCCCGGAATCGGCAAGCGCCTTCCACCGATCGGTGTCGAGATCGTGATCTGGCGCTCGCCGTGGAAGCACGAGACCGCCGGGTGGCCCCGTCTCGGCGAGGTAGCGGGCCCCGCGCCGAGGTAGTACCGGTCGCGGCGAGGGAGTACCCGGTCACGACGAGGTGGAACCGGGGCACCGGGAACGGGTACTACCTCGGCACGGCTCGAGCTACCTCGCGGGGACGGGCGTGTAGGTGCGCACGCGATGGCGCAGGGCGTCCGGGCCGGACGACGTCGCCCACGCGCCGTCGTCGGCGATCTCCCAGGTCAGCGCATCGACGACGGGGGCGAACGCGTCGCCCTCGACCGCCAGGTCGATCTCGGTGACGACGAGCCGGTCGGCGAGCGCCAGGGTCGCGGCGTAGACCTCGCCGCCGCCCATCACCCAGACCTCGTCCCCGCCGGGGGCCGCGGCGGCGAGCGCCAGCGCCTCGTCGATCGACGCGGCGGTGACCGCGCCCTCGTCGGACCAGCCGGGCCGCCGCGTCACGACGACGTTGGTGCGCCCCGGCAGCGGGCGGCGCGGCAGCGACTCCCACGTGCGGCGCCCCATGACGACGGGGTGCCCCGCCGTCGTCGCCTTGAAGTGCGCGAAGTCCTCCGGCACGCGCCAGGGGATCTCGCCCGCGGCGCCGATGACGGGCCGGCCCGCGGCGTCGTGCGCCTGGGCCCAGATCAGACCGATCACGTCGTCACCGGGGTCAGACCGCGACCGGGGCCTTGATGCCCGGGTGGTGCTGGTAGCCGAGCACCTCGATGTCCTCGTACGCGTAGTCGAAGATCGAGTCGCGCGGTGCGAGGCGGAGCGTCGGGTAGGGGTACGGGTCGCGCTCCAGCTGGGTGCGGACCTGCTCGACGTGGTTGTCGTAGACGTGGCAGTCGCCGCCCGTCCAGACGAACTCCCCCACCTCGAGGCCGGTCTGCGCGGCCACCATGTGCGTGAGCAGCGCGTACGAGGCGATGTTGAACGGCACGCCGAGGAACAGGTCGGCGGAGCGCTGGTAGAGCTGGCAGCTCAGCTTCCCGTCCGCCACGTAGAACTGGAACAGCAGGTGGCAGGGCGGCAGCGCCATGTCCGCGAGCTCCGCCACGTTCCACGCGCTCACGATGAGGCGGCGCGAGTCCGGGTCGACCTTGATCTGGTCGATCACGCCCGCGATCTGGTCGACGTGCTGCCCGTCCGGCGTCGGCCACGACCGCCACTGCACGCCGTACACCGGGCCCAGCTCGCCCTCCGGCGACGCCCACTCGTCCCAGATCGTCACGCCGTGCTCCTGCAGCCACCGCACGTTGGAGTCGCCGCGCAGGAACCAGAGCAGCTCGTACGCGATCGACTTGAGGTGCACCCGCTTGGTCGTGATCAGCGGGAACCCCTGCTGCAGGTCGTAGCGGAGCTGCCGCCCGAACACGCTGCGCGTGCCCGTCCCCGTGCGGTCCTCCTTGTGCGTGCCGTGCTCCAGCACGTCGCGCAGGAGGTCCTCGTAGGGGGTGGGGATCGCAGCCATGCGGCAACCCTACGACCCTCGCGACACCGCCGGCGGCGCCGCGACGGCGCGTCGCTGCGGAGCCCGGACCGGCCTTCACGGCGGCAGATCTGTCTCGGGTCGGCAGTTCGAGCTGCCGGACTGAGCCCGAAGTGCCGCGCCGACGTCTCGGACGTCACACCCCGCGGCAGTCACGGAGGAGGGCGCTGCGCGGTCGACGTGGTGAGAGCGCCCGACGGGCGCGGCACAGGAGGCAGTGATGCGACGCATCGTGATCGTCGGTGGCGGCTACGCGGGCTTCACGACGGCCCGGGAGCTGGAGAAGGGCCTGCGGCGGGAGCTGCGGCGCGGGGAGGTGGAGCTGGTGCTCGTCGACCCACGCCCGTACATGACGTACCAGCCGTTCCTGCCGGAGGTGGTGGCCGGGTCCGTCGAGGCGCGGCACGCGGCGGTGGCCCACCGCAGACACCTGCGCCGCACGCGGCTGGTCGACGGGTCGGTGGTGCGCGTGGAGCACGCGGACCGGGTCGTGGTCGTGCGGCCGCGCTCGGGAGAGACGTACCGCCTGCCCTACGACACGGTCGTGGTGACGGCGGGCGCGGTGACGCGCGTCTTCCCCGTCCCGGGCGTCGCGGAGCACGCCATCGGGATGAAGCACGTCGAGGAGGCGGTCGCCATCCGCGACCGGCTGCTGACGTCGTTCGACCGGGCGGCGAGCCTGCCGCGCGGCCCGGAGCGGGAGCGGCTGCTCACCGTGACGTTCGTCGGCGGCGGGTTCTCCGGCGTCGAGGGCTTCGGCGAGCTGCTGTCGCTCGCGCACGACCTGCTCCCCCGGTACCCGGAGATCGACGCCACCGAGCTGCGGTTCCACCTCGTGGAGCTCAGCGACCGCATCCTGCCGGAGGTGACGGACCGCCCGGGCCGGTGGGTCGTGGAGCAGCTCGAGCGCCGCGGCGGGCGCGTGCACCTCGGCACGGGCCTGGAGTCCGCGGTCGACGGGGTCGTCCGCCTCTCGACCGGCGAGGAGTTCGCGTCCGGGCTGCTGGTGTGGACGGCGGGCAACGCCGCGAACCCGGTGGTCGCGACGCACACCGACCTGCCGGTGGACCGCCGCGGGTACGTCGTCGTGCGGCCCGACCTGCGGGTCGGCACGGACGACGAGCCCGTCGACGACGCGTGGGCCGCGGGCGACGGCGCCGCCGTGCCCGACCTGGCCGTCGCGCGGCCCGGCGCGCTCGCCGTGCCCAACGCGCAGCACACCGTCCGGCAGGGCCGGCGTCTGGCGCGCAACCTGGTCGCGAGCCTGCACGGTCGCCCCACGCGCCCGTACGTGCACGGCAGCCTCGGCGTCATCGCCACGCTGGGGCTGGGGTCGGGCATCTTCCAGTCCCGCGGGATCGTGGTGCGCGGCCGGCTCGCGTGGCTCGTCCACCGCGGCTACCACCTGCTCGCCGTCCCGACGTGGGAGCGCAAGGCCCGCGTGCTCGCGGTCTGGCTCACCGCCGCGGTCTTCGGGCGCGACGTCGTCTCCCTCGCGTCGGTGCAGACGCCCCGCGCCGCGTTCGCCGCGGCCACCACGCCCGACGACGCGCCCGACGACGTGAGAGCCGCGCAGGACGACGCTCAGGAGGCCGTGGCGTAGCCCGCCAGCTTGTCGGGGTTGACCTGGACGTACACGTGCTCGACCCGCCCGTCGACGACGTCGAGCGCCAGGAGCGCGAACGGCGCGCCGTCCAGGTCGACCACGACGGCGGGCAGGCCGTTCGCCTCGACGGCGCGCACCGTGCCGGCGTCCCAGAACTTGCGCCACACGTTGTCGAGGAAGAGCGACACCCGCGCGAGGCCGACCAGCTCGACGCGCGACGCGTGCACCCGCCCGCCGCCGTCGGGCCGCGCGACGACGTCGTCGGCCAGGTAGCGCTCGAAGCGCGCGAGGTCGCCCTCGTGCGCGGCGGCCACGAGCTCGTCGAGCAGGCGCCGGTGCTCGCCGGGGTCGACGGGTACCGCCTCGCGCGTGCCGAGCCGGTCGCGCGACCGCCGGGCGAGCTGGCGTGCGTTCGCCTCGGTGAGGTCGAGGATCTCCGCGATCCGCCCGTACGGGTAGCCGAACGCCTCCCGCAGCACGTACACGGCGCGTTCCACCGGCGTGAGCCGCTCCATGAGCAGCAGGGTCGCGAGCTCGAGGGCCTCGGCACGCTCCGCTCCCAGCGCGGGGTCGTCGGAGGTGTCGACCGGCTCGGGGAGCCACGGCCCGACGTACGTCTCGCGACGGGCGCGCGCCGACGTCGCCGCGTTGATCGCGAGCCGCGTCGTCACGGTCGTGAGGAAGGCCACCGGGTTCCGGACCTGGTCGCGGTCCGTGCCCTGCCAGCGGAGCCAGGCGTCCTGCACGACGTCCTCCGCCTCGGCGACGCCCCCGAGCATCCGGTAGGCGATGCCGAACAGCTGCGGCCGGACGGCGAGGAACGCGTCGAGCGCCCCGGCGCCCTCGGTGTCGTCGAGGGGGCCGGGGCGCTCGGGCGCGTCGGGACGCGACGTCATGCGGCCAACGCTACGCCCGCGCCCCGGCGAAGTCCGCGTACGTCACGGCGCCGAGCCGGGCGTCGCCCTGCGGCACGATCGAGTCGTCCGCGAGCACGGCCCCGAAGTACGGCGCGGCCGGGTCGGCCACCACCTCGCGGGCGTCTCCCGACGCCCCGAGCGCGGCGGCGATGAACTCGTCGAACCGGACCCGCTCCGGGCCGGCGACGTCGAGCACGACGTCGCGCGGCTGCCCCGCGGCCGCCTCGGCCACGAACCGCGCCACGTCCGCCGACGCGATCGGCTGGAACCCGACGGGCGGGATGCGCACCACGCCGTCGACCGTGGCGCCGTCGGCGATCCGCGGCGCGAACTCGAAGAACTGCGTGGCGCGCACGACCGTCCACGGGACACCGCCGGAGCGGATCAGCTCCTCCTGCGCCACCTTGGCCCGCAGGTACCCGGAGTCCGGGTTGCGGTCGGCGCCCACGATCGACAGCGCCACGTGGTGCCGCACGCCCGCGCGCTTCTCGGCGTCGAGCAGCGTGCGCGTCGACGTCGTGAAGAAGCGCAGCACGTCGTCGTCCGCGAACGACGGCGAGTTCGACACGTCCACGACGACGTCGGCGCCCGCGAGCGCCGCGTCCACGCCCTCGCCGGTCAGGGTGTCCACGCCCGTGCTGGGCGCGGCGGCGACGGCGTCGTGCCCGGCCTCCGTGAGGTGTGCGATGACCTGCGTCCCGATGAGTCCCGTCCCACCGACGACCACGATCTTCATGAGCCTGTCCTCTCTGCGGTGCTGCTGAGGTGTCCCTGCGGCGGGCGGCCCGGTGGCCGCCCGACACCCTGTCGACCGGGGACCGCGGCGGTCCGTGACAGGCGCGGTCGTGTGACCCCGGCCACACCGGAATCGGACGGGCGGCCCGCACGTTCTCCTCGGGACGTCCCGGACTTCCCCGGACGAGCAGTGGGAGGATCACCTCATGACGGACCAGAGCACCGCGCCCGACACCGCAGCCCCCGTGACGCCGTCGCCCACCGACCCGCTGTGGGTGGAGCGCACCGGCAACCGCACCTACCGCGGGCACACCGCCCGCGGCGCCAGCGTGGAGATCGGCCCCGTGGAGGCGGGCGCCGTCTTCACGCCCGGCGAACTGCTCAAGATCGCGCTGGCCGCGTGCGCGGGCATGAGCAGCGACACGAAGTTCGCCCGGGCGCTCGGCGAGGCGTACGAGGCCGTGATCCGGGTCGAGGACGCGAAGGACCTGGACGAGGACCGGTACCCGGTGCTCACCGAGCGTTTCGAGATCGACCTGTCGGGGCTCGACGAGGCCACGCGGAACAAGACCCTGCTGCTGGCGCAGCGCTCGATCGACCGGGCCTGCACCGTGGGCCGCACCCTCAAGGCGGGCGCCCTGGTGCCGCCGGCCGTCTTCGAGCAGCCGGCCGGCGACGCGGAGGACGACGCGGAGGAAGCCGCGTCGTGACCGGGCGCGGCAGGGGTGGCGAGAGCCCGACGCCGGGCGACGAGGTCGTGCGCGCGGACGTGCCGGGAGACGGGGCGGGCGACGAGGTCACCGAGGTCCGGGACCCGGCCGCGCGCGGCGAGGAGTGGGCCCGGTACCGGCCGACGCCGCTGCTCGACGCGCTGCTCGACAAGGCCGTGACGATCCCGTCCGCCGCGATCCACAAGCACGTGGACCGGCTGCGGGCACGAAACCCCGAGGCCGACCCGGCCGGGATCGTGCGGATCCTGGAGAAGGAGTACCTGACCCTGCTGACGACGGCGGGCGGCGCCGTGGGCGCGGCGGCCGCGGCGCCGTCGGTCGGGACGGCCGCGGCGACGGCGCTCACCACGGGCGACGTGGCCACGTTCTTCGGCGCGTCGGCGGCGTTCGCGCTCGCCGTCGCCGACGTGCACGGCATCGAGATCGACGACGTGCCGCGCCGTCGCGCGCTGCTCCTGGCGACCGTGCTGGGCGACCGGGGCGCGAAGGACGTCGAGAACGCGATCGGCGGCTCCTCCGTGGCGTGGGGCAAGGTGCTGCTCACGTCCATGCCGCAGACGACGATCAAGCGGGTCAACAAGACGCTCGCCCGCCAGTTCCTCAAGCGGCAGGTCGCCAAGCAGGGCTCGCTCGCGCTCGGTCGGCTGCTGCCGTTCGGCGTCGGGTTCGTCGTGGGCATCGCGGGCGGGCGCGCGCTCGGCCACGGCGTCGTCGCGCAGTCGCGGCGCGCGTTCGGCCCGCCGCCCGAGCACTTCCCCCGCGTCGTGGAACTGGTGCTCGAGCCGGGCGACGACGTCCCGACGCTGCGCGCGCCGGACGCGCCACGGCGCACGTCGCCGAGCCGGTGGCTGCCGAGCCGCAAGGGGCGTGGCCGCACGCCGGAGGACGACGGCTCGTGACGACGCCCGCCACGCCCCGCGCCCACCACGTCGAGGTGGCACGCGTCGTCCCGGTGGAGGCGTCCGTCGCGTTCGCCTGGGTGGCGGACCTGCGCACCCACCCGCGGTGGATGATCGCCACCAGGCTCGAGGGGGCGGCCGGGCCCGGCCCCGAGGTCGGCGACCGCTACACGATGGCGAGCGGCCCGGGCGCGCGGCGCGACCCCGGCGCCGCCCTGGCACGCCTCGTGGTCATCGACCGGATGGTCGTGGAGCAGCTGGAACGCCCCTCCACCGCCGCCGCCCGCGTCGGCCGCACCCGGCTGCGCAAGCTCGGCCCGGTGCTGCTCGGCGAGGCGGGCTTCGACGTCGTCCCGATGGACGCCGGCCGCTGCCGCGTCGTGTGGTGGGAGGAGGCGTACCTCGCCGGCCCGCTCCCCCGCGCCGTCACCGCGCCGCTGGTCGGGATCGCCCTGCGGGGCTTCATGCGCCTCTCGCTGGGCCGGCTCGCGCGGGCGCTCGACCGCCGGCGCTGACCGGTCGCGGCGACCGGCGCCCCGCCGTCGTGGGACGCCCTGCCGCCGCCGACCCACGGCCGGTATGGTCCGTGGGGTGAGCACCGAGGGTTCCACCGCGCCGTCGTCCACCACCCCGACCGCCCAGGCCGCCGACCTCGCCGAGAGGCTCGGGGACCTGCGCCGCGAGTACGCGGACCTGCAGGCCCGCGGCCTGAGGCTCGACCTCACGCGGGGCAAGCCGTCCGCCGAGCAGCTCGACCTCTCCGAGGCGCTGCTGGCTCTGCCCGGCGAGGGCCACCACACGGCCGAGGACGGCACGGACACGCGCAACTACGGCGGGCTCGCCGGGCTGCCCGAGCTGCGCGCCATCTTCGCCGAGTTGCTCGGCGTGCCCGTCGACCAGCTCCTCGCGCAGGGGAACGCCTCGCTGACTCTGATGTACGACACGATCGTGCAGGCGCTGCTGTTCGGCGTGCCGGGCTCCGAGCGCCCCTGGTCGCGCGAGGAGCAGATCACGTTCGTCTGCCCCGTGCCCGGGTACGACCGGCACTTCGCGATCTGCGAGGAGCTGGGCATCCGCATGGTCACCGTGCCGATGACGCCCGACGGCCCCGACGCCGAGGCCGTCGCCGCGCTCGTCGCCGACGACCCGACGATCAAGGGCCTGTGGGTCGTGCCGACGTACGCCAACCCGGACGGCTCGGTCGTCTCGGAGTCCGTCGCCCGGCGCCTCGTGTCGATGCCCGCCGCCGCCCCCGACTTCCGCATCTTCTGGGACAACGCCTACGCGGTGCACCACCTCACGGAGCACGAGGCGAAGTCCGCGAACGCGATCGGCCTCGCCGCCGAGGCCGGCAACCCCGACCGCGTGCTCCTGTACGCGTCGACGTCGAAGATCTCCCTGGCGGGCTCCGGCGTCGCGTTCTTCGCGTCGTCGCCCGCCAACGTCGCCTGGTTCACGAAGCACCTGGGCATCCGCTCCATCGGCCCGGACAAGGTCAACCACCTGCGGCACGCGCAGTTCTTCGGCGACGCCGCCGGCGTGCGCGCCCACATGCGCAAGCACCGCGAGGTCCTCGCGCCCAAGTTCCGCGCCGTGGTCGACATCCTCGACGCGCGGCTCGGCGACGCCGGCGTCGCCACCTGGACCCGGCCCGACGGCGGCTACTTCGTCTCCGTCGACGTCGTCCCGGGCACCGCGGCGCGCGTGGTGCAGCTCGCCAAGGAGGCCGGCATCGCGCTCACCCCGGCCGGCGCCACCTTCCCGTACCACCAGGACCCGAACGACCGGAACCTGCGCCTCGCGCCCACCATGCCGCCGCTGGACGAGGTGCGCGTCGCGATGGACGGCGTCGCCACCTGCATCCTGCTCGCCGCGGCGGAGGCCGCCGCCGCGTCCTGACGGTCACCCACCCGGAGTGTTGTGAGCGGACGATTGGCCCTGTCGTGAGGCCATGACGGGGCCAATCGTCCG